>CAYUFS010000008.1:0-160289 GCA_964443975.1 uncultured Myxococcales bacterium | reverse complement strand
CGCTCGCGATCGGCATGAATCGCATCGGGGGCAAGAGCAACACGGGCGAGGGCGGTGAAGATCCGTCGCGCTACGTCACCGACGCGAACGGAGATTCGCGCAACAGCGCCATCAAGCAGGTGGCGTCGGGACGCTTCGGCGTCACGAGCCTCTATTTGACCAAGGCCAAGGAGCTGCAGATCAAGATGGCGCAGGGGGCGAAGCCCGGCGAGGGCGGTCAGCTCCCCGGGTCGAAGGTCTACCCCTGGGTGGCCAAGGTCCGCCACGCCACGCCGGGCGTGGGCCTCATCTCGCCGCCCCCGCATCACGACATCTATTCGATCGAGGATCTGGCGCAGCTGATCCACGACCTCAAGAACGCGAACACCGAGGCGCGCATCAGCGTGAAGCTGGTGGCCGAGGTGGGCGTGGGCACGATCGCGGCCGGCGTGGCCAAGGCTCACGCGGACGTCGTGCTCATCAGCGGCCACGACGGCGGTACGGGGGCCTCCCCGCTCACCAGCATCAAGCACGCCGGCATCCCGTGGGAGCTGGGCCTCGCCGAGGCGCACCAGGTGTTGGTGCTCAACGATCTGCGCAGCCGGATCCGCGTCGAGACCGACGGCCAGCTGAAGACGGGCCGCGACGTGATCGTGGCGACGCTCCTCGGCGCCGAGGAGTACGGCTTCTCGACCGCGCCGCTCGTGACGGTCGGCTGCATCCTGATGCGCGTGTGCCACCTCAACACCTGTCCGGTCGGCGTGGCCACCCAGGACCCGCGGCTGCGCAAGAAGTTCACGGGCGACCCCCAGTACGTGGTCAATTTCATGCGCTTCGTGGCGCAGGAGGTGCGCGAGTACATGGCTGAGCTCGGCTTCCGCACCATCAACGAGATGGTCGGACACACCGAGTGTCTGGGCATGAACAAGGCCGTCGAGCACTGGAAGACGCGCGGCATCGACCTGACGCGCATCCTCGAGCAGCCGAAGATGCCTGCGACCGTGGGGCGCTACCAGACCGCCGGCCAGGACCACGGGCTCGACCGGGCGCTCGACAGGACCACCCTGCTCGCGCTCGCGAAGCCGGCCCTCGAGCGGGGCGCGAAGGTCACGGCCACCATTCCCATTCGCAACACGAATCGCGTGGTGGGCACCATCACCGGCAGCGAGCTCACGCGGCGCTACGGTCCCGAGGGTTTGCCCGAGGACACCATCAAGTTCAACTTCCAGGGCTCCGCGGGGCAGAGCTTCGGGGCGTTTCTGCCCAAGGGAATGACGCTGACCCTGGAAGGGGACTCGAACGACTACGTCGGCAAGGGGTTGTCGGGCGGGAAGATCGCGGTCTTCCCGTCGCGCGCGGCCAGCTTCGTGTCCGAGGACAACGTCATCATCGGCAACGTGGCGCTCTACGGCGCGACGGCCGGCGAGGGCTACTTCCGGGGCACGGCGGGCGAGCGTTTCTGTGTGCGGAACAGCGGCGCGACCGCCGTCGTGGAGGGGGTGGGAGATCACGGCTGCGAGTACATGACGGGGGGCCGCGTCGTCATCCTCGGGAACACGGGCCGCAACTTCGCCGCCGGCATGTCGGGCGGCGTGGCCTACGTGCTCGACGAAGCCGGCGACTTCGCGCGCCGTTGCAACAAGGAGATGGTGAGCCTCGGGAAGCTGGACGATCCCGCCGAGACCGCGGAGGTCAAGACGCTGATCGCCCGGCACCTGCAGCACACGGGCTCGAAGCGCGCCGAGGAGATCCTGGGCGCGTGGTCCGAGTGGAGCGGCTTCTTCGTGCGGGTCATGCCCAACGACTACAAGCGGATGGTCGACGCGCAACGGGAGATGCGCCAGGCGGGCATGTCGCAGGACGAGGCGGAGATGGCCGCGTTCGAGAAGAACTCACATGACGTCGCGCGCGCGGGCGGCAAATAGGGTGGGGCGCGTCGTGCAACGTCGTCATGCGCCGGACCTGAAACTGGAAGGACGCCTCGGAAACGATCATGGGTAAGACCACCGGATTCTTGGAGTACGAGCGTGTGTTGCCGGTCCTGCGGCAGCCCGCCGAGCGCATCGCCGACTGGAGCGAGTTTCACGAGCACATGCCGGAGACCGCGCTCAAGGAGCAAGGCGCGCGGTGCATGGACTGCGGCGTTCCCTTCTGTCACACCGGCACGATGATGGTGGGGGGCGCCAGCGGCTGTCCCGTCCACAACCTCATCCCCGAATGGAACGACCTCGTCTATCGCGGCCAGTGGCAAGAGGCGCTGGCGCGCCTGCACAAGACGAACAACTTTCCGGAGTTCACGGGGCGCGTCTGCCCGGCCCCCTGCGAGGGCTCGTGCGTGCTCGGCATCAGCGAGCCCGCCGTCACGATCAAGAACATCGAGGCGGCGATCATCGACAAGGGCTTCGAGGAGGGGTGGGTCACCGCGCACCTCCCCGCGCGCCGCACCGGCAAGAAGGTGGCGGTCGTCGGGTCGGGGCCGGCCGGACTGGCCTGCGCCGCGCAGCTCAATCAGGCGGGCCACACGGTCACCGTGTTCGAGCGCGACGACCGCGTCGGTGGGCTGTTGATGTACGGGATCCCGCAGATGAAGCTGGAGAAGCAGCTCGTGGATCGCCGGGTGAAGCTGCTGGCCCAGGAGGGGGTGAACTTCGTCGTCGGCACCTGCGTGGGGAAGGACTTCCCGACCGCGCGCCTGCGCGCCGATTTCGACGCAGTCGTTCTGTGTGGCGGCGCGACCAAGGCGCGCGATCTACCCATCGAGGGGCGGAACCTGAAGGGTATCCACCTGGCGATGGAGTTCTTGCTGCTGAATACGAAGAGCCTGCTCGACAGCAAGCACGCCGACGGGAAGTACATCAGCGCCAAGGGGAGGGAGGTCGTGGTCATCGGGGGCGGCGACACCGGGACCGACTGTGTCGGGACCTCGATGCGCCACGGCTGCAAGAGCCTCGTGCAGTTCGAGATCCTGGCGAGGCCGCCGGACCTGCGCGCGGCGGACAACCCGTGGCCGCAGTGGCCGCGGATCTACCGCATGGACTACGGTCAGGAGGAAGCGGCCGCTGTCTTCGGCGCCGATCCCCGTCGCTACGCCGTGGTCACCAAGCGCTTCATCGACGACGGCGCCGGCAACGTGAAGGCGCTGCAGACGGTCGAGGTGGAATGGAAGACCGAGGCCGGCCGGACCACCATGCGCGAGATGCCCGGCACCGAGAAGATCTGGCCCGCCGATCTGGTCTTGCTGGCGATGGGCTTCGTCGGGCCTGAAAAGCCGGGCCTGCTGACGGAGCTCGGCGTGGCGCTCGACGGCCGCGGCAACGTGATCACGAACGCGGAGAAGCAGACGTCCGTCCCGGCGGTGTTCGCGGCGGGCGACATGGCCCGCGGCCAGTCGCTGATCGTCTGGGCGATCGCCGAGGGCCGCGACGCCGCCCGCGGCGTCGACAAGTTCCTGATGGGCGAAACCCACCTGCCCTAGCAGCCGGCTGGGCCCGCGGCTTGCTTGGCATGTCCGCGGAGGCGGAAGACACGCCTCGCGAAGACTTGCCAAGGAGGAACGAATCATGTTGATGATCATCTTGATCGTGTTGCTCGTGGCGGCGCTGGCGGGTGGTGGCTACGGGCACTCTCGCTTCGGATACGCTGGCTGGTCCCCGGCAGGCATCATCGTTGTCGTCCTGCTCCTCTTGTACTTCACCGGGTACCTGCACCGCTGACGGCCGCTTCGCGGGCTCGGTATCTCCTCACGACGGGAACCGTTGGTCCCGTGTTTGCTTGTTGGGAGCGGAAGGCCGGCGATTCGTTCCGAGTCTGCTGGCCGACCACCACCACCGGGAGAGAAGACAATGCATATTCGAGGGCTCATTCTTGGCACGTCGCTGTCGTTCTTGTTGGTCGCAGGCGCCACGGCGCGCGCTGATCAGAATGCCGTGCAGAAGGAGGGCAACGCCGTCGAGGCGAAAGGGAACGCGCTCGAGAAGAAGGCCGTGAACGAGAAGAAAGCCGCCGAGAAGAGCGCAGGCACCGCCGAGGCCAAGGAGGAGAAGGGCGAGAGGATGCAGAAAGAGGGCAAGGCGATGAAGAAGAAGGACGGCGAAGCCGCCGAAGGGGCGCGGCTGGAAGCGGCGGGTGCCACCGAGAAGGCCGAGGGTGAGAAGATGGAGAAGTCGGCCAAGAGCCGCAAGGCGCACGCCAAGAAGATGCAGAAGGCTTCTGATGAGATGGAGAAGTCCGGCAACAAGATCGAGAAGGCGGGCAGCGACATGGAGAAGAAGTAGCCGCTGTCGTGCCGAACGGTGGATGGTCCGCGGTAGCGCATCGGTAACCCGCGGGCTCCGGGTGTTACTGCTGGGTAGCGACCCGGGGGCTACGGCCCCCAGGTCCGCCCATCCAAGGTCGACCGCTGGTCACGGGCGAGGCCGTGGGCCTCAGGGAATTGCCCTAGTGCCGGTCGTCGTGATGGTCGCGATCGTTGTCGTGATCGCCGTGATGTGGCGCGCGGTCTCCGGGCCTCCTGGAATGATCCTCGCGACGGTCATGCGCGATCGGCTGCTCGTGCCGGCGCTCGCGATAACCGACCCAACATCCGGCCAAGGGCAACGACATCATCGCGATCGCTGTAACGGTGAATGGACGCATGGCCGACCTCCGCGATTGAGCACCGCATGCGCCGTGCCATCGCCTCCTCGGCCGCCCCCTCAGGCCGAAGACACCGTCAGTACCTGATGTCGACCAGGCTGCGCTTGCGAAGGTCGGCGAGGTAGCTCTTGGTTTGCTTCTCCATCTCTTTTTGGCGGAGCTGCATGCGGATGTCGTCTTCGACGTCGGCGAGGGGCTTGGCGCTGGTCGTCTTGCGATCGACGAGCTTGATGACGTGAAACCCTCGGTCGGCGCGGACCGGGCCGGCGACCTCGCCGACCTTCATCGAGAACACCATCTCCTCGATGGCCTTGGGAAGAATGTCCTTTCCGAAATACCCCAGGTCGCCGCCGTCCTTTCGCGTCGCCGCGTCGTCGGAGTACTCGCGCGCCAGGTTGGCGAAGTCCTCGGTCGCGGCGCGCTCCACCAGCTTGCGCCCGAGGGCCTGCTTCTCGGCGACCACGCCCGCGTCGGCCCCCTCGGGGATGGCCAGGAAGATGTGGCTCGCCCGCACCTCCGTGTTGGCGCTGCCGGCCTTGTAGTGGCGGTTGTAGTACGACTTCACGTCCTCGTCGGTGATGGTGACCTTGGACCCCACCGCGATGTTGAGGACGCGAAACCGCAACAGTTGCTTTTTCAGGTCCGAGCGATAGGCCTCCATGCTCATGCCTTGCGCGTGCAAGGCGTCGTCGAGTTGCTTGTCGTCGATGTTGTTCTGGCGCTTGATCTCGGCGATGGACGAGTCCACCTGCTCGGGCGTGACGCTCAGGCGAAGCTCTGCTGCCTGATCGCTGATGAGCTGGTCGTCGATCAGCCGCTCCAGCGTCTCGCGCCGCAGCGCCGTGGCCCGGGCGGCCCGCTTGCCGGGGTCGGTGATCCGCGCCAGATCACCGAGCAGCGGCGCGGCCTTCTCCTCGACCTCGCTGGCGAGGATGATGCTCGCGCCGACGACCGCGGCGACCTTCTCGACGACGCGCGCCTGACCCGCGCGCCCCGCGGCGAGCAGGGCGAGCGCCGCCGCCAGCAGGGCGGGCGAGAGCCGGGATGCCAAGCCAGGTCGCCTCACGGCGTGACCTGCGCGCCTGCAGCCTGCGGGGCCGCCGGGCGGCTTTGCGAGGGCATCACGCCCGCGGTGCCTGGCGGCATCGCGGTACCGGGAGGCAGGCCGGGCCCGCCGTGCGGTCGCACGCCGGGAAGGGGCATCCCGGGCCGGGGCGCGGAGGCGGGCTGGGCGCCACGGGAGTCGCCCTCGACGACGGAGACCTTGGCGAGGTTGGCCTCGTCGATGCTGACGGTGTACTTCTTCCGCAGATCGGCCACGAACGCCTCCAGGGATTTGGTGCGCAGATCCTTGAACAGGCTCTGTTGGATCGTTCGCTTCACCTCCGCGAGCGGTCGGGAGAATCCCGGCCGCTTGCCGGTGAGCTTCAGGATGGCGAAGCCGTTGTCGAGCTTGACCGGCGGCGAGACGTCGCCTACCTCCTTCAACGAGAACCCGGCCTCGACGACGGGCCTGGGGACTGTGGTCGAGCCGCGGTCGAACGACGTCAGGTCGCCCCCACGGGACTTCGAATCCTCGTCTTCGGAGTACTTCGTGACGAGGTCACGGAAGGCCCTGGGATCGGTTCGGCTGGCGGCGTTCGCCTCGCGCGCAACCTTGTCCGCCTTCGCCTTGTCCTTGACGAAGATCTCGCTCACGCGAACCTCGTCCGGGCGGTTGAACGCCTCGGGGTGCTCCTTGTAGTACTTCTCGACGTCGGCGTCGGCCACGTCCTCGACCTTCAGCTTCGACTCGAAGTCCTTCTGCAAGAACCTCGAGATCATCTGCTGCTTCATCACCCGGATGACCTCGGGATCCTTGTCGTAGCCGCGGCGCTCGGCCTCCTTCGCCATCACCTCGATGCGAATCAAGTTGTCGACGAACTCCTTCTTCTTCTCGGGCGCGGCGTAGCGCGCCCGCACGAACGGGGCTTGTTTGTTGATGCTTCCCTGCACGTCGCCCACCGTGATGACGGAATCGTCTATGCGCGCCACCACCTGGGCGAGCTCCCCGGTCTGCGCGGGGACGGACCCCGTCGTGGTGTTCTTGCCATTGCCCTTGCACGCGCCCGGCGCGACGGCGAATGCCGGCAAGAAGACGGCGAGGAGCAGGTTTCGCGGCAACGGCCGATCACGAAGGGGACGCATGGGCGAAGACATTACACAGGAGCCGCCCGCTCGCAACGCAGGCCCGTCCTGGCCGGCGGCGCGGGGACCAACGACGTGTCGCCGTCACGCGCGCGCGAGCGCGTGGGCCCACGCAGCGACCACGGCGCCGAGGGCCGCGATCGCAAGGGCCGCTTGAAACAGGCGCTCCTTCGCGCCGGGCGTCGCCGTGCGGCGAGCCGGGGCGGGGCGGTCGGCGATTCCGGCGCCAATTCCGAGCAATGTTCCGAGCCCGAGACCGAATGCGTGCGCGAAGACGTCCGCCTTCGCGCCCATTCCCAGCATCGCGAGCAGGGCGAACCCCGCCCCCGCGGCCACCCAGGCCCGTCGCCGGATGGGGCCTCCACCACGCCAGCGCCGGACGATCTGCAGGCCGACGACCAGTCCCAGGCCGGCGAACGTGGCCGTGGACGCCCCGACGGACAGGTGGTCCGTGCGCTCGACCCACGCGGTCAGGAGGTTCGCGCCCGTGCCCGCGACCAGGATGCCCACGGCGCCGACGCCGGCGCCCAGCCACCGGCCCGCCGCGCCGATGAAGATCGCCGAGGCGACGACGTTTCCGAGCAGGTGCATCACGTCCGCGTGCAGGGTCATCGCGGTGACGGCCCGCCACCACTCGCCCGCGCGGATCCGGGAAGCGTCGGCGACCCCGGCGCTGAACCAGCGCGACGGCCCCGGCTCGGTCTCCCAGTAGCCGGTGACGAGGACGAACGCCATCAGCGCCAGGCCCACCGAGATCCCCAGCGCGTTGCTCCCGCGATCGGGCGGCGGCGGCGCCAGGCGCGTGGCGACCTGCGCTTCGGCGTCGTAGAGCCGAAGTGCCCGGTCCGCCCGCGCCGCGTCGTCGGCCCCGATCGCGAGGCCATAACTTCCGTCGGGTTGCCGGCTCACGCCATGCAGGACCCCCGTTGCCGCCAGCACCAGCGCCCATTCATCGGCGCGCTCCGCGTTCGGCGCGTGCCGGATCCACACGGGGTCGACCAGATCTCTCGCCGTCGCCACACCGGCTTCGCCGTCGCCCGGCGCGGGGTCCGATTCGCTCACCTCGTCAGCTTAGTCGGCCCCCGCGCGTCGCGCCCGTGTCCAGGTTCGGTGCGGGAGCGGCGCAGGCACTTTTCGGAGCGCGGGCCCGGGGGACGCGGAACGCGAAACCGGTCTTCCCACGCGCGGTTTGTGATTTACTTCCGGCCCATGCGTGTTGCTTATCTTACGATTGTCGTCACCCTCGTCGCGGCGGACGGTGCGCGCGCGCGCGCGGCCACGCTGGCGTTCCCGCACGCACCTGTCATCGCCGGGTTGCTGGGCGGGCCCGTCTTCGCCCCCGCGTTGCCTGCCCTCCCCGCGACCCCGTCTGGGTCGGCGAGCCCGAAGGCGTCGGCCGAGGTTCCGGTGACGTCCGGCGGAGCGGTTCGGGCTGCTGGCGAGCTGCCTTTCGACGTCGGCGCGGCGATGGTGGCAGAGCCTCCGCCCGCCGCGCCGCTCGGGCCCCGCCCTCATCCGCCGCTCGGCCCGATCTCACCCGCCGAGCTTCGTGGACTGGTGGCGCCCGCCGTCGTCGCGCTGGTGGCGGGTGGGGGAACCAAGGCGCCGCCGCAGGTGGCGACCGGGGTGCTGGTGACCGCTTCGGGGCTGATCCTGACCAGCCGGCGCGCGATCAGCGAGGCCATCGACGGTCGCGCCGCCCTCACGATGATTCACGGCGGCCCTCGGGGCAGGCTCGGCGCCCACGAAATCGCCGAGGCCGTGCCCGCACGGATCGTCGGGGTTTCGAGGGACCTGGATCTGGCCTTGGTCGAGGCGCTTCCTCCTGCGTCCGTCTTCTACCCGCACTTGCCGGTCACCCGCCTGCCGGTTCCAGCGGGTGCGAAGGCGCTGGCCGTCGGTCACAGTCCGGCCCTTGGCTTCTGGGCAGCGTCGACGGCGACGATCGCCGACCCCTCGTCTCCGACGAACGGCCGCCGCTGGCTTCGCGATTCCACGGCCGCACCGCCCACGGTCGGTCTCGGCACGCCCCTCGTCGACGGCGTCGGCCGCATCGTGGCGCTGATCACCGAACCCGAGGTCGGCGCGCGCCACGCCGTCGACGCGGAGGCCCTGCTTCGTTTCTTGCTCGCGCTGCGCGCGCCGGCGCTTCGTTTCGCCGGCGTGCCCCCCTACCGGCGAGCCTCCCCGGAGACGAATGCGTCGCTGTCGAGCGCTGGAGCGCCGGCGTCGAAGCCCGGACACCTCGACGCCCGTGTCCCCGTCGACGTCACCGACTCGGCGATGCCGAAGGTCACCGAAAAGGGCAGCCTCGACCGTCGTCGAGCCCACGACGCGACGGCAGCGCGGCCAGCGTCGGCGAGCATGGCCCCGCCAGGACCTTCGGGGCCGGGGCGCGTCTCCTTTGACGGCGAGGCAGGCGTGGCCGCGATCACCATCGCGGAGCTGGCCTCGCGCCCGTGGTCGGACACCGTCAGGCTCGACGCGGAAGACGCGCCTGACCGCGGTCCGCGTGACGCGCCCGTGACGGCGATCGAGCTTGGCGATTACCATGCTCCCCAGACACGCGAGGCCGAGCTGGCCGTGCGAGCGCTGACCGAGGGGGCTGACGCGCGACTCCGGCTGTTCTGGCGAGACGCCGACCGCGGCGACGGTCCGGCCTACCTGCTGGCGGCGCGGGCGGCGCGCGCCGCCCGCGAGCAGGACGAATTCTGGTCCGTGCACGATCGTCTGATGAAGGGCCCGCAGGCGCCCAGCGCCGCCGACCTGCGGCGGATCGCCCGCGCCGTCGGGCTCGACATGAAGGAATTCGACGCTGCGTTCGGCGGCGAAGGCCTGCAACTGGCGCTCGAGAGCGAGGGGGACAGGGCGGTCGGGGTTCCCGTGCTGGCAACGCCCAGCTTCGTGGTCAACGGTCGTCCCGTCGATGGCGGCGCCGTCGCGGGAGCTGCCCTGCGCGCGGCCGTCGACGAAGAGCTGGCGGCGGCCGAGGCGAGGCGCGTCAGGCAGCCGGTCGCCGCGGCGGTCGCGCGCCAGTGCCGGCCCATCGCCGCCGGAGCGCCGATCGCGGGGACGAAGCTCGACGCGGCCGCCACCGCGAGGAGCATCGCGAGCGCGGCGGCGCGAAACGCGGAGCGTGCGCGCCATCTCACCGGGGCCCCTGCGGCACCCTGAGACGCCCCCGCGCCGTTGCTCGATTCGCGCGCGCTGCGTGTGGTGCGCATAGAATCCCGCCGTCATGACGAAACACATCGGGATCGCGGCCGTCGTGGTGGTCGCGCTTGGGGCTTCCTGCGCGACAAACCAGGGAAAGGGAGCAGCGATCGGGGCGGGCAGCGGCGCGGCGCTCGGCGCGGGTATCGGCGCGCTGGCGGGGGGCGGCAAGGGGGCGCTGCTTGGCGCGGCGATCGGCGCGGGCGTCGGCGCGGGCACGGGCGCCCTCGTCGGCCGTTACATGGACAAACAACAGGCCGAGCTGAAGAAGGTGAAGGGCGCGAAGATCGAGCGCCAGGGCGACAAGCTGGTCGTTCGGTTCGACTCCGCCATCCTGTTCGACACCGGAAAACACGTGCTCAAGCCAGGGTCGAAGACGAACCTTGCCGCGTTCGCGCACGTGTTGACGAAGTATCCCGAGACGAACCTGATCATCGAGGGTCACACCGACAACAAGGGCAAGAAGGCCGCGAACCAGAAGCTGTCGGTGGCGCGCGCGCAGTCGGTGATCGCCTTCTTGGTGTCCCAGGGCGTGGCTGCCCAGCGCATGACCGGCCGGGGCTACGCCGACGATCGTCCGGTCGCCGACAACGCCACGGAGCAAGGGCGAAAGCAGAACCGTCGCGTCGAGGTGCAAATCGAGGCGAACGAGCAGCTGAAGCAGCGCTCGGCCCGTTAGGAGAAGGCAGCGCGGGTGCTCGCGGGGTTCAGCGAGCTTCAGTTCGACGTGAAGACCGTGCTGCCGAGACGGGCGGCCAGGGCGCGCGGCGACTCGCCGGCGTTGTTCGCGAGATCGGGGTTCGCGCCCGCCTTCACCAGGATCTGAGCCACGTCGCGCTCGCCCCGCTCGGAGAAGACCGCGCGGCCAAGCGGCGTGGTTCCGTCCTCGTCGCGCGCGTTCGGGTTCGCGCCCTTGCCGAGCAGCAGCCGCACCAGCTCGGGAAGCTGCTCCTCGGCGGCGAAGTGCAGGGCCGTGAACCCCCGGTGGTCGCGCGCGTTCACGTCGGCGCCTGCCTCCAGCAGCAGGCCCGCGAGCCCGATGCTTCCGCCCAGCACCGCCGAGCACAGCGGGGTGCGTCCGTCTTCGTCCGGCGCATTCGGGTCGGCGCCGCTGTCCAGCAGCGCGCGGGCCTTGATCAGATCACACACGAACGCGGCGGCGATCAGCTCGCGGGACGCCTCGGCGTTCGGTTTCCGGGTGGGCATCGGCGCAGCATAGCAAGGCGAGCCCCCGGCTCGTCTTCAGGCGACGCGCCGGCCCCCTCCGCCGCCCGCACCGCCCTCGCGCGGGCTCAGCAGCACCGCCGGCAAGAACGGCACGAACAGCAGCACCGCCAGCGTCGAGCCGGCGTTCGCCAGCACGAGCTTGTCGAAGCCCAGGTGAAGGCGCCCGTACAGCAGCGAGCCCAGCGGATCGGAGATCGCGAACAGCGCGATGTCGCGCACGCTCATCATCAGCGCGAATCCGAAGCTCTCGCTGCCCTTGGGCGTCGCCCTCACCGCCAGATCGTAAAGCGGCAGCGTCGCGACGGCGCCGATCAGCCCGACCGTCACCTGGATGACGAGGGCCGCGGTCGCCGAGCGGTACGCGAGGAACGCCAGCGCCGTCGCCGCGTTGAGGACGATCCCACCTACCAGCGTCCACCACAGCGGCAGCCGGCGGCAGAGCCAGGCATAGACGGCGGCGCCGGCCAGCACGCCCGCGCCGCCCGCGAGCTGCAAGATCCCCATGAAGCGCGCGTCCAGCTTCAACACATCCTGCTGGTAGTAGAGCAGCGGGGTCTGCAGTCCCGGCGACAGGAACACCAGGAAGATCAGCAGCGACGTCATCCACATCGAGCGCGAGCGGACGATGGTGCGCAAGTGCGCGCGCGTGGTCGCCCATACGGCGGCGGCGGTCGCGGGCGCGCGACCGGGCTCCTGGTAAAGCAGCAGCGCGACGATCAGGAACAGCGCCACGATCAGCGCCCCCGAGAGCGCCGTCACGACGAACGCCGTCACCGCGAGCAATCCGCCGAGCGGACCCGCCACCAGTTGCATGATGCCCTCGAGGGCCGTGCGCAGGGCGCTGAGCCGCCCCGTCGCGCCCCGACGCTGGCCCTCCTCGACCAGCGCCCCACCCACCGAGACGCTGACGACGACGAGGCCGAGGTTGAGCAACGTCATGACCGTCATCAGCACGCCGAGGGTTCGCGGCAGCACGCCGAACGCCGCCCATGACACAGCCGCCACCACGGCGCCCCCCAGCATGTAGCCGCCCCGCCGGGTCCCGAAGATCGGCCACGCGTCGCAGAGCAGTCCGACCGCGGGCTTGAGGTACCAGGCGAGGGTGCCGACCGCCCAGAAGGCCGCCACCTGTTCGGGCGCCAGGCGCAGCCCGTTCTTCAGCAGCAACCCGAACGGCAGTCGCCCGATCAGCCCCGGCCAGCCGAGCCCGGTGGCGAGGATCCCGGCGGCGATGACGACCGCGTTCCGGGTCGGCCGCGCTGGCGGCGGCCTCGCGGACCCGATCACTGGCAGGCGGGAAATTGCTTTCCAGTGTCCTGGCTCTGCCCCATGGCGGTGCCCGGAACCTGAATCATCAGCGTGCGGTTGGCGGCGTCGGTGAGGGTCAGCGTATCCCCCGAATTCAGGGCGCCGTTGAAGTGCCAGGCGCCGTACGCTTGCAGGATGGCGGTCTCCCCGCCGCGCGCCACGGTCTTCACGGCGAGGATAGAGTTCTGGATGAAGAACTCGTTGTTGTTGCCGTTCTTGATCTGCAGGACGATGTTCCCGGTCACGGGGCAGGGAACGAACTTCCAGTTCGTGCCCGTCGGATTTCCGACCGAGTAGCCGAGCTGATCGAAGACGGCGGTGCTGAGATCGAGGTGACCGTTCGGGTTGTTCGCGCACACCGTGTTGTTGCCGTCCTTGCCGTAGGGGCACTCGTCGACGATGGTGGCCACGACCATCTTCCCGTTGTTGCCGGTGATCTGGACGCAGGCGCCGCAGTTGGTGCGCGAGTCGAAGCCGTTTTGGCCGGGGATCGCCGCGAAGTAGGTCGCGCTGGCGGGAGACGTCTTCGCGATGTTCTGGACGGTGTCGTTCGGGCCGCTCGCGGACGAGCCGCCCCCCTCGGTGCCGTAGTAGCCGCACGCCGTGCGGTAGCCGCTGCCCTCCCGAAAGGTCCCCATCCCGAAGTAGTAGTGGGTGAACGACCCATTCCCGCTGTGATTCGTCAGGTTGCAGGCGGTTGCGGTCGTGCCCCCGGTTCCCGTGGTCCCGCCCGTGCCCGTGGTCCCGCCGGTGCCCGTGGCGCCTCCGGTGCCGGCCCGGCCCCCCGCGGCGCCGGCGCCGCCCGTGCCGTGCCCGCCGGCTGCCACGCCTCCGCTGCCCGTGGCGCCGCTCCCGCCGTGTCCCGCCGCCGCTCCCTGCCCGCCCGAGCCGAGGCCGCCGCCCGTGCCGGAGACTCCTCCGCTCTCGGTCGCGGCGCCGCTCCCGGACAGACCGCCGCTGCCGCTACCGACGGTTCCGCCGGAGGCGACGTCACCGCCCGAACCAGGATTACCGCTGCCGCCGCTGCCCTTGGCGCCGCTCCCGACTCCCCCGCCGGAGCCCGGACCGCTTCCGCCCGATGCGGTGCCGCCCGAGCCGCTGCCGTTGCCGCCGCTTCCTGTCTCCACCTTCGCCGGCACGGGCGCGCAAGACGTCACGACGCCAAACAAAAGCAGGACTGTTGCGGTGCTCGCCACTCGGTTCAGCATGGGTCTTGGGGCTCCTCGCCCCCGGAGAACGGGGGCAGTCATTAAAGCCAGTCCACAGGCCGTTTGCCAGGAATTTTCGACCGGCGCGGCGCGCCGCGGGGTTCATGCGTCAATCGCGCCGACGCGTGCTTGGGGTCGTCTTGATCGGCTGGCGGCGGATGGTATGAGGATGACCCATGCCCGCTGAGCTCACCGTCGGCAAGAAGGCGCCCGCGTTTTCCCTCCCCAACCAGGATGGTGCCCTCGTGAAGCTCGCCGAGCTGAAGGGACGCTGGGTGGTGCTCTACTTCTACCCGAAGGACGACACGCCGGGCTGCACGACCGAGGCCTGCGAGTTCACCGCCGGCATCAAGGGTTTCGAGAAGATCGACGCGACCGTGCTCGGGTGCAGCGCCGACTCGCCCGAGAGTCACAAGAAGTTCATCGCAAAGTACAAGCTCAAGGTGGGGCTGCTCTCCGACGCCGATCACGCGGTGATGACGGCCTACGGCGCCTGGGGCGAGAAGAACCTCTACGGCAAGAAGGTGATCGGCGTGATTCGCTCCACGGTCATCATCGATCCGGAGGGGCGCGTCGCCGCCGTGTTCCCGAAGGTTCGCGCCGCTGGCCACGCGGAGGCCGTGCGCGAGAAGCTCGCCGCGCTTCGCGCCGCCGCCGCATGACCGCGCGCGACGGCGGGCTTCGCGTCGCCCTGCTGCTCGCGCTGTTCGCCACCCTGCTTCGAGTCGCATGGGCGCTGGCGGTGCCCACGATCCCCGTGGGCGATTTCGCCATGTATCGAGAGTCGGCGAACTACCTGGTCGAGCACGGGCGCCTCGATTCCGGCTTCATCTACATGCCGGGCCTGGTGCTGGTCCTGGCGGCGCTCCAGACGCTGGGGGGCGAGATCGTGGCGGCCAAGCTGGCCGGCGCCGCGTTCGGCGGCCTCGCGGCGGCGCCCCTCTACATCCTGACCGCGCACCTCACGCCTGCATTGCCCGCGCCCAGGTTGCCGGCGCCGCCCTCGACGGGGGTGGGGGGCGCCCGCAGCCTCCTCGGTGCGTCCCCCGTCGCGCTCGTCGCCACCGCCCTTTACGCCGTGTGGCCCGCGGGGATCGCCCTCGCCAGCGTGATCGGCACCGACGTCCCGGCGGGCGCGCTGCTGCTGCTGGCGTTCGCGCTGCTCCTTCACTTGGGACCCGCGCGACCGATGCTCGCGGCCGCGGCGTTCGGGGCGGCGATGGGGCTAGCGGCTTATTTTCGCGCGGTCGCCTTGCCGCTCGGCGCGCTGTCCGCCGGCTACTGGCTCGCCCGTCGCGCCGGCGCCCGCGCTGTCGTCGCGCGGACGTCGCTGGCCGTGGGCGTGACGCTGCTGGTCCTCGCGCCGTGGGCGGTGCGGAACCTCCGAACGAGCGGCGAGCTCGCCTTCACCGACAGCCACGGCGGCGTCACCGCGCTGATGGGCAACTACCCGAACAGCGAGGGCACATACGCGCGCTCGCTCGGCCTCATGTTCAAGGAGCTCACGGGCCGCACGTTGCTGTCGGAGCCGCACCGGGAGACCGACCGCATCGCTTACAATCTCGCCAAGACGTGGATCGGCTTCGAGCCAGGCTGGACGGCCGGCATGATCGCGCTGCGCCTCGAACGCCTGTTCGCGCCCGAGCGGGGCCTCCTTTACTGGTCGCTCTATCGCCCGGGAGTCTTGCCTCGGGAGGCCGCCGACTGGTTCGGCGTGAACCGGCCCGCGGTGACGGGGCTGGTGGATGGGTACTACCTGATGTTCGCGGTGGCGGTGGTGGCCGGGATCGCGTTCTCTGTCGCCGAGCGGCGCTGGATCATGTTCCTGCCTGTCGCGAGCGGCGCGGCGCTCGCCGCGACCTACGCGCTGTTCGTGGCCGAGCCGCGCTACCGGTTGACCACGGAGTTTCTGCTGTTTCCCGCGGCGGGGCTTGGCCTCGTCCGGCTCGCCGCCTCGGCGCGCCGGTTGGCCCGCGTCCGCTGGCGACGCTCGGCGCCTGGCTCGTCGGGGCCGTGGGCCGCCACAGAACGGCGAGGTCTGCTCCTGACGCTGGCGCTCGCGGCGGGCCTGGGCTTGGCGGGGGTGCTGGTCGTATACCGCGGTCAGGCGTTGCGCGCTCGCCATCGCTGGGCCGCCACCGTGTGGCGCGTGGACGGACAACCGCGCGCGGCGCTCTGGCGTCGCGGCGCGCCCGGCCTGTCCCCGGTCCGAGGGACGGCAGCCGGCGCTCAGCTGATCCTCGCCGCAGGCTCTGAGGAAGCGGTGGCGGAGGTCATCCTGCCGGGCGTCGTCCTGCCTGAAGGCGACGTGAACTTCGACGCGGCCCTGGCCTGGCCCGAGGGTGTGGCTTCGCGCGCGCGTGTGTCCATCGGAACGAACGTGGTCGCCGCGCCGGCCGCTCGCTTGCGAGGCAGGGTGGCGTGGGCGGGGGGCGGCCCCGCGCGATTCACCGTCCGCCTCGACGCAGAGCCCCCCGAGCCCAACGCCACCAGCGTCACCGTGACCGACGTCTTTCTGACGACCACGAGACTTCCCTGAAATGGATCGCGGACCCGGTCAGTTTGCCATTCCCTATTGCCTCGGACGCGCCGTTTGACGAAACTCGGCTCCGCAGGCGAATAGCGGGCCCTAAACTTCTGGGAGATTAAATGCGAACTATTTCAACGGCGATCCTCGGTTCGGTGGTCCTGATGTTGGGGGCCTGCGGCAGCAGCAGCGGGGGCGGCAACCTCAGCAAGATCAAGGGAACGTGGCAGCCGATCTCCTATTCCTCCAAGGTCGACTGCGGCGCCAACGGCGCGGTCGAGGACACGACGGGCAGCAACATCACCTGGAGCATGGGCGTCTCGTCGGACCTGGTGCAAACGGATCCGTCCACGACGTGCATCATCAACGCCAACCTGGTGGCATCGACGGCGACTGCCGTTCCGGGCCAGACCTGTGTGGTGCAGGACAGTTCGGGCGACACCATCAGCATATCGTTGACCCAGTACGCCTTCTCGCTGAGCGCGGACTTTCAGACCGCCTCCGAGGCTGGGTCCGGCCACGCGCAGGTCACGTTCCCCGACAACACCACGGCCAGCTGCAGCTACTCGATCCAGGCCCAGTACCACAAGATCGGGACCTGACCGGTCCGTACTCAGGCCCCGGTCAGGAACGACGCGCCGAGCTCGGCGAAGCCCGAGATGATCGCGTGGGCGCCGGCGTAGCGCGCGCGATCCATCGCGGGGTCGGGCATGGCGACGACCTGCATGCCAGCGGCGAGCGCGCCCGCCACGCCGTACGGCGAGTCCTCGAACACCACGCAGCTCGCGGGCTCCGCACCGAGCTCGGCCGCCGCCGCCAGGAAGATGTCCGGCGCGGGTTTAGAGCGGGCCACGCGCAGATCGTCGCCGCAGATCACGGCCGCGAAGCGCGCGAACCAATCGCGATGCGCCGCCGCCTTCACCGCGAAGATCGCCGCCTCGCTGCTGGTGGCGATCGCCATGGGCACCTTCCTGGCGGACAGCGCGCGCGTGAACGCCTCGGCGCCGGGGATGGGCGCGGCGTTCGCCAGCAGCCCCAGCAACGTCCGGTCGCGCTCGCGGATCAGCTCGGCCGGTGACAGCGGCAACCCCAGCGCGTCGACGATGATGGTCGCGGCCTCGAGCGTCCCGCGGCCGATGCACTGGCCCTTGATCGACCAGTCGTAGACCTTGCCGAAGCGCGCGGCCACGCGGGCGATCGCCTGCGTGTACAGCGGCTCCGTGTCGAGCAGGACGCCGTCGAGATCGAAGATGACGTTCCGGATCGGGCGGGGCAGGTTCACGGCGGCGTTCTATCGCGGCAGACCGAACGCGGCCAGCATCGCTTCGGCGTCGCAGGGGCCTTCCGGAGTGGAGAAGGTGCGGCCCGCAGCGAGGGCGTCGTACGCCGAGGCGCCGAGGCAGATGAAGGTCTGCTCGAGGGGATTGTGGTCGTGCACGCGGCTGTGATGGCGTGCCGTGAACAGCGAGATCAGCGCGCTCGCCGACTGCGCGACGATGTGCAGCGGCAGATACAGCGGCCCGAGCCAGTCGTGCTGGCGCGTGTGCGCGAGCTCGTGCGCCAGGATCAGCTGTCCGCGGCGTCCGTCGAACATCCGGGGCCTGTGCAGGATGGCGTGCCCCAGCGTGACGGCGCCGACCCAGTCGAGACCGAGCCCCGGTCGGATCGCGTAGAGCCACGCGCTGGCCGCCGGGCCCTTCACGCGTACGGGCGGGCCGCCCGAGGCGAGGAGGCCCGCCAGGTGCCCGAGCAGGTTCGTCGGCAGCGTCCACAGCAGCCCGCACCAGCGGCGAGGACCACGCCTCACGCGCCGTGGGGCCGGCAGTCGGACATTGGGTCGCAGCACGTCGCGCCCCGCGTCGTCACGGCTGCGCGCCGCAGGTCGCGCCGGCGGGCATGCACGCGCTGAACCCGCAGGTCGGGTTGATGTCCACGCCGCCGACGTTGCCGCTCGCGAACACGCCGAGGCCGGTGACGCCCACCGAGCACGTGATGCCGACCTGCATGTTGTTCTGAACGGTCACGTACTGGAGCTGCTTCGGTCCGGCCGCGGGCGGGTTGTTCACCAGGATGCCACCCCACGAGACCGCTCCCGACGTCCCCGGTCCGTTGTTGGTGACGGTGGTGTTCTGGATGTCGAAGGCGGCCCCGTCGAGCAAGATGCCGCCGCCCGAGTTGCCGCTCACCGCGAGGTGCTGGAGCCGCAGCGTCGAGCCGGGATCCGCCTGGCACCCGATCGAGCCGGCCGTCGTCAGCCGGAGATCGCGGACGAAGGCGTCGCCAGCCGCGAGACGAATGGCAGGGTTCGCGCCCGCCAGCACCGCCGCCGCCGCTTGCCCCACGATCGAGACCTGCTTGGCGACGCCGGAGAAGGCCGCCGTGGCGCCGTTGACGGAGCCGCGCACCACGATGAGATCGCGGCTCGCGCCGAAGGCCGTCACGGCGGGCTGCATGGAGCAGAACGGCGCCGCCGCCGTGCCGCCGGCATTGCCGGCGTCCGAGCAGCTCGCCGTGTTCTGGACGTAGATCGTCTCGGCGTCGGTGGCGCAGCGGCCCCCCTGATGTGACATGCAGACGACGGGGCTTCCCCGAGCCGCGCAGTCGGTGTCGGAGGCACACGCCCCGCACGCGTTCACGACCGAGCAGACCGGGGCGGTGCTAGGGCAGTCGCCGTTCACGACGCACTGAACGCAGGCCCCGCTCGGCGCGCAGACGGGCGCCGCGGGGTTCAGGTCCGCGCAATGGGCGGCCGCAGGCGCCATCTCGCAGCCGACACACGCCCCCGCGGCGGAGCAGAACGGCCGCTTCGGATCGCCGACGCAATCCTTGTTCGCCGCGCACTCGACGCACGCGCCGGCCGGGCCGCAGAACGGACGGCCGTCGGCATTCTTGGCGCACGCGTCGGTCGCCGCCATCGCGCACGGGACGCAGACGTCATCGGGGGAGCAGAACGGCTTCGTCGCGTCCGTGCACTGCGCGTCCTTCTCGCACGCGACGCACGCGCCGGTCGCGGCACAGACGGGCGTCAGGGCCGAGCGCTGCGCGCAGGTGGCGGCCGCGGGCGCCATCGCGCACCCGACACAGGCTCCGTCAGCGGAACAGAAAGACCTCGTCGGGTCGCCAGCGCAGTCCTTGTCGGCGGCGCACGCGACGCAGGCGCCGGCGGGTCCGCAGAACGGGTGGGCGGCGTCGGCGGCGGCGCAGGCGTCCTTGGGCGCGAGCTGGCAAGCGACGCAGGTCTTCGCGGTCGAGCAGAAGGGTGTTCCGCCGTGGCAATCGGCGTCGGCCATGCACCCGACGCAGGTCTTCGTCGCGAGGTCGCAAATTGGCATGGTCGGACTGTTCGCCAGGCAAATATCGTTGCCGGTGCAGGCGGCGCTGACATCGGCGCCTGCGTCCGGGCCGGAGCCGCCGGCTCCCGCCCCGTGGCCTCCGGCGCCGCCAATCGCGCCGGCTCCAGCAGCCCCCGCCCGCCCCGCGCTCCCGCCCGTCCCCACGGCGGTCCCGCCCAGCCCACCCGAGCCCGCCTGGCACAGGTGCGCCACGCAGGACCTTGAAGCGCCGCAGTCGACGTCGGTCATGCAAACATTGGGGTTATTGCGGGTGAGGGGCTGGCAACCGCGAGCCGCCACGACCACGGTCGCGAGCAGGGCCAACGTCGAGGCGGCGCGGCCCGCGCGGCGGTGGGCTCGATACATGGACAGCGAAGATATCACCGCGGGCCGCTTCTACCTCGGATCGATGACGGGGAGCACGGGCGCGAAATGTTACCGAGTTTCCGCGAACAAGACACATCATCTTCGCAGACCAGCGGCTACGCTCCCGTTGCATGATTGTGAGTCGGCAGCGCGAAGGGGCCCAGGAAGGGTCGAAGGCAGGAGGGCGGGACGAAGGCACGGTCGAGGCCCGGAAATCCGTGCCGGGAACGAGCATTCCGGGCGCGATTCCCACCGCCAGGGTGCCGCTCGACTCCGATATCACGCGGGTCTTTGCGGCGCCGCGGCCGGCGGACCGGTCGAACACGAAGCGGCCGGTCCCGGCCAACGCGACGTTGCCGGCGCGTCGGGGCCCGTATCTGGAAAGGTCGAGCCTGCTCGAGATCGCCGAGCGGCCGCTCATCATCGTCACGGGCGCGCGGTCTTCGGCGAGCGAGCAGACTCAGGTGATCCGGCGGCCGGTGTCCCGACGGAGTTTGAACAGTAGCTTGAAGATTAGCTTGAAGAGTGCCTTGAAGAAGACCTGGAAGAGGGATGTACGGCGGAGAGTGGTGGTGGGGGCGGTCGCGACGGCGATGTTGCTGGTCGGGTGGCTGGGCTTCTCGCAATTGACGGGAAGTCGAAGGGGGCCGGCCGCCGCGACGGGGACAGAGCGGCCGGGGAAACCGGACCAGCACGCATCGCCGTCGCGACCCATTGTGTTGCCGGTTTCGCTCGGCGCCGCCCGGCCATCGGCAGTGGGGGACGAAGGCTACGATGCCCCGTCCGTCACCGGACAGCAGGGGCGCCCAGGCCAGATGACCCGAGCGGAACAACGGCACGTCGCCGCCACACGGAGGGCCCACAGGCGCGCGCGCGCGTCGAGCTCTTCGGCGGCCACCCTGGCCTGGGTCGATCCTTTCGCGAATTGACTGACCGAGCCCGCGCGCGGGTGAACCGTCGACGCTTCGGCTCACTTGACCGGGAAGTAGCCGACCTTCTCCACCACCGCCTGACCCGTGGGCGAGAGGACCCAGTCGATGAACCCCTTCGCCTCGGCGGGTAGGTCGAAGCGCGTGTAGAAGAACAGCGGGCGCGACAGCGGGTAGCTCCCGTCATGCACCGTCGCCTGCGAGGGCGCGATGCCGGGACTCGTGTCGTCCTTCTTGACCTTGAGGATCTTCAGGCCCTTCGCAAAGGCTGCCCCCCCGTAGCCGATCGCGTTCTTGTCCTTCACGACCGCGTTCACCACCGCGGCGGTGCCCGGTAGCGTCTGCGCGCGCGCCGTGTAGTCGGCGTTCGCGAGCACATGCTCCTTGAAGAACACATAGGTCCCCGAGCTGTTCTCACGCGAGTACACGATGATCTTCGCGTCGGCGCCGCCGACCTCCTTCCAGTTCGTCACCTTGCCCGTGAAGATCGCCTTCAGCTGGGGCATCGACAACTCCGTCACCGCGTTGCTGCCGTTCACGTAGACCGACAGCCCGTCCCGCGCGACGACGACCTCCGTCACCGGCTTGCCCGACTTCTCGAGGATCTGACCCTTCTCGGCGTCCTTCATCGCGCGCGACGCCTCGCAGATGTCGGTCGTGCCGTTGATGAGCGCGCTGATCCCCGTGCCCGAGCCACCCCCCTGCACCTGAATGGTCGTGTCCTTGTGACCCTTCATGTAGTCCTCGGCCCACCGCTGTCCGAGCACGACCATCGTGTCCGACCCCTTCAGGGCGACGCTCCCCGCGAACGCAAGCGAGGGCGCGAGGGACACCGCAAGGGCGATGAACGCAGTCCTGAGTCTCATGAGTCTCTCCTGTGGAAGATGGACAATTCGCTATTTCGACGCGCGCACCCTACCGCCCGCCCGTGACGGTCAGGTGACGGTTCGTTGACGTTTCCCCGGGCCTCTTGTGAGCCTGGCCGGTTGGACCGCGTCCGTCCGCCCTGGTATCCTCATTTGGTCGTACGTGCCACGACGGTGGTCCTGCGCGGACCTTGGGAGAGGGGAACGAAATGCAAGCCACGGAATTCCGATGGATGGCGACGTTCGTGGGGTTCGTATTGCTGACGGGCGTTGCCGGCCCAGCCTGTTCGCTATTCGATGACATCGGCGGAACAGTCGGCGCCGGCGGCCAAGGAGGCGCCGGGGGTGGGGGTGGGGGTGGCGGTGGTAGAGCAGACGGCGGAGCCGGCGGGAGCATCAGCGTCGGTACCTGCATCGGCTGCGATCCATTCCCCACGTGCCTGCAAGGCTACGCCTACGACAAGAAGACCGGCTGCAACCTCTGCGAATGCCTCGACTCATCCCCATGCGCGCCGTCCGACTGTGGCCTTGCGCCGGATAGTCCGACGACGACCTGTCCCGATGGCTCGACCGCAGGGATCCTCTGTCATCGGTCTTACGACAACATTTGTTATCTAGTAAACATCTCCTGCCCTCCCCCGTGTAGGGGCAAGAACATCACGGACTGCGCGGAGGATGCGAGATGCGCGTGGATCAAACCGGCTTGTGTCCAGCCGACGCTTGATACCGCCGGCTGCTATGACCAGGCGGACCTGGGGTGCACGTCGGACGCAAAATGTGGGACGGGACGCCATTGTGTCGCTTTGAAGGTCAATCCTTGCATCGTTGGGGACTGTCCTGTCTGCAGTTTTTCACTAGAGTCAATCTGCATGTGAGGGAAGCCGTCCGCATCAAATGGGGGCATCCCCTTCGCAACGTCAAGCTGTGCAGAACAGACTCTCTTTCCGACGATGTCCGGGACGGCCCAGCCCGCGTCGACGACCCCGACGATTTCAACGATTGCCTGAGAGGAGAACTGAGCTCCTCGGCCCGTGAAGGCGGCGGATCTTGAATGGTGGACTGGTCGGCGTCACCAATCGGAGGCGGCGCCTTCGCCCTTGCGCCGACGCCGAAAAGCACTTGGCAGCTGGGTTGCTTACTGATGGGACTGCATCAGAAGGAGTCTCGCCGATGAAATCTCGCACGACTTCGAATCCCTTGGATTTTGGGGCTCCCTATCCACCCGACGCCACCCGGGCGGGACATCGGTTTTCCGCAGTCCTCGACGAAATTTCACGTCACGCGCCGCCAATTCTCCTCGCCGTCCTGTATGCAACCGCGGGGGGCGGCTGTGGAGCCCACTCCGAGACCAAGACGCCGGCAATCGACGGGGGATCGGGCGGCGTTCAAGGAGCGGGAGGCCTCCCCGGACCAGGCGGCGGCGCAGGAGGGGGTGGCCTACACGGATCAGGCGGCGCTCCAGTCGGTTCGGGCGGCAATGCCTCGGCCGATGGCGGGCCGAGCTGCGACAATGTCGGGTGCGGCGTCGCGCCCATGTGCGGCAAGGCTTGCGGGAGCCCGTGTGGCTGCTGCCCGTGCAGGGACGGTCAGCTCATGAGAAACCTGGTCTGCATGGGCGGGTGCTTCGCCCCGGTTCCGAACGACGCATCCGCCGACCAATCCGCCGATGGCTCGACTCCCGATGTCACCGCCGACGCCGCCGTTTGCGATAGCATCCGGTCCGACTACGCCACCGCGCTTGCCAGCGCCCAGGAATGCACCGTGGGTGCCCCGAATCAGTGCACCGTGCAGGTCCGCGCCGGCTTCTTTTGCGGCTGCACGACCTACGCGAACGGCTCTGCCGACACCCTCGCAGCCATTGCCGCGAACTTTCAGGCCGATGGTTGTGCCACGCCATGCATAGGAACCTGCGTGGCGTTGCAGGCATTGTCCTGCGTGGCGGACAAGACCAGCTCGACCGGGGGGCGGTGCAAACTGCCCGGCGTCATGAACCTCACGGCGGCAAGCAATGGCGGCACGTTCTCGGTCCCGGTCGGCGAAGAGATAGACATCCTGCTCGAGAGCAGCGCCCCCGGCAGTTACAGCACCGACGTGACGTTGTCGTCCAGCCTGGCGACCGTCCTGGAGATAACGATCCCTGCGGGACCGCCGACACCGAATGGCGTCACCCATCTATACAGGTTGCGGGCCTTGTCCGCTGGCCAGTTTTTCATCCAGATCCCATTCGAGCCAGCAGCGTCCGGTGCGCCCCAGCCGACCTACGCGGTGACCGTCATCGCCCGGTGACGATTGCCCCGAGGGTCGCGCTCGTTGCTCGAGGGTGCCGCTTTTCGAACGATTCCGCGTAGTGCCGGAGAGGAGACTTGAACTCCTAAGCCCGTGAAGGCGGCGGATTTTGAGTCCGCTGCGTATACCGTTTCGCCACTCCGGCGGCCAAATGGGTTTCGAGGGGCGTGATTTTGCTCGGCGGGCGGCGCAAGTCAACAGCGCCCCCGCCTCGCCTCGCCTCGCCTCGATGGCCTCAGTCGTTCGTGACCTTGCAGTCCCTCGGCTCGGCCACCCACGCGCCGTCGGAGGGGCCGAAGGTGCTGCCCGCGAGCCAGCGGGTCTGCAGACCGTCGACCTTCTCGATGAGATGCAGCTTGCAGCGGGCGACGAACCGGCGCAGGTGGTCGCGCGGCAGGCCGCGCGGCGGCTCGGTGCGGTAGCGGTCCGCGAGGGCGGGCTGCTCGAACAGGCCGGGCAGCAGGTACAGCTGCCGGTCTGTGGTGAAGTAGGGGGCCAGCCGCTCCTTCGCGGCGGGGGCGTCCGGCCACACCTGACCGGGGCCGCGGAACTCGCAGCGGTACTTCCCGACGGCGCGATTGAGCGCGCAGGCGAGATCCTCGCGGTCGGAGGTGATGAGCGTGATCGGCGCGTCGACGTCCTTGGGACCGGTCACGTTGCCGCGCCAGCTCCACAGCGAGGCCGCGACGACCGCGGCGATGCCGATGACGATCCAGCGCACGAACTTGGGACGCGGAAGCGGCAGCGGCGCCGGACCGGAGGCGCTGGGGCCGGGACCCGACGCGATCGGGTCGGGCGCGGGCGGCCCCGCTCCCGGCGTCGTCGCCGCGGACGAAGATAGGTTCTCACCGCCAGAATTTGAAGAAGAGTCGGGCATTCAGGGCCTCCTCGCTGATTGGTAACTCACCCCACAGGGGCGCGAAAAAGATCGATATCTCGGCGACCAGCACGATGGCAACGAACGTGGCGAGTTGACGGCGTGTGTAAAACCGATCCACGAATCCGGCAAGCAAGATTAACGCAAACGTGTAGGAGGGGAGGTAGTGGTAGACGTAAGCGTCGCGCAGGTTAGGCACCCAGAACGCGAGCGGCGCGACCCACGCTACCAGCAGGGCGAACAACATACCGGCCCGGTCCTCGACCGCCAAGCCGTATTCGAGGTCGTTCCCCGTGACCGCCGTCGCGTCCGGGTCGTTCGCCGTCGGTTCGGCGCGCGTCCCGGCTAGCTGCCGCCACAGACGCTGGGGGCCCGTGCGCACGACCACGGCGACGGCCGCGACGACCGCGAGCGTGCTCGCCCACCACAGCGCGGGATTGCCGAGCGTGATCAGCGCGCGCACCGAGCCGTCGACGGGATCGGCGTCGCGGCGCAGGAAGATGGGCCGGAGCGGGAGAAACCAAGTGTACCAGTGCGAGCTGAGCGGGTGCACGAGCGTGTACGAAAGATGGTGTCGTACCTGCTTGGCGTTCTCGGCTATGACCGAGGCGACGCTGCCTGATCGCTCGGCCAGCACCAGGGCCAGCGCGGCCTGCGCGTAGAACACCAGCGCCGCGACGCCCACGAGCAGCGGCGTGAACCATCGCGTCCGCCGTGACGCGAGACAGATGACGCTCGCAACCGCGACGAACGTCACGCCGTTCAGCTTGAACGAGGCGGCGCAGCCGACGAGGAAGCCCGCCAGCAGCACCTGCCACAGGCGCTGCGCGCAGAGGATCGTCGTCACGCCCGCCATGGCGAAGGCGACGATCAGCCCGTCGAGCAACGCGGCCCGCGAATACACGATGAAGAAGCCATCCGCGGCCACGAAGGCCCCGGCGATGAACGCCGCACGCCAGCTCTTGAAGGCGACCCGCGTCGCCCACGCGGCGAGCCCGATGTTGAGGACGCCGAACACGAGCGCCGCCAGCCGCCAGCCGACGGGGGTGTCGCCGAACAGCTTCATCACCCCCGCGATGATCAGCTTTCCGAACGGGGGATGGTCGTCGTAGACGTACTGGTGCGCGACCAGGCCGCGCGCGACGCCCACGAAGTGAACCTCGTCCCACTTCAGCGCCTGGGGCGCGTCGAGCTGGCGCACCCGCAGGAACACGCCCACGACCACCATGAACAGGAGGACGACCGCCAGCGGCGCGTCCCTCCGCACGGAGCTCATCGCGCAGCGCAGGCGATTCGCTGATCGGTTCGGTTGTCGTGGTGAGCCGAGCACTGGTGGTCCGGGAGACAAACCCGGGCCTATGGTGGACGAGAGGTCCGCTCTTGTCGAGGCCGGCCAAAGGCGGCCTGCCGGGCGCCCGGCCGAACCCGCCGCGGGTTACGGTTTTGCGCCGCTTCCGCCGATACCGATCGAGCGGAAAAAAGCATGAGGGCCAGCAACGTCGTCGGCATGGTTTTCCTGGGCGTGGTAGCGCCCCTGCTCGCGGGTGGTGGGCGCGCCGCCGAGGCGCAGTCCTTGCGCCCGAACATCCTCTTCCTCTTCGATACGTCCGGCTCGATGGCCCAGAGCGCCACCGGCGCCAACGTGGGCGAGGACACGAACATCTGCCCGAGCGGTACCGGCAGCAAGATCTACGGCCTCAAGAGCGCCCTGCGGGCCGCGCTGGCGCAGGTCGGCGCCGACGAGGCGAACTTCGGCCTGATGTCGTTCCCCCAGGTCGACGTCGTGAATCCCAACCCTGCCAGGTGGTGCGGCACGTCGTCGTGGGGGCACTACAACAACACGCCCGCGGTGAACGGCGTGACGATCACGAACCGGGTCGCCAGTGGAAACCACTCTGCGACGTCGTATCCCAGCGGCTGCCTCATGACGTCGAACACAACGCAGGCGACCTACGGCCCCTGGTTCAACACCGGCGTCCCGCAGGTGCTCCGCGTGGGCGTGACCACGGCGGCCCCCGGCGTCACGCCGACCGCCGCCAACTACGATCCCGTCGACGGGAATATCCCCGAGATCTACCGGTGGATCGACAACGTCGAGCTGCCGACGACGGGTGCGGCGGTCACCGATCCGGAGCTTCACGCCAGCGGCTCGACCCCGCTCGGCCGATCGCTGTTTTACGGCCGCCTCTATTACGACAACGACGTGAAGCCCGCCGATCCGCGGACCGCGTGCCGGCAGAACGTGATCATCCTGGTGACCGACGGTGGCGAGACCTGCGACGAGGTGACGGCGCCCGACGCGAGCTTCAGCCTCACCAGTTGCTCGGGCGGCGCGGCCTACAACCCGTTCCATCCGGTCGCACAGGCGTGTCAGCTGCTTCGCACGTCGAACATCAAGACCTACGTCGTAACCGACAGCGGCGTGTCCGCCGCCGAGCTGGCGGCGAACAACCGCATCGCCGCCGCCGGTGGCACCACGGCTGCCATCACGGTCTCGCTGGCGGATCCCGCCGCCGCGAAGGCCGCCATCGTCGGCATCATCGCGCAGACGGTGCCGCCCGCCGAGACCTGCAACGGCAAGGACGACAACTGCAACGGGGTCATCGACGAGGGCGTGGCCAACATGTGCGCCTACGACAAGTCGAACCCGAACGATCCCGACAACCTGCTCGGCGCGGCCGCCAAGCACTGCGCCGTCGAGACCGCGAACTGCCTGGATGACAACTGCAACGGCATGATCGACGAGGGGTTCCCCCTCAACGCCTGCGGTCAGGGCGCCGGCTGTCCAATCCCCGTCGAGGTCTGCGACGGCATCGACAACAACTGCAACGGCGACGTGGACGAAGGGTTCGACGTCGGCAACGCCTGTGACAACGGCCTCCTCGGGACGTGCCGCCGCATCGGGATCACCACGTGCGCGCCCGACAAGAAGAGCGTGGTCTGCAACCTCGGCAACGCGCCCGTGACTCCCGAAGTGTGCAACGGCCTCGACGACGACTGCAACGGCCTCATCGACGACGGGCTCGGAGCCGCGCAGGGTGTGGGGGTCGATTGCGGGATCCAGGGGCAGGGCTGCCAGAAGGGCCTCACCGCCTGCGTTGACGGCAAGCTCGTCTGCAATTCGACGTCGAATCCCCAGACCGAGGTGTGCAACGGCCTCGACGATGACTGCAACGGCCTCATCGACGACGGTGTCTTCCCCGGGGTCGGCACCTCCTGCGTGTGCGACGGGCTGGATCCGGCGAAGGTGGGCGTGGGCATATGTCGGGCCGGTCGCCTGGTGTGCAAGGGGGTGGAGGGGATCAAGTGCGACGGCTGCATCTTGCCGCAGGAGGAGATCTGCGACGGCAAGGACAACGATTGTGACGGCACGAACGACGCGAACGCGAAGTGCCCGGGTGGCTTCGGTTGCCGTGGCGGAAGCTGCGACCTGCTGTGTCGCGCCGGCGAGTTTCCCTGTCCGCCCGGCTACGACTGCGTCGACACGTATTGCGTGCCCAACCGCTGCAAGAACGTGGTCTGCGGCGGCACCCAGCGCTGCGATCTCGACACGGGAAGCTGCGTCGACCTCTGCTACAAGGTCACCTGCCTCGCCGAGCAGATGTGCGTCGCGGGCAAGTGCCTCGACTGCTCGACCGGTCCGCAGCTCGCGTGCGCGTCCGGCCAGATCTGCGACGAGCGCCAGTGCATCAAGGACACCTGCGCCGGCGTGAGCTGCGCGAGCGACCAGTATTGCTCGAACGGGACGTGCGTGTCCCTGACCTGCGGCCGCTGCGGCGCCAACCAGAAGTGTGTCGCCGGACAGTGCGTCGCCTTCAAGTGCGACAGCGCCTCGTGCCCGTCGGACAAGTACTGCGACTACGTCTCCGGGACGTGCCTGCCCAACATGTGCGCCGCCAAGACCTGTCCCAACTGCGCGCCGGCCACCGGCGAGTGCCTGTCCCATCCGTGCGCGAACGTGCGCTGCCCCGATTGCTACGCCTGCGATCTAACCCCGGACGGCGTGGCCTTCTGCCAGGCGAAGCCGAACTGCGCGCAGACGGTCGCGCTCGAGAGCGGCAACACGGGCGGCGGCTGTAACTGCGAGGTCGGCGCCGGACGGTCCTCGCCCGCTTCCTTCGTCTGGCTGGGGGTCGGGGTGCTGGCGCTGCTGTTCACGCGGCGCACCCGGCGCTGACGCGCGCCCGGCGCTGGCTAACGATCGCGCGGCAGGCTCTTTCGAAGTGGGGAGCGGCCGTTTACAATGCGCTCGTGACTTCGATCTTGCTTAAGAAGCTTCGCGGTGCCGGAATCCTGGCCCTCGCGTTCCTGCTCGTGTGCGTCGGCGTGCGTCCCGCCCTGGCGGGGGATTCCGATTCGACCCCCGCCGACGACAAGACGCCCGCGGCGGGCGGTTCGGGCGACGACAGCGCGGACAAGACAGCCGGTCAGCCGGCGGCGGTCCCCCAGCTGCAGCTCGACGACGAGGGGCCGTCCGCCCGCGCCGCCAAGAAGACGCACCACGGGCTGCGGCTGGCGCCGGTCACCGTCGATGACGCCAGCGACAGGCCGTTCTGGAAGAGCTGGGTCTTCTGGGCGGTGACGGGCGTGATCGTCGCCGGGGCCGTGGGGGCTGTACTTTATTCCACCTCGGGGAGCCGCGGCTCCCTCGATCCCTGCCCCGCCAGCGTCACGCTCTCGCTCGGTTGCTACGGTGCGGGGCGATGATGAACCTGTCCGCCAAGCTGCGTTCCCTGCTTCGCCTCGCGCTCATTGCCACCGTCGCCGCCACACTGCCGGTTGCGGGCTGTGCCAAGACGACGACCTATCGCTACGTCGACGTCGCGGTGACGGTGGACCGAAGCACCGTCACCATCGCTGACCTGGCCTCGATGGTCGTCAGCTGCGAGATGTACGTGACGGGCTCCGAGACGTCGAGCCCCGTGGTCCTTCAGTCTTGCATGCCGACGAAGGGATTCGACCTTGGAACCTTCGAATGGACCACGACGCTCGACAAGGGCTCGCTCCAGTTCGTCGTCACCCTCTTCGCGCTCAATCGCCAGCCATTCGCCATGGGCACGAGCGCGCCGGTCGCGATCGTTCCCGGACAGAAGCTTACAGGGTCGGTCTTGGTCGTCGGCATCCAGAACATGACCGGGACTGGCGGCGCCGGGGGCGGAGGCGCGACCGGCGGTCAGGGCGGTGCCGGTCTGGCCGGTGCCGGTGGTGGAAGCGGCGCCGGTGGCGGGCCGGGCGCGGGTGGCGGGGGCGCCGGCGGGACGGCCGGCTCGGCGGGAAAGGGCGGTGGCGCCGGGGGTCGCTCGGGTCAGGGCGGCGGCGGCAACGGCGGCGGCGGCGGCGGCGGTGGTGCTTCCGGGGGCGGCGGTGGTGCCGGGGGCATCACGGGTGCGGCCGGCGGTGGCGGTGAGGGCGGCGCTGGCGGAGATGGCGGCGCTGGCGGAGCCGCAAACGGCGGCGCCTCGGGCGCCGATGGCGCGGCTGACGTTGGCGGCGGCGGCGCGGGCGGCGCCTGAATCGAGCGGCTAGCCCCGGCTAGCCGGGGAGAGCAGCCAGGGCCCCCTCGAGCTCGCCGCGCGCGTGAGCGTCACCGCGGCGCAGGGACGCCGCGATTCCTGTCTGGTACGTCGCGCGCGCTTCGTCGCGCAGGCCCAACGCCACCAGCACGTTCCCCGCGTGCAGGTAGGTGGCCGTATAGTCTGGATCCATCGCCATCAGCTCGGCGAAGATCTGCCGCGCCTCTTCCAGCTGGTTGGCGTTCTTGTGCTCCAGGGCCAGGGCGTAGCGGGGGAACGGATCACGCGGCTTCTGGGCGATGAACGCCCGCAGCATCTCCATGCGCGATGTCGCCAAGGGCTTGGTGGCCTTCGCTTTGGTCAGACCGTCTTCAGCGCGACCCGTTGCGGGCCGGGAATCTCTTCCGCGGGCCCGGAGGCGAGCCGATTGTGCTCGTCGACGCGGACGACGATCGGCTTCCAGCCCCTGGCCTCGGCCTCGTCCACCTCGGCGAAAGTAGCGATGATCACCCGGTCGCCGGGCTGGGCCAGCCGCGCGGCCGCCCCATTGATACAGATCACGCCGGAGCCTGCCGCACCCGGTAAGGCGTAGGTCTCGAGGCGGGCCCCGTTCGTCACGTTCCAGATGTGGACGCGCTCGTGCGGAAGGATGTCCGCGGCTCGCATCAGCTGCTCGTCCACCGTGACCGAACCTTCGTAATCGAGGTCCGCGTCCGTGACGGTGGCGCGGTGAATCTTCGACTTGAACAGTGACCTTCGCATGATCGCCTTTCGTCCCGGCCGGAAATATCCGGTCCAGGCGTTGCAGTCTTGCCCTTCGAGTATACGGTCGCGCGGGGGCCTGTCAAAGCGGACAGCTGACAGGCCGCGGCCGGCGTGGCGGAGTCGCTGCTGTCCGCTCGGCAGTTGTTGACGCTTGCCCAAGTTTCCCTCACGCTTTTGCGACGACCTTGAAGAAGCGCAGTTTTCTCCACATTCTGGGAGTCGACCTGGGTGGCGGCAAAGGCAAGAAGACCGCCGCCGCCACGCTGCGCGTGGATCCGCGCAGCGGTGCGACGGTCGTGGACATCGCGCCGCGCGCCGGGGGAGCACCCCTTTACGACCAGGGGCTGCTCGCGTTGCTGCGTGGCTATGGTGACGGAACCCTCGTCGCGATCGACGCTCCCCTGACGCTGCCCCCTTGCCTGCGCTGTCAGGTGGTGGTTTGTCCCGGCCAGGCGGACTGTGTCGACGCCGCGGTCGTGCGCATGCGCCTCGCGGTCGCCGCCCATGGGCCGGAGGACGACCGCAACAGCCGGCGGGGTAAGCCTCAGATCACGCCGTACACCCAGCGGGCCACCGAGCTGCATCTGCTCCTCGAGCGGGGCATCGTCCCGCGCGAGGCGCTGGGGCAGGGGACCGGGCCCCTGGCGGCGCGGGCCGCGCACCTGACCCGGGCCCTCGCCGACCGGTTCCGACTGAACGAGAATCTCATCGAGGTCTCGCCGAAGGCCACGCTGGCGGCGCTCGGATTCACGAGGCCCACGCGAAAGCATCTTCACGAGCGGGAAGCTCGGGCCGAGGCGCTCGAGTCGCTGGCTCCCGACCTCCGCTTCGGGCCCGGCGTGTGGCGCGAGCACTGCGTGCAGAACGACCACCTCTTCGACGCCGTGATCGCCGCGTACACGGGCTATCTGTGGGCCCGCGACGGCTGGCAGGACCGCGAGGCGCTGGACGACGGGCGCACCGGGGAGGGCTGGATCTGGGTGCCTCCGGCCATCGAGGCCGCCGCGCTGCGGGAGCCCGGGGTCGGCTGACAGGAGCCGCGCAGGACCGCCCCTGTCAGTGTCCGGCGACGCGCTCCTTTTCGTCGCGCACGTCCGCCACGTCCTCCGGGGTTGTCGGGTCTGCATCTTCGCCGCGCAGCGACTCCTTCACCGATCGCAAGATTGGTGCGGTGCCGCGATCGCGAAGGAACTCGAGGAAGGCGATGGCCGAGGGCAGCTCGGCCGCCGTGATTACGTCGAGGAGCTCTCGGGCTTGCCGGCGCAGCGTCTCGCCGGGTGGCTCGGCCGCCGCCGACACCGCCCGGGGAATTTCGATGGGCTCGAGAGGCTCGAGCAGGCGACCCCACGGCGGCGGGCTCGCCACCTCGATCTTCATGTGATCGATCCACGTTTGAATGTGGAAGTGCAGGACCTCGGACCGGTACGCGAACCATCGCTCGCGCTCGCCCGGGAAGGCCAACAAGACGTCCTTGAAACGACGAAAGGCACCCTTGCCGTCGATTGACACGAGTAGACGCTCCCGCAACGCCGGCTCGGTAACAGAGGACACGAATCGCTCCATCCAGCGATATTGTTCCCGAGAGGATGCCGGGTCGATCCGCAGGTACCGCTCCGGATTTGCAGCCACCTTGGCGCGCCTGGACGCCGCGTCAGGCTCGCCCTCGACGATGGCCAGCAGGTCCCCGTTATCGAGATCCAGGAAACTCTCCTGATCGGGAGAGTTTCTCTCGAACGCGATTTCGAGATCGCTCCAGTTCAAGTGAATCGGCGGCATAATGTGTCCCAGGCCACCCCTCCCCCGCGAATCCGACAGCGCACCACCCGACAGGCAACCTCGATCCAGTCTAGGCGGCTGGGAATCCCATTGCAACCCGTCGATGGTCTGTTGGCGTGTCCGGACGGAGACGAATCGGGTCAGGAAATCGACGCGAGGGCGAGACTACAGACAAGACCCTATCTCGGTTCTGACGGTTCAGCCGCGGTCTCATGCGCTTCGCTCGGGGTTGAAACACGGCACCCGATCGGTAAAATCCTCGTCGTTTTTTTCGTCATTCTTGCGTTTTCCATTCGCCGGGAGGAATTCGTGGCTCGCGTAACCGTTGAAGATTGTCTGGAGAAGGTGGACAACCGTTTCGCTCTCGTGGTGCTCGCGGCCGAGCGAGCCAGGCAAGTGGCAAGCGGTGCCACGCCCATCGTCCGCTGCACCAACAAGCCGGCGGTGACGGCGTTGCGAGAGATCGCGCAGGGGGGAGTTCGCTTCAACGAGGGCGTCGAGCCGACGATCCGGGCGTACCTCGCCGAGGTCAAGGGCCGCGCCCAAACCCGCTTCGACCGCCGGTGAGCGTCCTGGCGTCTGGCGGCCAGGCGCGAATGGAGATTTTTGCGATTTATGAATCGCGACCCGGGCGATGGGCGCCGCTCGGTCACACCTTTATGGCGATGTTGAACTTCAGGTAGTTCCCCTCGGGGAAACCTGGGGCGACGGGGTAATCGGGCGGCAGCCCCACCCGTTCGATGATGCGCAGGTCGGCGTGCCGTTCGGCTGCCCCTTCCGCCATGGCCCGATCGAGCTCGAGCCCCGAGATCTTCGCCGAATTCGTGGCGAACGCGAGCAGGCCGCCAGCCTCCAGCACCCCGGCTGCCGCGTGGGCCAGCCGCGCCAGATCCTTGCCAGCCGAGAAGCTACCCGCCGGTCCCTGCGAGAAGGAGGGGGGATCGCAGATCACCATGTCGAACCGGCGGCCGCGCTCGATGAAGCGCTCCACCGTCTTCACGGCGTCCGAGGTCACCGCCTCCATCTTCGCGGGGTCCAGCCCGGACAGCTCGTAGTTCCGGCGTGCCCGCGCATGCGCCTTCGAGGCAAGATCGACGGCGACCACCTCGCTGGCACCTGCCTTCGCCGCGTAGACCGAGAAAGCCCCCGTGTAGGAGAAGAGGTTGAGCACGCGCCGGTTCGCCGCCCGGGCCGCGACGGCCAGTCGACCGAGGCGCAGGTCGGGAAACAGCCCCACGCCGAGCGGGGCTGTGACATCGATCCCAAAGCGACAGCCGGCCTCCTCCACCACGAGCTCGATCGGCGCTTCCTCGCCGCGCGCACGCACGGCGGGGTCGGCGGGCGCCTGGCCGCCGAGGGGTCGAAAGCGGCGCTGTTCGTAGATACCGAGCGGGGCCAGCGCGGCCTCGATGGCGTCGAGCAGCTCGTCTCGCCAGGGCAGGGCCCCGGCCGACAACCACTGCACCACCACGAAGTTACCGTGACGATCCACGTTCACGCCCGGCAGCCCCTCGCTGTCGCCGGCGAACATGCGAATCGAATCCGGGCGGTCCGCGCCGAGCAGCAACCAGCGGAGCTGCGCCGCACGCGCGAAGCGGGCCGCGACGACCCCCGCGCCGGCGGTGACCCGCTCGTCGGGATCGCGGCTCAGAACGCGCACCGCCACGGGGTGGTCCCGATCCACGAATCCGCGCGCGATGAAGTCACGGTTCCCCGAAAACAGCTCGACGATCGTCCCGGTGGGCTCCACGAGATCGCGGCTGCCGAGGGCGTCGCGAAAGATCCAGGGATGCCCGGCGCGCACCCGCGAGGCGACGTCGGGTGAGATCCGGTAGCTACCAACGCGCCGGGTCATCCCGGCGCCGTGTGGACGTCCGATTCCCTCCGTGCGGGATCGGGCTCGCTTTGCGGGAAACGTCGCCATCTGAAGCCGGCGGACCATGGCACCCGCACTCGTGATTTGTCAACGGGGCCTGTCCTGTGCCAGCCTGGGCCGAGCTCACCCAGACCTCGAACCGCGCCGCCGGATCGGTCCCGCCCCCTCTCGATGGGGCTTCGACTATCCAAGTGGCTGAAATTACTAACTAGCGACTCGTTTTCCGCGCTTCGAAAAGCAAGCGTGGCTATCCTTTTCAGTCTAGAATCGCCAAAGTTTTCTGCGGCGACACCCGATTCGCGAGGAGCACGTTGGATATGACCGCAAGACCCCCCGTGGAGACTTTGGAAGCCTCTTCCGAGCCGTCGTCCGGGCCGTCATCCGAGGCGTCCTCCGAGGCGTCATCCGACGCCTCTAACGCGGCCTCTTCCGCGGCCTCTTCCGAGCCGTCATCGGAGTCGACGTCGGAGTCGTCGGTGTTCTCGTCCGGGTCTGCGACCGAAAGCGAGACGGCCCACCTGGTCCCGCACGAGGATTCTTCGGAGCCCTCCATGTCGAAGACAATCGAGGAGATCCTCGCGAGAGGTGACCTCGACGATGCAGGGCCCGTCTCGTCGTCCTCCGGGATCGGCACGAAGACCCTGCTGGGGATCGGGGTGTCGGGGCTGCCCCTCCCCAGCCGAGCGCCAAAGCTCGCAGAGCCCGACCCTGACGGGGAGTTGATCTCCGTCGAGGACATGTTCGCCGAAGGCGACGAAGACGACCAGGAGGTCGAGGAGAAGACCACCGTCACGGGTGAAGACCAGGTAGGGGATCTCCTGGGCGAGGTCGCCGAGGCGTTGAACGTTCAGGCTTCGGAGTCACGCGAGCGGGCCATCGGACAGCCACCGAGCAGGCCGTCCGCCGGCGCCCGACTGGATCGCTCGGTCCATGAATCGGCGGCCGAGCAGACCGGCGAGTTGGAGTTCGAGGATCCGGACGATGGACCCACCACCTTGAACGCCGGTGGCGAGAGCATTCGTGCCGCCGCCGACGAGGATGAAGAGGCGGTGGTCCTGGGGCCCGCGAAGCTGCCGGGCTATCCTGCCACTCCGTCGTCGACGGCCCGGTTTCCTGGCGCCGCGCCTCCGGGAGCCCCCGGCGCTTCCGCGAGGAGGGCGACACCGTTCGCGGGTTCGCCCACGGCCACCCTGCAAGGGTTTTCGGTGCCCACGACAGGAAAGGGCCGGCTGCCCACGCCGGCCGGGGGGCACGCGCTCCCGATTCCGGCGCCGAGCGGAGGACGCGGATGGGCTCCGTCAGGGACGCCCGTCAACGGGGTGCCGGAGGCGGCGGCCCCGGAGCAGTCGTCGCGGCGCTCGGCCGCCGGTCGGGTGGCGGCGGAGTTGTCGGAGAGATCGAGCGCGGCAAGCGCGGTCGTGCGGAAGACGATGACGCACGCGATGGAATCCGCGTCGGTGACGCTCAAGCGAGACTTGCACTTTCGGGTTGGCAGCTTCGGCGCGGCCCTCATCGTCACCTTCGTGGGTGGCCTGCTGCTCGGACGGGTCTTCACGGGCAGCGGCAAAGCCACGGCCACCGTGGTGTCGACCGCAATCGCGACCGCGCCCCCGGCGGCGCAGTTGGTGAAGGTGGAGCCGGTCGGCGCGCCGGTGCCGCCCGCGAGCGGGACCGCCTTGGCGCCTCCGGGCGGTCTGGCGTCGGCGCCAGGCACGGCGCCCACGACCGGCGCTCCATCCGCCGGGGCGGCGGCCGCAGCCGTCGCACCTGGCGTGGCCGTCGGGCCGGCTGGCTCGGGCGCGCCCGCCATCGAGGGCCTCCCGCCGCCGGCTGGCGAGGCCGCAGGAACGGTGAACCCCGCGATGGCGTTCGATCCCCAACCGATTCACCGGCGGCGCGCGCGGCGGCCCACCCCCGTCGTGAAGGACGACCTCTTCCCTGCTCCGGCGGCGCCCGGCAAGCCCGCCACCCCCACCCGCGGGGCCGCGAGCGGGGCGCCCGCCGTCAAGGCGACGAAGGCGCCCGCGCCCGCGCCCGCGAAGTCCGCGGGCAAGGCGACGAAATCGACGTGGCACGACCCCTTCGCGGACTGACCTGAGCCCCCGCGGGCGGGCGTTCAGCTTAAAGCTTCGGACCCAAAAGCCCGATTCTTTCGGGGTTATGACTCGCATCGGCGACCTTCTGGTTCGCGAGCGACTGATTACGAGCGCCGCCCTCGAGAAGGCCGAGGAGGTCAGCCGGAAGTCAGGCGAGCGGCTGAGCCTCGCCCTCGTGCGCCAGGGCGCGCTGACCGAGTCGGAGCTCACCCACTTCCTGTCGCGCCAGTACGGCGTCCCCGCGGTCAACCTGGGCGAATTCGACGTCGATCCCGACGTCATCGCCCTGGTCCCACGCGAGATGGCGCGCAAGCACCAGGTCATCCCCATGAGCCGGGCCGACAACGTGCTCATCGTCGCCATGAGCGATCCTTCGAACATCGTGGCGCTCGACGATCTGAAGTTCCTGACCAACTACAACATCGACGTCGTCGTCGCCTCGGAGGCGGCGATCGCCGAGGCGATGGCCAGGTACTACGAGCTCGGCAACGACCTGACCAACTACAACCTCGACGATGTCATGGGCGAGCTCGACGAGGACGTCGAGTTCACGAGCGACGCCGAGGAGGACGAGAACCTGATGGACCTGGAGCGCGCGTCGGCAGACGCTCCGGTGGTCAAGCTGTGCAACATGATCTTGCTGAACGCCGCCAAGAAGGGCGCGAGCGACGTCCACATCGAGCCCTACGAGAAGAGCTACCGCGTGCGCTACCGGGTCGACGGCGTGCTGCAGGAGGAGATGACGCCGCCTCTGAAGTTGAAGGCGGCGCTGACCAGCCGGATCAAGATCATGGCCCACCTCGACATCGCGGAGCGCCGGCTGCCCCAGGACGGCCGCATCAAGATGAAGATGGGGCGGGGCAAGGAGATGGACTTTCGCGTGTCGGTGCTGCCGACGCTGTTCGGGGAGAAGATCGTCCTGCGTCTGCTCGACAAGGGCAACCTGCAGCTCGACATGACGAAGCTGGGCCTCGAGGCGGCGCAGCTCGCGGAGTTCAAGCGCGCCATCGAGGCCCCGTACGGGATGGTGCTGGTGACAGGGCCCACCGGGTCGGGAAAGACGACGACGCTGTATTCGGCGCTGCAGGAGCTGAACCAGATCTCGGACAACATCAGCACGGCCGAGGATCCCGTCGAGTTCAACCTCGCGGGCATCAACCAGGTTCAGGTGCGCGAGGACATCGGCCTCAGCTTCGCGGCGGCGCTGCGCTCGTTTCTTCGCCAGGACCCCGACACGATCATGATCGGCGAAATCCGTGACTTCGAGACGGCGGAGATCGCCATCAAGGCCGCGCTGACGGGCCACATGGTGCTGTCGACGCTGCACACGAACGACGCGGCCTCGACCATCACGCGGCTGCTGAACATGGGCGTCGAGCCCTTTCTGGTCACGGCCGCGGTGAACCTGGTGGAGGCGCAGCGGCTGATTCGCAAGATCTGCGCGGCGTGCAAGCAACCCATCCCGACGCCCAAAGACGAGCTGAGGACGCTGGGCGCGACCGACGAGGAGATCGCCACCGCCCAGTGCGCCCGGGGCGTCGGGTGCAGCGTGTGCAACGGCACCGGCTACAAGGGCCGCATCGCGATGTACGAGGTGATGACGCTCGGCGAGCGCTCGAAGGAGCTGATCCTGCAGGGCGTCTCGGCGGCGGAGCTGAAGGCGGACGCGATCCGGGGGGGCATGCGCACCCTGCGCATGTCCGGGATCGCCAAGGTGTGCCTGGGCGTGACGTCGTTCGACGAGGTCGCCCGCATCACGGCGGCGGACTAGGCGGAGCGCGAAGGCATGGCAACCTCACCGGCGCCCCAGTCGATCACGCTGCCCCAGTTGTTGAAGGCGATGGTCGACAAGGGCGCGTCCGATCTGCACGTGACGACGGGCTCGCCTCCCCAGCTGCGCATCGACGGCGAGCTGGTGCCCTTCCGGGTGCCGCCGTTCGGTCCGCTCGAGACCAAGCAGCTCTGCTATTCGATCTTGACGGACGAGCAGAAGGCGAGGTTCGAGGAGGACCAGGAGCTGGATCTGTCGTTCGGGCTGAAGAACCTGGCGCGCTTTCGCGCCAACGTGTTCCTGCAGAAGGGCGCGGTGGCGGGGGTGTTCCGCACCATCCCGTTCAAGATCCGCTCGTTCGGCGAGCTGGGGCTGCCGCCCGTCATCGAGGAGCTCTGCAACAAGCCGCGCGGGCTGGTGCTGATCACGGGGCCCACGGGCTCGGGCAAGTCGACGACGCTGGCGGCGATGATCGACAAGATCAACACCGAGCGCCACGAGCACATCGTCACCATGGAGGACCCGATCGAGTTCATCCACGCGCACAAGAACTGCGTGGTGAACCAGCGCGAGGTGGGCAGCGACACCAAGTCGTTCAAGCGGGCGCTGCGGTCCGTGCTGCGGCAAGACCCCGACATCGTCCTCGTGGGCGAGATGCGGGACCTCGAGACCATCGAGGCGGCGCTGACCACGGCCGAGACGGGGCACCTCTGCTTCGGGACCCTGCACACGAACTCGGCGGTGCAGACCATCAACCGCGTCATCGACGTGTTTCCGCCGCACCAGCAATCGCAGATCCGGGCCCAGCTGTCCTTCGTCCTAGAGGGCGTGGTCTGCCAGTCGCTGTTGCCGCGGGCCTCGGGCTCGGGGCGCGTGGCGGCGCTGGAGATCATGATCCCGAACGCGGCCATCCGAAACCTGATCCGCGAGGACAAGACGCACCAGATCTATTCGCAGATGCAGATCGGTCAGGGCACGACCGGGATGCAGACGCTGAATCAGCACCTGGCGCTGCTCTATCACGCGCGCACCATCACCCTGGAGGAGGCGATCGGGACCAGCTCGGATCCGAACGAGCTGCAGCAGATCATCGCCGGCGGCGGCGCGGCGGCGAAGGAGCGGCGTCCGTGACCGCGTTCGTGTGGGAGGCGCGGGGGCGGGCCGGCGAGCTGAAGACCGGCGTGATGGAGGCGGACGACGCCGCGGCGGTCGAGGCGCGCTTGAAGCAACAGCTGCTCGCGCCGACGGCGGTCCACAAGCAGCCGCGCGATCTGACCCTGCCGTTCGGGACCGGCGTCAAGACCACGGACGTCGTGGTGTTCACGCGCATGTTCGCGACCATGATCGACTCCGGGCTGCCCATCGTTCAGTGCCTCGAGATCCTGTCGAGCCAGGCCGACAACAAGCGCTTCGGGAAGATCCTGCGGCAGGTCAAGGAATCGGTGGAGGCGGGGCTGACCCTGTCCGACGCGCTGGCGAAGCACCCGAAGATCTTCGACGACCTGTTCGTGAACCTGGTGGCGGCGGGCGAGGCGGGCGGGATCCTGGACGGCATCCTGCAGCGGCTGTCGCAGTACATGGAGAAGGCCATGAAGCTGAAGCGCCGGGTGAAGGGCGCGATGGTGTACCCGATCTCGATCGTGGGGATCGCCGCGCTGGTGGTGACGATCCTGCTCACGAAGGTCATTCCGGTCTTCGAGAAGATGTTCAAGGACTTCGGTGGGGGGCAGCTGCCGATGCCCACGCAGATCGTCATCAAGGTCTCCCACGCGCTGGCGCACTATCTGCCGTTCATCGTCGCGGGCCTGATCGCGGCCGGCTTCGCGCTGCGGATGGTGTTGCGCACGACGAAGGGCCGGTTGGCCTTCGACGGGATGCTGTTGAAGCTGCCAGTGCTCGGGCCCGTGCTGCGCAAGGTGGTCGTGGCCCGCTTCACGCGCACGATGGGCACGCTGCTCGCCTCGGGCGTCCCCATCCTCGACGCGCTGGAGATCTGCGCCAAGACGGCGGGAAACGCCGTGGTTCAAGCCGGCATCATGTTCGCCCGGGCGCAGATCTCCGAGGGCAAGGACATGGCCACGCCGCTGGCGCAGACGGCGCTGATGCCGCCCATGGTGGTGCAGATGATCGGCGTCGGCGAGCAGACGGGCGCGCTCGACACGATGCTGTCGAAGATCGCGGATTTCTACGAAGAGGAAGTGGACGTCGCGGTCGCCGCGATGACGAGCCTGATCGAGCCGATGATGATGGTGTTCCTCGGGGCGGTCATCGGGGGGATGGTGGTGGCCATGTACCTGCCCATCTTCGAGATGGCCGGGAACATGAAGTCGGCGTAGTTGCAGACGCGGCTGGGGTAACCTTCGCGGATGGTTGACGTTCCGGCCCGGCCGCTCGGGATCAGGGAAGCCGTGCCGCTGGCCCCGATGACCACGCTGGAGCTGGGAGGGCCCGCGCGGTTCTTCGTCGAGGGCGCGGGCGAGGACGCCGTGCTGGCCGCGGTGGCGTGGGCGCGCGGGGAGGGGTTGCCGCTGATTGTGCTCGGGGGGTGCTCGAACGTGGTCATCGCGGACGAGGGCTTCGACGGGGTCGTGCTGCGGATGGGGACGCGGGGCGTGCGGTTCCACGACGACGGTGTCGTGGACGCCGCCGCCGGAGAGCCGTGGGACGCCTTCGTGGACGCGACGGCCGCGCGCGGCTGGGCGGGCCTCGAGTGTCTGGCAGGGATCCCGGGGCTGGTCGGCGCCACGCCCATCCAGAACGTCGGCGCCTACGGCCAAGAGGTCGCCGACACCATTCGCGCGGTGCGCGCGCTCGATCGCGCGTCGGGACAGGTGGTGACGCTGTCGCGCGAGGCGTGCGCGTTCGGCTACCGCGACAGCTTGTTTCGGCGCAACCCGAACGCCTATGTCGTCCTCGGCGTCACGTTCGCGCTCGGCCGCGGCGCCGCCCCGGCGGCGACTGGCTATCGCGAGCTGGAAGAGGCGCTCGCCGGGAAAGCGACGAAGCCGACGCTCGTCGAGGTCGCCGCGACGGTTCGAGCGCTGCGCCGCAAGAAATCGATGGTCATCGATCCCGCGGATCCGAACCGGCGCAGCGTGGGGTCTTTCTTCACGAATCCCGTCCTCGACGCCGCCGCGTTCGCGGCCCTGGTAGGCCGCGCCGTCGCGGTCGGCGCGGCGCGCGCCGAGGCCGACGTCCCCCGGTTCGCGGCCGGCGACGGCCGCGTCAAGGTCCCCGCCGCCTGGTTGATCGAGCGCGCCGGCTTTCCCAAGGGCCTACGGCGGGGCGCGGTCGGGATCTCCAGCGCGCACGCGCTCGCGCTCGTCCACCACGGCGGCGGCACCACCGCCGAATTGCTGACCCTGGCCGCCGCGATCCGCGACGGCGTGCAGGACCGATTCGCGATTCGCCTGGTCCCCGAGCCGATCGTCGTCGGCACCCCGGGCTGAACGCAAACCCCAGCGCGGCTACTTCGCCGCACGTAGCCCCACGACGTCGGTCAAACGGGCGCGCGCGTGGCCGAGGCGGTCTCGCTTCTCGACCTCGTCGAAGGCGTACGACAGCCGCATGTCAGGGGACAGCTTCCAGCGACTGTGCTTCGCCTGCACCATGCGGAGGACCCGCGTCGCGTCGAGCGGCGAGTCGGGGCCGAGTGACAGCACGAACCGCGCCGGCCCGAGCTCGTACCCGATCGCGCCGATCTCTCGCACCAGCAACTTTTGCCCCATCACCTCGCCCAAGAGGCGGCCCTCGTCGGGCAGCGGACCATAGCGATCCTCGAGCTCGATGAGCGTCGCGCGAATGTCGTCCTCGCTGTCGGCGCGCGCCAGACGCCGGTAGAAGTCCAGACGCTGCCCGGCGTCCGGGACGTAGTCGTCGGGCAAGAAGGCCGGCACGTCGACGGAGATCTCCGGGTCGCGCTCATGGCGGATGGGCTCCCCCTTCAGCTCGGCCACCGCCTCCTCCAGGATGCGCGCGTAGGTCTCGAACCCCACCGCCGCCACCGCGCCCGACTGCTTGTCCCCGAGCAGCTCGCCCGCGCCGCGAATCTCGAGGTCGTGCGTCGCGACCTGAAACCCCGCGCCGAGCTCGGTGAAGCGCTGCAACACCGTCAGCCGTTGCTTCGCGTCCGGGGTGATGCGGGTCTCGTCCGGGACCACCAGGTAGCAGAACGCGCGCTCGGCCGAGCGGCCGATGCGGCCGCGCATCTGGTAGAGCTGCGCCAGCCCGAACCGATCGGCGTGGTTCACGATCATCGTGTTGGCGCGCGGAATGTCGAGCCCCGACTCGATGATGGTCGTCGACACCAGGATGTCCACCCGCGCGTCGACGAAGTCCACCATCACGCGCTCCAGCTCGCCCTCCGCCATGCGGCCGTGCGCCATCGCGAGGCGCGTCCCCGGCGGGGACAGCTCGCGCAGCTTCCCGGCCCACTCCGCCAGATCCTCGATGCGGTTGTGGACGAAGAAGATCTGGCCCCCGCGCGCCAGCTCCTTCGCCACCGCCTCGCGCAGCAGCGCCGGATCCCATCGACACACGAACGTGCGGATGGCGAGCCGATCCGCGGGCGGGGTGGCGATGATCGAGATCTCGCGCAGGCCGCCGATCGCCATCTGCAGCGTGCGCGGGATCGGCGTCGCGGTCAGCGTCAGCACGTCGACCTGCGTGCGCAGCTCCTTGAGGCGCTCCTTGTGGACGACGCCGAAGCGCTGCTCCTCGTCGATGACGACCAGCCCCAGATCGCGGAAGCGCACGTCGCGCGACAGCATGCGGTGGGTGCCGACCACCAGATCCACCTTCCCCGTCGCCAGATCGGCGATCGTCTTTTGTTGCTCGAGCCGCGAGCGGAAACGCGACAGCGCCGCCACGCGCACCGGCAGGCCCGCGTAGCGCTCCGAGAACGTCACGAAGTGCTGCTCGGCGAGCACCGTGGTCGGCGCCAGCACCGCGACCTGCTTTCGCCCCAACACGGCAAGCAGCGCCGCTCGCAGCGCCACCTCCGTCTTGCCGTACCCCACGTCGCCGCACACCAATCGATCCATCGGTCGGCCGGCCTGCATGTCATCCAGCACGGCGTCGATCGCCTTCGCCTGGTCCGGCGTCTCGTCGAAGGGAAACGTCTCCTCCAGCTCGCGAAACACGGCGTCGGGCGCGGGGAAGGCGTGCCCGGACAGGGCGGCCCGCTGCGCGTAGAGCTGCAGCAGCTCCTCGGCGATCTTGCGCGCCTCCGCCGAGACCCGCCGCCGCTTCTCCGCCCAGGTCTTCCCGCCGAGCTTGTCCAGGCGAATCGCCTGTCCCTCGACGGCGCCGTACCGGTGCAAGAGCCCGATGCGGTACACGGGGACGTAGACCAGGCCGCCGTCGTACTCCAGGTGCAGGAAGTCCTGGGTGACGCCGCGGACCTGCAGCTTCTTCAGGCCACGATAGCGGCCGATTCCGTGATCGTCGTGGACGACCGCGTCGCCCTCGGCGATCTCCCCGAGATCGCCCAGCGCCGGGGTCTTGATCGTCCGCGCCTCACGGGCCTGGTGTCGTCCGAAGATCTCGTCCTCGGCGATGAGCACCAGGCCATCGCCGGGCAGGCGAAAGCCGTGGGTCAACGAGCCGACGAGCACGAAGAGCGACGCCTTCGGGCGCTGGCCTCCGCCCGCGTGACCGAAGAGCTCGGGCAGATCGGCGGCGAGGTTCTTCGAAGGTCGCGGCGTCAGACCCCACGAAGCCAGCAGCGCCGACAGGCGATCCGCGTGTGTGCGGTTCGACGCCACGATGCCGACGCGCGCGCCGTCGCCGGTCCAGCCGGCGATCCGTTCGCGCAGCGGACGGCCGAGATCGTGCTCCTCGCCGTCGTGCGGGGTGCGGGCCTGCTGCAGCTCCATGCGCAAGGTCGCGTTCGATTCGGCGTGCAGGCGCAGCCGCGCCGGGCCGTCCTCCCCGGCGGCGCGCTCCAGCTCGACGCTGCGCAGCTCCACGCGCCGCCGCGCCGCGATGGTGGCGTGGGCCTCGTCCTCGGACAGCGCGAAGTCGATCGGATCGAGGGCCAGGCGGTGCTCGCCGTGGCGGGTGCCCGCGGCCTCGCGCAGCTTCGCGACCACGCGGCGTGCCTGGGCGAGGATCGCGTCGGGGTCCTCCACCACGAACAAGGCGCCGTCAGGCAGGTACGCAGTGATGGAGTCGAGCGCCTGGTGAAAGATGGGCGCGAGCGCCTCCATGCCGAAGAACGACTCGCCGGACTCGACCTGCTCGAGCAGCAGGCGCGTCCGCGACGACGGCAGCCCCGCGCGATCGGCCGCCGCCAGCAGGCGTCCGCGCGGATCGGCGCCCTCGGTGCGCACCGTCTCGCGCACCGGATGGATGTGCACGGCATCGATCTGGCGGAGCGTGCGCTGCGTGGCCGCGTCGAATAACCGGATGGACTCGACCTCGTCCCCGAACAGCTCGAGGCGCACGGGATGGTGGTACACCGACGGGAACAGGTCGATGACCGCGCCCCGCACCGCGAACGTCCCCGGATCCTCCACCACCGAGGCCCGGCCGTAGCCTGCCGCGACCAGCGAACGCACGGTCTCGTCGCGGTTGATCGTCGCCCCGGCCGTCACGACGCCGCACCGTCGATCGAACGCGGCCCGCGGGAAGACCCGGCGCACCAGCCCGCCGATCGACGTCACCAGCACGGAGGGCGCCGGCCCGTGCGACAGCCGAAACAGCACCGCCAGGCGCGCCAGCAGGTTTCGCCTGTCGGGCTGGACCTCGGCGTAGGGGGAGCTCTCGGGCGCGGGCAAGTGCATGACGGTCGGCGCCGCCAGAGGATCCTCGGTGGCCGGCTCCGCGGGGAGAAAGAACCGCAGGTCACCGACGCGCGCCTCGGACAGCTCGTCGTCGGCGACGACATACACGACGGTGGGACGGGCCGCGCGCGCCGGGGCGCCCGCGTGGGCCAGCCGCGCGGCGAGGGCCGGCCCGAGCGCCCCCACGGCTCCATAGACCTCGACGAGACGCGCTGACTCCGCGCCGCCCCCGGTGTCCCCGAGGCGTGCCGCGATGACCGCCAGCGCCTCGGCGATGGGGGTCGGCTGGGGAGGCGTGGCGCGCGAGCGGTCGTCGGAGGTCATGCGTCTGGGGCGGGCGACGAAATTGAAGCCAGCCGGTATTTACCGCAAACTGACCGTGATGGCGTCGTCGCTGCTGGGGATCGTCGCCGCTGTCATGTGCGGCCAGGCATGGTCGGGTCCCGTGCTCCCCGCGTCCGACGTCGAAGCGATCGTGGCGCGCGCCGTGAACGACGATGCGGCTCGGCTGGCGTCGGCCCGCGGGCTCCGACCCGGGCGCCCGTTCACGGTTCGGGTGCTGGATCGCGCCCACATGGCGGCCGAGCGCGAGGCGGCGGAGCGCGGCGCGCGCGCGCCCGCGGTGATCGCGGCCGAGGCGCGCATGCTGGCGCTCATGGGCCTCGAAGCGGGAGACTCCCCTGGCCCGGGCGAACCGGTGCCGGGCGCCGCCGTGGTCGACCTGACCGGGTTCTACGATCCGGCGTCGAAGCGGATCTACGTCGGCAACTGGGTGGCCCTCACGTCCGATCGCGCCGCGCGGTTGAAGGACGCCGCGGAGGCGGTGCTCGATCGGCGGTTCGGGCTGGCGGAGCGCCAGACCAGTCGTCACGGGCCCGAGCAGGACGCGAGCGAGGGGGAAGGGGACGCGCTGTGGGCGCGGATAGCCCTGTTCGAGGGGGACGCGACGGTCCAGACGCTCGAGCGGTTGTCACCCGACGGCGCCATGCCGCCGACGCGCAGGCTCGCCGGCGAGATGTACGAGGTGCGGAAGACCTTCGAGAGCGAAGGCGAAGCCGACAATCACGGTGGCGCCGCGCTGGACCTGGCGCGACGAGCCTTCGTGATCCTCGATGGGACGTCGTTCGTCGCGCGCGTGCGGGCCCGCGCGCCGTGGAGCGCGGTGAACCAGCTGTGGGAGCGGCTGCCGGTCTCGACTGAACAGCTCCTGCACCCCGACAAGTACGAGCGCCGCGAGGTGCCCGACGACGTGGCTGCCCGCTGGCCGATCCGGAAGGGCCAGGGGGCGCCGCGCGGCGAGGTCGTCTACAGCGACACGCTCGGCGAGCTGGGCGCGCGCGCATTTCTCGAGCGCACCGTAGGTCCCTACCGCGCCGAGCGCGCCGCCACCGGCTGGGGCGGCGATCGCGTGCGGCTGATTCGGGGTCCGGAAGGCGAGGACGGCGTCGCCCCCGAATTCGTTGCCTGGCTGACGACGTGGGACGGCGTTTCGGATGCACAAGACTTCGCCGAGCAGGCCGGCCTCGCGCTGGCATCGCTCGCACGCGCGCCGCTGGCGGAGGTCGCCGACGCCCGGCGGCGGCGCCCGCGCGGCGGCGCGCGCGAGCCGAGGCGCTGGCGGGGCGTCGACGCCGCCGGCCGGGCCTTCGACGTCGAGTGGCGAGAGGCGGCGGTCGTGATCCTGGTCGGTGCGCCGCCGGCCGCCGAGCGCGCGCTGCCGGCGCTGGTGGCCGCCGCCACGGCGCGGCGACCAGGCCGTTCGCGATCACGATGACGGGTGAGCGCGCGCTGGCACCATTGGCGGGCGCCCGGGCCCTCACCCGGCGCCTTCGGCGCCGGCCTCTCCCGCGAGCGGGAGAGGCTCAGAAGGGGGGCCCGACCGACACTGAGTACAGCGCCCCGGAAGTTCGTGCCCATCCCCAAAGATCCTTGCGGTAGGGCCACGCCGAGCCACGCGCCCGCCGAGCGCCGCCAAGCGGCGGGACGATTGCCCAGTTTCGCGCAGGCTCGAACGTCGCCGCTCGCTCGGGTTCACGCCCGCGCGATTGCGCTCGGCGGGCGCGTGGCTCGGCGTGGCCCTCACACGGCGAGCTCTTCGGTGGTCACTTACGTCCGGGGCGCTGTACTTACCCGCAGCTACCGACCGACGTCCAGGTACTCGCCGACGCGGCCGAGCGTCGCCAGCGTCGCCACGTCCTCGTCGAACAGCGGCACCCGCAAGAGGACGGTCGCCGGCCAGGCGCGCGTGAGGCGCTCGATCTCGCGATCCTCGGCGTCGCAGAGCTGCAGCACCTCGAGCGCCGTGCGCGCGAGCGGTGCCGCGACCCGCTCGATGTCCGCGTCCGAGAGGTCGGCGAGCTCGGGACGCGCGCGCAGGTGCGCCGCCACCTCGTCGGCGTCGGTCAGGCCGGGGCGGGCGTGCAGCCGGTTGACCACGAACGCCGCCAGCTTTATCCCGGCCTCGCGCAGCCGCCGTTCGAAGTACAAAGCCTCGTCGACGGCGGGGGCCTCGGGGGCGAGCACGAGCAGCCACGCTACGTCGGCGCGGCGCAGGCGCTCGCCGACGCTCTCGGCGCGCTCCAGGAAGCCGCCCAGCACGGTCTGGAAGTCGGTGAGGAACGCGGCGACGTCCTCGAGGAACTGGCTGCCCACGAACTTGGCGAGCCGCTTCAGCACCAGCGCGCTGCCCGAGCGCAGCCGCCGGAGCGAGAACCGGCCGGGGTCCTCGGCGGGGCGCGCGAACCACTGGATCGCGGGGCTGGAGATGGCCTCCGCCAGGCGGCGCGGGGCCTCGAGGAAATCCAGCGCGTTCGCGGTCGGCGGGGTGTCGAGGACCACCAGATCGAACTCGTTCCGCCGAACGATGTCGAACAGCGCCAGCGTCGCCGCGTACTCCTGCGAGCCCGTCAGCGTGGTGGTGATCTGGCGATAGATGGGGTTGTCGAAGATGCGGCGGCGCATCGCCGGATCGGCCACCTGTTCCTGCACCAGCGCGGCGAACGCCCGCTCCGTGTCGAGGCGCGCGACATGGAGCATCCCCGGCGCGAGCCCCAGCGCCCCCGCGACCGCCGGCGGGACGGCGGCCGGCTCGGCGGTCAGCGCCACCCCCAGCGCGTCCGCCAGCCGCGGGGCGGGATCGATGGTGGTCACCAGCGTCTTGCGGCCCTCGCGTGCCGCCCGCGTCGCGACGGCGGCGGCGGTGGTGGTCTTGCCGACGCCGCCGGGGCCCACGCACACCACGATCCGTCGGTCGGCGAGGAGGTCGCTCATCTTCGTGGGCGGCCCGACGGAGAGCGCGCCATCACCCCACGCGGGCGAGGAGGACGGTGATGTTGTCGGGCCCGCCCGCGTCGTTCGCGGCGTCGACGAGCAGGTGACAGGCGGCTTCGAGGTCGGTCATGGGATGAAGTACTTCGGCGATGACGTGGTCTTTCACGGAGCCCCACAGGCCATCGGAGCACAGAAGGAATAGATCGTCTTTCTGAAAACGCCCGACGTAAAGCGTCGGATCCACGTCGGGCTTGCTGCCGAGCGCCTTGGTCACGACGTTGCGGTGGGAGAACGCCGCGATCTCGGCGTCGGTCATGTCGGGCCGGGCGGCCAGCATCTCCTCCAGGATGGAGTGGTCCCGCGTGAGGCGCTTGATGCGGCCGCCGCGCAGCCGGTAGGCGCGCGCGTCCCCCGCGTGGACCACGGACACCTGGTTGTCGCCCACCGCGAGCGCCACGGCGGTGCACGCCATCTTCGTGCGCGAGCGCTCGGCCGCGGCGGCATCGCGGATCTTCTGGTTCGCCACCCTCATTCCCACCGTCAACAGGTTGGCGCCGAGCGAGCGGTCGCGATCCACGGGGTAGGGCCATTGCTGGCGGGGATCACCGTGGAAGCTGCGGAAGAACGCCGAGACCTCGTCGACGGCGATCTGGGCCGCGATCTCGCCTGCGTTGTGGCCGCCCATCCCGTCGGCGACGACGAACAGCCGATCGTCCGGGAACGAGCCGAAGGCGTCCTCGTTCTGGTCGCGCACGTGTCCCGCGTGGGTCACGGCGAAGGCGGTGAGCGGAGGCGGCGGGTTCGTGAGCGGCGGTGCCGGCATGGCGGGGACGTGTCCCTCCCCAAAGTTCGCGCAGATGCCGTCGCGGAAGCAACAGAAAACGCACACCCCGTGAACCACCCTCCGGATCGCCGCACGGCGCGCCTTCAGCGTCGGGCCAGTCAGTCAATATCATTCTTCGATTCCGCCCGTTCGGGACCGCCCACCGCTCACATCACGCCCTGGCGACGGCCGCGCGCCAGCGCTCGAGCAGGGCCTTGCGGGTCGGCTCGTCGAGGGCGGGCTGAAAGATCCCCATGCGGGCGGTCGTGGTGGTCTCGGCGTCGACCTCGAACCCGACCCCGCGCGCCGCCAGCTTGGCCGCGCCCAGCGCCGTCGCCTCGACCATGTCCGGCCGGTACAGCGTCACGCCCAGGTAGTCCGCCTGCAACTGCATCAGCAAGTCGTTCGCCGCCGCGCCGCCATCCACCCGAAGCTGCGTGATCTCGCGCCCCGCGTCCGCCTGCATGGCGAGGGCGATGTCCACGTTCTGCAGCGCGATGGCCTCGAGCGCGGCCCGGCAAAGGTGCGCCCTGGTGGTGCCGCGGGTGATCCCGCTGATCATGCCGCGCGCGTCGGGCCGCCAGTGGGGCGCGCCGAGCCCCACCAGGGCCGGCACGATGATCACGCCGCCCGAATCGGGCACCGAGCGCGCGAGCGCCTCGACCTCGGCCGCGGTGGCGATGATGCCCAGGCCGTCACGCAGCCACTGGACCAGCGCGCCGGCGATGAAGGCGCTGCCCTCCAGGGCGTAGGTCGTCTTCCCATCGATACGCCACGCGACGGTCCCGAGCAGGCCCGCCCGCGAGCGGATCGGGCTCTCCCCGACGTTCATCAGGAGAAACGCGCCCGTCCCGAACGTGCACTTCGCGTCGCCAGCGTCGAGGCAGCTCTGGCCGTAGAGGGCCGCCTGCTGGTCACCGGCAACGCCGGCGATGGGGATCCCGTCGGGCAGCCCGTCGACGCCGGCCGTTGACGCGAGGACCTCGGCGGAGCCGCGCACCGCCGGCAGCACCTGCATCGGGACGTCGAACAGGTCGCACAGCTCCTCGGTGAAGCGGCCGGCCTCCAGATCGAACAGCAGCGTTCGCGAGGCGTTGGACGCGTCGGTGACGTGGGCGGCGCCCCGCGACAGCCGCCACACCAGGAAGCTGTCGACGGTCCCGAACGCCACCTCCCCGCGCGCCGCGCGCGCGCGCAGGCCGGGCGTCGCGTCCAGCATGAACCGCACCTTCGTGGCCGAGAAGTAGGGGTCGAGCACCAGCCCCGTTCGCTCGCGGATCCTTGGCTCGAGGCCCGCCGCCTTCATCGCCGCGCACGCGGGGGCCGTGCGCCGGTCCTGCCAGACGATGGCGTTGCCGAGCGGCTTGCCGGTCGCGCGATCCCACAGGATCGTGGTCTCGCGCTGGTTCGTGATGCCGATCGCCGCCAGCGCGGACGCGGGGACGGCGGCCCGGGCGAGCGCGGCCGTCATCGCGGCCGTCACCGATCGCCAGATGGCCTCTGGATCGTGCTCCACCTCGCCGGGGTGGGGATAGATCTGCGGGAGCTCGGCGTAGCCCCGCCCCACGACCGTCAGCGCGCGATCGAGCACCAGCACCGTCGTGCCCGTCGTGCCTTGATCGATCGACAGCAGGTGGTCGCCGTGGGTCGCCATCGCCGCATCTTACCAGCGCGCGTGCGCAGCGAAAAAGCGCGTGATGCCGTCGATCAAGAGCTGCTTGTCGATGTCGACGCCCACCAGGTGAAAGGAGCTCTCCAGCCACAGGCGCTCGACGGTGGCCGACCCCAGGCTCGCGGCCAGCTCCACCGAATCCGCGATGGGGACGGTGTGGTCGTGCCGGCCGTGCGCGACCAGCGTCGGCGCGGTGACGCGCTTCAGATCCGCGCGCGCGGTGGCCATGAGGTCGAGCAAGCTCTGCAGCGCGCGCAACGGCATGGCGGGCAGGCCCAGGATCTTCCCGCGCAGGTCGGGGTGCGCCACGTCCGAGCCGAAGGACTTCGGGATGGCCCGAAACCGCCCCCGGCGCAGCCGCGGCGGGATCAACCCCAGCAGCCGGATCCCCCCGACCTGCGCCCGCCGCAGGCGCAGCGGCGCCGCCAGCACCGCCAGCGCGGCCACGCGCTCGGGCGCGGCCGCGGCCATCTCCAGCGCCAGCAGGCCCCCCATCGAGAACCCCACGATGGCGGTGCGGCCTGTCGTCCGCGCGGCGAGCTCGTCGAACGCCGCCTGGGCCGACGCGAGCCAGTCCGTCCACCCCGTCGCCTCCAGCGCGAGCGGATCCTGCCCGTGACCGGACAGCATCGGGACGCCCACCGTGTACCCCCTGGCGGCGAGCGCGTCCGCGATCTCCTGCACCTCGAACGGCGTGCCGGTGAACCCGTGCAAGCACAGGACCCCCCGTTCCTTCATCGCGCCTGGCATCGGTCAACGAGGAGGGTGCGCGGGGCCGCAGGTTTCCGCCCACGAAAGCGCGAGGAAACGCGAAGACCTGGTGGCGCCATCATTTCGTGACCACCTCGCCCCGCTTGCGAGGAGAGGTCGGCGCCGAAGGCGCCGGGAGAGGGGCCGTCGCAGCAATCAGCGAGAAACCCCTCTCGACACCGAGGCCGTGCATCTGCCGCTGCAATCGGCCACATACGGTTTCAGACCAACTCCGAAGAGCGCGGCGCCGCGCCCCTCTCCCGGCGGCTACGCCGCCGATCTCTCCCCGCAGGCGGGGAGAGGTGAATCGGGAGGGGCCGGGGCCATGTGATCGATGCTCTTCTCCGCCGCGTTACTGCACGGCGCAGGCGATGGAGGCGTCCTTCATGTCGCTGGAGTTGTTCGCCGCCATGCAGGCCGCGTCGTTGCACGTCTGGAACAGCGTCTTCGCGTTCGGGTCGAGGCATGAGCCGCTGTTGAATGTCAGCTTGAAGCACGGGAACGTGGTTCCGTCGCACTCGAGGATCTTCGCGCTCGTCACCTTGCCCGTGGTCATGTCGGTGGTCTTCTGGGTGACCTGGCAGTTGCGCGGGCCCGTGGGATTGTTGGGGTCGAGGGGGGCGATGTTCGTGCTCACGCACGAGGCGCCGAGCCGCTGGTTGATCTTGTCCGCGATCCCCTTCACGGCCATGGTGAAGTCGTTCGCGCAGATCGGGTAGAAGATTCCGTTCGCGCCGAAGCTGTCCACCCACGCCTTCACGCGAACGGCGGGATCGGCGTACTCCGGAGGAGCGCCGCCGGCCGTGGCCTGGACGCAGGAGTGATCCACCACGGGGTCGAGCTCGCCATTCGCCGCGGGGTTCGCCTGCGCGAACACGCGGTACAGCGAGTTGTTGCCGTCGGCCACGGGACCAGCGATGGCAGCGACCAAGACGTCTTCGGGGTTGTTCTTCAGGCTGATGACGTAGTCGTGAAGCTGCTGGACGGTCGGAAACAGGTGACCATGGGTGCTGTCATGATTCCCGTTCGGGTCAGTCAGCGTATCATCCGTCTTCCCCATCATCTCCTCGGAGACACAGTTGTTCAACTGCACGCCGCCGGTGCCTGGGCCGGTGGGCGTCCGGAAGGTCCCCGGGGCCAGATCGAACATCATGCTCTGGAAGTTGTATCCGTGTGGGGGGGGCACGCCGTCACAGAGGTGGCCGAACTCGTTGCACCTGTAGGACTGAAGGGCGCCCAGACCGCTCTTGTCGGTTGCGGTATTGATACCGGGATCGAGCAGAAGGGAGGCGGGATTCACCGAGCAATCGTCCTCGTTGGTCAGCATGACCACCGCCAGAACGGCGTCGTCCCGCAAGAAGCCGCCGTTGTCGGGATCATCAGTTGAATTCTTACTCGCCTTGTCGAGCGCGATATAGGTCGACTCGAACTGACTCTCGAAGCCGCAGCCGCCGTCGCCGAGGAGCGCTATGCACTGGAAGGCCGCGCCGATGTCGCCGTCGAAGTTCGCCGGGTTCGCTGCCGTGCCGTCGCCGTTCTTCAGGTACTTCTCGCCACCATGTAGCATCGCGCAAGAGCCGCTGCCGGCCCCGCCGAGACCCTGCTGGAACTTGCCGCCGTCGTCGCCTGGGTGCACGCCCGAGGCGCACTGGTTGACGTTGCCCCAGGCCCCGCCGCCGAGGGACGAGGAGATGACGCCGACGTGCAGGTCGGGGTACTGCTGCGTCGTCTTGTCCCGCAATGCCATGAGGAAGTTCGGCAACTGCGCGGTCAGCTTCGTCTGCAACGGCGCCATCGACTGCGAGTCGTCGACCATGACCAGCAGGTCCAGCTTGTGGTTGACCGACTGCTTGAACGTGCGCGCGTCGACCACGCCGGGTTTCGGATCGGGCGTGGCCAGGCGACGGGCGTTACAGGCCCACAGGGCGGGAACGACTGCGGCGCAGGCGACCCAGCGCAAATGGCGCCAGCGCGGCATCCAGCGCGGCATTCGGGGCACCTGGGAGAGCAGACGGTTCATGGGGGTCCTCCTCGTCAACGGGCGGAAACGGGAACGATGCGGGGCGGCCAAAAACCGGCCGATTATAGGGAGCCGCCTGTCCCCTCGCAACCGGTTCGGGTTTCTGAGACAGGGCGGTCGAATCGAATCACCGCAAGATGGGGGCCAGTGCGGCCCCAAGAAGGCTCAAGGGCTCGCGGCGAAAATAGCCAACCGAGTTGGCGGGGCAGGTTCAATTTGGTTGCGGAAACGACCTTCGAGCATTCTTGGGTGCCTTCACCCGTCTAGTGTCGCAGAGCGCCCTCTGGTTGGTCGAAATTCTTCCGGCCAACACCAGGCGGGCACCCCTCGCGCCCCTTCGGGCGGCATCAACCGACCGGGCGAACCACCGCGCACAGCATCTCGCCGGCCAAGAGGGGGGTCGCCAGGGGATCGGTCGGGCGGGCGGGGCGCAGGAAGCTGTTGCGCACCTGCCCGGCGTCGTCCCGCCTCAGCCGCGGGTGCTGCGGGTCCAGGAAGCGGACCAGCGTCCGCCCGTTCCTCGACTCGACGAAGCCGATCCGTCCCGTCCCGTCGACCTCGGAGACGATGCCCGCCCCGTCGGGCGCGTCACATGCGCCGCCGGCGCTGGTGACGGGCGCGATCCGGAACAGGAGGACGTCGCCCGGCTGCACCGCCGCCGGCGGGACCGACGGGTGCGACGTTCGCAGGTACTCCCACAGCGCGCGGACCGTGCCGTCGGTGCCGAAGCGCAGCCCCGCGCCTTGAAGCGCCGCCACCACGAAATCCGACGATTCGCTGCGCCCCCGAATGCCTTCCTTGGGTCGGGGACGCTCCGTTGGGCTCGCCTCGAACACCCATCCAGGCAGCCGGCTCGCCACGGGCTGGCGGTGCCCGCACCCCACCATCGCGAGGCTCGAGACGGCCATGCACAGGACCACCGATATGCGAGAAGACGACATGTAGGACAAGGTAATCCTCCTGGCCAAGACGTCCAAGAAAACGTCCAAAAAGTCGTCCATTGCAGCCCGCCCCCGCCGTGCTGCCCGGCCCGACGCTGCGTTCCGATGTCAAGGCGCGCTACAATGGGCAAGATGAGGAATGTCGTCATCGCCGCGACCGCCCGGACACCCATCGGCTCGTTTCAAGGCGAGCTGGCGTCGCTGCCGGCGCCGCAGCTCGGGAGCCTGGCCATCCGCGGCGCCCTCGCCCGCGCCGCGATCCCAGGCGAGCTCGTGGGTGAGGTCTACATGGGGTGCGTGCTTCCGGCTGGTCAAGGACAAGCGCCCGCTCGCCAGGCCTCGATCCGCGCCGGCGTGCCGTCGTCGGTCGGCGCGGTCACGATCAACAAGGTCTGCGGCTCCGGCCTCAAGGCCGTGGTGTTCGGCGCGAACGCGGTGGCGGTGGGCGACCACGACGTCGTCGTCGCGGGTGGCATGGAATCGATGAGCAACGCCCCCTACCTGCTCCCGAAGGCGCGTGAGGGCTATCGCCTGGGACACGCCCAGGTGCTCGATTCCCTGATCCACGACGGGCTGTGGGACGCATACGGCGACGTCCACATGGGCGACTGCGCGGAGCTGTGCGCGCGCGAGAAGAAGATCTCCCGCGAGGAGCAGGACGCGTTCGCCGCGGAGTCGTACCGGCGCGCGCTCGCCGCGCAGGTCGAGGGCCACTTCAAGGGCGAGATCGTGCCAGTGGAGATCCCGCAGCGGAAGGGTCCGCCCAAGCTCGTCAGCGACGACGAGGAGCCGCGGCGCGGGGACGTCGCGAAGCTGGCGTCGCTGCGCCCCGCGTTCCAGAAGGACGGGACCATCACGGCCGGAAACGCCTCGTCGATCAACGACGGGGCGGCGGCGCTGGTGCTGTGCGCCGAGGACGTGGCGCGCGCGCGCGGGCTGGCGCCGCTCGCGCGCATCGTCGGCTCGGCCACGTTCGCGCAAGCGCCCGAGTGGTTCACGACCGCGCCCGCCGGGGCCATCGAGCGGCTGCTCGCGCGGATCGGCTGGCGGACGAGCGACGTGGACCTGTGGGAGATCAACGAGGCCTTCGCGGTCGTGTCGCTCGCCAACAACCGCGCGCTCGGCCTCGATCCCGCGAAGGTCAACGTGTGGGGCGGGGCGGTGGCGCTCGGCCATCCCATCGGCGCCAGCGGGGCGCGCGTGCTCGTCACCTTGTTGGCGGCGCTCGCGGCCGGCGGCGGCAAGCGCGGCGTGGCCTCGCTGTGCATCGGGGGCGGCGAGGGCATCGCGCTCGCCGTGGAACGACCGTGACGAAGGTCGAACGCCTCGGGGTGATCGGCGCCGGGCAGATGGGCCGCGGGATCGCGCAGCTCGCGGCGACGCACGGGCTGGAGGTCGTGCTGGCCGACGCCGGCCGCGACCTTGCGGATCGGGGCAAGGCCGTGGTCGCGGCGACGCTGGCCGCCCTGGTCGAGAAGGGCAAGCTCGGCGGCGCCGCGCGCGAGCAGATCCTCGGCCGCATCCGGCCCGCCGATCTCTACGGCGATCTCGAGTCCGTCGACTTCGTGGTCGAGGCCGCCACCGAGGACTTCGAGGTCAAGCGCGAGGTCTTCCGCGCGCTCGATCGCGACTGCCGGCCCGACATCGTGCTGGCGACGAACACGTCGTCGATCAGCATCACCGCGATCGCCGGGGCGGTGACGCGGCCGGGGCGCGTGATCGGCATGCACTTCATGAACCCGCCGCCGCTGATGAAGCTGGTCGAGATCACGCGCGGCCTGCCGACGGCGGACGACACCTACGAGGTCACGCGGGCGCTGGCCGAGCGGCTCGGGAAGACGACGGTGGTGTCGCGCGACGTGCCGGGCTTCATCGTGAACCGCATCCTGATGCCCATGCTGAACGAGGCGTGCTTCGCGCTGTTCGAGGGCATCGGCACCGTCGAGGACATCGACGTCGCGGTGACGCTAGGCCTGAATCATCCGATGGGGCCGCTGGCGCTGATGGATCTCATCGGGCTGGACACGACGCTGTCGATCCTCGAGGTCTTGCACCGCGAGCTCGGCGATCCGAAGTACCGCCCCTGCCCGCTGCTCCGGCAGTACGTGGCGGCCGGGTGGCTCGGCCGCAAGGCGGGGCGCGGCTTCCGTATCTACACCACCGGGGGCGCGTCGTCGGCGGCGGCGGGACCGAACGCCACCGGCGGCGCGAAGCCGGGGACGGGCGCGCGGTCGTGAGCACGCCCGCGACTGCCGGCGCCGCCGTTCGCGTGCAAGACGAGCCGGGGCCCGACGGACGCGCCGGCGCGATTCGCGTCGTCACCATCGATCGCCCGCACGCCCTGAACGCGATTGACGTCGCGACGATGCAGGCCCTGCTGTCGGCCTTCGAGGCCTGCGCCGCCACGCCCGGGCTGCGCGCCGTGATCGTCACGGGCGCCGGCGAGCGGGCGTTCGTCGCCGGCGCCGACGTCGCGGAGCTGGCTGCCATGTCGGCGACCGACGCGTACGCGTTCTCGCGGCTCGGCCACCGGGTGGGCACCGCCATCGAGTCGCTCTCGGTCCCGGTGATGGCGGCGGTCAACGGGTACGCGCTCGGCGGCGGGTGCGAGCTGGCGCTGGCGTGTGACTTCGTCTACGCGGCCTCGACGGCGCGGTTCGGCCTGACGGAGGGACGCCTGGGCGCGATCCCCGGGTTCGGCGGGACGGTGCGCCTGGCGCGTCGGGTGGGCATCGCGCGGGCGCGCGAGATGTTGTTCACCGCCGAGACCGTCGACGCGGCCGAGGCGCTGCGGCTCGGCCTGTGCAACCGCGTGGTGGAGCCGGCGGCGCTGATGACCGAGGCGCGGCGCGTGGCGGCCACGATCTGCACGCGGGCTCCCCTGGCCGTGGCCAGCGCGAAGCGCGCGCTGCGGGACGGCGCCGACGTCCCCGAGGGCGAGGCGCTCGCCGTCGAGGCGGAGCTGTTCGCGGCGCTGTTCGCGACCGCCGATCTGCGGGCTGGAATGCGGGCGTTCCTGGACAAGGCCGCCGGCCCGCCTGTATGGCAAGGCCAATGAGCAAAGCGAGGCCCCGATGGATCTAGACCTGTCCCCCGAGCAGAAGATGATTCGCCAGACGGCGCGCGACTTCGCGACGCGCGAGATCTTGCCCCAGGCGGCGGCCATCGATCGCGAGCACCGCTTTCCCGCGGAGATCATCGGCAAGCTCGGGAGCCTGGGGCTGATGGGCGTGATGGTTCCGCAGGCGTGGGGCGGGGCGGGCCTGGACGCCGTCAGCTACGCCCTTGCATTGGAGGAGATCTCGCGGGCCTGCGCCTCGACGGGCGTCATCATGTCGGTGAACAACTCGCTCGTGTGCGCGCCCATCGCGTCGCACGGGACAGAGGCGCAAAAGCGGACCTGGCTGCCCGACGTGGCGTCGGGGCGAAAGCTGGGGTGCTTCGCGCTGTCCGAGCCCGACGCGGGCTCCGACGCGCGCGCCCTGCGCACGACGGCGCGCTGTGACGGCCGCGGGTGGATCTTGAACGGCACAAAGAACTTCATCACGAACGGCCCCGTGGCGGACCTCGCCGTCGTGCTCGCGTCGACGGAGCCGGCCGCGGGGGCGAAGGGAATCTCGGCGTTCCTCGTCGCGGCGGGCACGCCCGGGCTGACGTTTGGGCCCCCGGATCGGAAGCTCGGAATTCGCGGCGCCCCGTCGTCGCAGATGTTCATGTCGGACTGCGCGGTGCCGGACGACGCCCTGCTCGGCGCCCCCGGCGGGGGTTACAAGATCGCGCTCGCCGCGCTCGACGGCGGGCGCATCGGGATCGCGGCGCAGGCGCTGGGCATCGCGCGGGCGGCGTTCGAGGAGGCCACCCGCTATGCGTTACAGCGGGAGACGTTCGGGCAGGTCATCGCGCACCACCAGGCGATCCAGTTCAAGCTGGCCGACATGTGCACGGAGATCGACGCCGCCCGGCTGATGCTGTGGCGGGCAGCGGCGAAGAAGGACGGCGGCGGTCGCTACACCAGCGAGGCGGCGATGGCGAAGCTGCTCGCCTCCGAGGTGGCGAACCGCGTGGCCAAGGAAGCGGTGCAGGTCTTCGGCGGCTACGGGTACCTGGCGGACTTCCCGGTCGAGCGGCATTTCCGCGACGCCAAGATCACGGAGATCTACGAGGGGACGAGCGAGATTCAGCGCATGCTGATCGCGCGGCATGTCGTGGAAGCGTAGGGGGCCTGACATTTTCTTGCCCCTCACTTGGCCGTTGGCACTTGCCGGCCCGGTGCCGGAACTATAAGGTTGGCCGCCAGGAGGATCGCCCCCATGACAGTGAAACGACGGCAGGGACTCGTTCGGGCATGGGCGCTGGCCATCAGCGTTCCGGCGCTGTTCGCCGGCCTCGGTTGCGCGACCACCGGTGAGCAGCAAGAGGAGCGCATCCGGGTCGTTCATCCTCCGGAGAAGGCCGCGGAGCAGGGCGGCATTCCGCCGGACAAGCAGGCCGAGATCCAGCTGCTCTTGCAGCAGCGCGAGCCGTCCACGCTGAAGTGCTACAACGACGTCCTGAACGAGAAACACGATCGCGCGTTCAAGGGCTCGGTGGCGGTGCTCGTGACCCTTGAGCCTTCGGGCAAAGCGTCCGATGTCAGGATCGTCAATTCGACCCTGAACGACAAGGACGTGCACGATTGCCTGATCGAGAAGCTGAAAGACTTCGAGTATCCCACCCTGGAGCACGGGGGCTCGATGCAATACGTCTACCACTTCGAACCCGCTTACTAGCGCGGCCTGGCCGCGGCGAGGGGCCTCTCGAGGCCTCGTCCGGCAGCTTTCATTCGACCGGGTCCGGATCCAGATCCAGGGAGGGGCGGGGGGCGGCCTCCATTCAGCTCGCATGGAATGACGCATGAAGCACGCTCTACTCGTAAGCACCTTGCTGAGTGTCGCGGTCGCACCGCTCGGCGGGTGCGCGTCGCGGCCGGCGAGCATGGCGGAGGATCACCCGGGCAAGCACCGCAGGGGGAAGGCCAGGCAAGGGACGTTCGAGAGCTCGGCGGGTGCGGGGCAGATGGGCCTGCAGAACGAGGTGGGCGTCTATGAGGTGTCCGACATCGAGGACACGATGGCGGGGCACATGGACGACGTGCGCGCTTGCTACCGGCGGGCAGGCCACGCCCAGCGGTACGCCGAAGGCAAGGTGACGTTGCGGTTCTCCGTCAGCGGTGACGGTGCCCCGACCGACGTGCTGGTCGTCGCCACGGATCTCGGCAACTACGACGTCGAGCGCTGCCTGGTCGAGGTCGGTCGCCGCATCAAGTTTCCGCCGCCGGACGGGAAGAAGGCGACGACGTTCGAGTACCCGGTGGAGTTTCGCTCCACGCACGGGATGCAGGTGCAGGATCTCGACGACAGCCTGAAGCTGGACCACGACCTCGCGACCTTCATCCACCTGCTGGCGCCTTGCGGCGCGGTGACGGAGACCGGCGCCTCGGCTCGGTTCTACATCGAGCCCAACGGGAACGTCGGCTCGGTCGGGCTGGCCGCCGACTCCGCGCTCGACGAGCAGGCGGGCGCCTGCATGGTCAAGGAGATGCGCCACTGGCGGATGTCGGCGACGCTGCCCGGGCGCATGCTGCGATGTCGGGTCAACATCCCCGCGATCATCGCCGCCGCCGAGCCTCCCGCGAAATCTCCGCTCAGTCGACGACGCCGACGGTGATAGAGTCCGCCTCTCCCTCGAGCGGGAAGGTGGTCAACGAATGCCGGGCGGACTCTTCGCGACGAAATCCATCGAGCACCTCCGGGCCGAGGCTGACCACGCGACGGGCCTGAAGCGCACGCTGGGGGCCTTCGACCTCATCACCCTCGGCATAGGGGCCATCATCGGCGCGGGTCTGTTCGTGCGCACCGCCGCCGCCGCCGCGAACAACGCCGGCCCGTCCGTGACGCTGGGGTTCGTGGTGGCGGCCGTGGGCTGCGCGTTTGCGGGCCTGTGTTACGCCGAGTTCGCGTCGATGATCCCCATCGCCGGCAGCGCCTACACCTATTCCTACGCCACCATGGGGGAGCTCGTCGCATGGATCATCGGGTGGGACCTGGTGCTCGAGTACGCCATCGGCGCCGCGACGGTCGGCATCGCGTGGAGCGAATACCTGAACAAGCTCCTCGAGTCCTTCGGGGTCCAGATCCCGTACGGGTGGTGCCACTCGCCGTTCGAGGCGCTGCGCGACGGGGGCGGCGCGGTGATCGCGCACGGTCTGATGAATGTGCCGGCGCTGTTCATCGTCCTGATGCTCAGCCTGCTGCTCGTGCGCGGCATTCGCGAGTCGGCGTTCGTGAACGGCGTCATCGTGATCGCCAAGGTGTCGATCGTGGTGCTGTTCATCGTGTTCGGCTGGGGCTTCATCGACCCCGCGAACCACTCACCCTACGTGCCGGCGCCCTCGACGTTCGTCGACAGCCAGGGCGTGTCGCACGCCTTCGGGGGCCTGATGGGGATCCTGGGGGCCGGGGGCGTGGTGTTCTTTGCGTTCGTGGGCTTCGACGCCGTGTCGACCGCCGCCCAGGAGTCGCGTAACCCGAAGCGCGACATGCCGCTCGGGATCCTCGGGTCGCTGGTGATCTGCACCGTGCTCTACATTCTCTTCGCGCACGTGCTGACGGGCGTGGCCTCGGTCCACGATTTCCGCACGCAGGGCCGGGAGGCGTCGGTGGCCTACGCGATCACCAAGTACATGCACGGCTACGGGTGGCTCGCGAAGCTGGTGACGGTGGCCATCCTCGCCGGGTTCTCGTCGGTGATCCTGGTCATGCTGCTCGGGCAGTCGCGGGTGTTCTTCACGATGAGCCGCGACGGGCTGCTTCCCAAGGTGTTCTCGGACGTGCATCCGCGCTTTGGCACGCCCTACAAATCGAACCTGATCCTGTTCTTCTTCGTGGGCGCGTTCGCGGCCTTCGTTCCGGGCGACGTGGTGGGCGACATGACCAGCATCGGAACCCTGTTCGCGTTCATCCTGGTGTGCGCGGGCGTGTGGATCCTGCGCGTGCGCAGCCCCGAGCAGCCGCGCGCGTTCCGGGCGCCGCTCGTGCCGCTGGTGCCCATCCTCGGGATCATCGTGTGCGGCGCGATGATCGTCGGCCTCGGGTGGACGAACTGGGCGAGGCTCGGTGTCTGGCTGGTGGTGGGGCTGGTCCTCTACGCCGGGTACGGGCGAAGGAAGTCGAAGCTGAACCATCCCGCAGCGCGCGAGGGCGTGGGCTGACGCACGAACGACCCTTACGCGCGCACGAATGCCTCGGGTGGGATAGTGTCCCGCGTCAGGAATCGCTTTGCCCGGCGCTGAAATGAGAGCCATGCCGCGCCCGCATCGCTACTGGAATGGGTTAGGATGACCCCGGTGAGCGAGAACAACGCGCGAGAACGAGTGGCCGAAAAAATCGGTGCGAGCGCCCGCTTGGTCCTCTGCCGGTCGCTCGCGATGGCCGTGCTGCTGTCGTCCTGTGGCTCGAGCGGCTCCACCGCCGGCTCCGGCGGGGAGTCGGGAACGGGCGGGGCATCCGCGAATGGCAGCGGGGGCGCCAATGCCAGTGGCACCGGCGGTGCGACCACAGGTAGCGGCGGAGCGGCGACGGGCAGCGGCGGCGTGGCCAGCAGCAGCGGCGGCACCACGGGCACAGGCGGTGCGGTCGCCAGCGGCGGCACGCCGGGCAGCGGGAGCGGCGGCGCCACGGGGATCGGCACCGGCGGCGTAGCCGGCACGGGCGGTGCGACGGGCACGGGCGGCGCGGCCGGCGGCGCCGCGTCCGGGACCGGTGGTGGATTGGGTGGCGGCGCGGCCGGCGCCCTCGGCGGCGCTGGCGTGGGCAACAGCGGCGGGTCGTCGAGCGTGGGTGGCAAGGGCGGCGACACGGGTGCGCCTGGCGTGCGCATCGTCGGGCGAACCGCCCCCGGGTCGATGGGGGGCACGCGCTTCGAGTGGTCGGGCTCGAGCGTCTCGGCCCGCTTCATGGGCACGCAGGTGTCGGCTCAGCTCAACGACGGCAACAACGGAAACAGCTTCGAGGTCGTCATCGACGGCGCGAATCCGAAGAAGATCTTTTCGACGAGCGCGCAGACGCTGGTGCTCGCGACCGGCCTCGCGCCGGGCATCCACCAGTTGCTCTTCTGGCGGGACACGGAGGCCAACGTCGGTCCGACGGAGTTCATCGGCCTCACGAACTTCGGCATGGGCGGCGCGCTGCTGTCGCCGCCGCCGGCACCCGATCGGCGCATCGAGATCGTGGGCGATTCGTTCTCCGTGGGCGCGGGCATAGAGGGTGGAGGCGCCGTCCCATGCTCGGGGAACAAGGTCGAGAACGACTACCTGTCGTACGGCGCGATCGCCGCCCGCAGCGTCGGCGCGGACCTGGTGACCATCGCCTGGTCCGGCATCGGCGTCTGGCGCAACTATGGCACCGCGACGCCCACACCGACGACGGTGATGCCGGCCCGATACGACTACGCGATCCCGACCGACACCACGACGACCTGGGATTTTTCCAAGTACCAGCCGCACGTCGTGGTCATGAACCTCACCAACAACGACTTCTCGGTGGGCGATCCCGGTCAGCCGTACGTCGACGCGTACCTGAAGCTGGTGAAGCACATCCGGTCGAACTACCCGAACGCCTACATCATGAACACGATTCAGTGGGCGACGGCCGACACCGTCATCAACTCGATGGTGGCGACGTTGAAGGCGGGCGGTGACACGAACGTCGGCGTCTTCGACCTGCGCCCGTTCGCCAACCGCAAGGCGTGCGACCATCCGGACATGCCGGCGTCGCAGGCCATGGGCGATTCCCTCGCCGCCGAGCTGCGCCGCGTCCTCGGCTGGTGACGGCGCCCCCCGCTCAGCGCCGGGTGGCGTGCGTCGTGCCGAAGCGTTGCTGGGCGTCGGCGAACCGTTCGATGTAGCCGTGGGTCTTGGGAACCTTCCCGTCGGCGTACTTCTGCCCGTAGCGGCGGCGGTACTCCGCGAACGCGTACGCGTTCCGGTCCAGAAACACGATGTCGTGCAGCGCCATGGGGCGGATGGTCACGATGGGGAATGGCGATTGGTACAGGTGAAACTCGGGGTTGTGCACGCCCGGGCGGGTGTAGCCCGGGTAGAACACCGAGGTCATCAGACCACGCCGCATCAGCGCGGTCTTGCTGAGCGTGTGGGCCTCGTGAAACGACGGAAAGTCGGCGGCGCGACACCGAGGAAACAGCAGGTTGACGTTGGTCAGCTCCATCTCGTCCTCGGCGTGGTCGAGCCGCGCGAGCAGCCGCAGCCCTTCGTCGACCATCACGTCTCGTAGCCGCTTCCCGGTGATCGACTCGACGCCCCCATAGACGTGAAAGCTCATGCGCTGCTTGCCCAGCGCGGTGCCGACGAAGGGACAGATGTCGCCCTTGCGGCCCAGGCGCGCGTCGGGCTTCGCGATGTACCCGCGCAGCCACTCGACGCACGTCCGGGCGGCCTCCGACTCCTCGGGCGTGACCTGCTCGGCACGCAGCTGGGCCGAGAACGCCCTGCGCACCCGGTGCGCCAGCGTCTGGGCGGCGATCTTGGCGGCGTGCTTGAGCATGATGCGGTCGTTCGCTCCCCGCGCCGTCTCGTCACGCCGCCTTCGCGGCGCGCGGCTCCAGGAGGCGCTTGTTTAGCTCGCGCGCGACCTGGGCGACGGCGGGCTCGTCCATGATGAACTGGTGCGCGCAATCGACGCCGATGACGACGCAGGACTTCGCCCACCGCGACCAGCCGCTCGTCGGATCGGAGAAGTCGACGCCGATCCAGGACGGCGTCTGGTTGGCCCGAAAGATCGTGACGGTGCCCGGGTAACGCTTGAAACGATAGCGGCGCGACGCCCGCTCGTTCGCCTCGATGACTCGCCGGATCGAATCGTTGAGGGAGCCTGTCCGCACGCCCGCTCCCTCGAGGGCGCGGTAGTGCGCGTAGCCGAACTTGTCGCGGCGAAGGAGTCTTCCCACTGTTTCGCGGACTGATCCTCGGCGCAGGCGCTGAACGTACTCGGGGATCTTGTCCATCAGCCAGCGATCCAGGCGGGTGCGGCGGGGGTATCCGGGTGGCCAGGCGTCGAAGATCGCCAGCACGCGGACGTCGTCGCCTGCCGCCATCAGCTGCTGAGCGACCTCGTACGCGATGCGCCCGCCAAAAGAGGGTCCCCCCACGTGGTACGGGCCGGTCGGCTGGTGCTGCTTGATCTGGCGGACGTAGAGCGCGGCCATCGCCTCCAGCTCGTCGAGGGGCGCCCTGACGCCGTCGAGGCCCTGCGCCTGGATGCCGAATACAGGCTGGTCCGGGCCCACGTGGGCTCCAAATCTGCGGATGAAGAGGACGTGCCCCCCGATGGGGTGCATCATCCAAAACGGCGGGCGACACCCGCCTTCGTTCACCTTGATCACGAGATCTTCCTCGCGCCGCGCGGCGTGCGCGTGCATGGCCTCCACGAGCTTCGCGACGGTGGCGTTGCGCATCAGGGTCTCGAGCGAAAGCGCGCACCCCGATACGTCGCGGAGGCGCGAGACCATCTGCACCGACTGCAGGGAGCTCGCCCCCAGCTCGAAGACGTCCTCGTCGAGCCCGATGTTGGTGACGCCCAGGATCTCCTCCCAGATCCGGGTGATGGCATCCTCCGTCTGGGTGCGTGCCTCGCGTTTCGGGTTGGGGTTACGCGCGGGACGATGAGCCTCGGCCAGGAGCTGGCGGTCGTCGAGCTTGCCGTTGGGTGTGAGCGGCATTCGCGGGACGATGAAGATCTGCTGCGGAACCGCGGCGCTCGACAAGCGCCCGGCGAGCGACGCGCGCAGCGCCTCGCCGGTGCAGTGCTGGGCGCCTCCAGGCACCACGAAGGCGCACAGACTCGCTTCGCCGGTCCGCTCGGTCACGAGGACGCGCGCCTGCGCGACGCCGGGTGACGCGGCGATGACGGCCTCCACGCCGGCGAGGTCCACGCGATACCCGCGGATCTTGACCTGACTGTCGGCGCGTCGCGCGTGGTGTAGCAGTCCACGCGCGTCCATGCGGCCGAGGTCCCCGGTGCGAAATACCCCGTCTCGGGTGAGCTCCCGGAGGCGGCCACCCGCCTCGACGTAGCCGCGGGCGAGGTGGCGGCTCCGGATCACGATCTCGCCCAGCTCGCCGACGGCGCACGGGGTGCCCGATGGGCTCTCGACGCGGACGTCGACCCCGGGCAGCCCGCGTCCGATGGGAACGCTCGCGATCGGAAGGGACTCGGTGACCTCGTGCCAGGTCATCAGCTGGGGCGTCTCGGACAAACCGTAGCCATTCACGATCCGCGCGTGGGGCGCGTACCGGCGAACGGAACGCACGTGGGACCACGTCAGCCTGTCGCCACCAAAGAACACCGCCCGGAGGCGCTCGAGGACAGGGGGGGCGCCCGCGGCCAGCACCTGCTCGAGCGGCGGGGTGAGGTGCATGGCCGTCACGCCTTCCCGGTCGAGCCATGATGCGAGCGCGTGCGGATCCCGCCGTGCCCCCGGCGGCGGGACGCAGAGCGTGGCGCCGAGCGACAACGGCGCGAAGATATCGCGAAGCAGGGGATCGTGGCCGATGCCAGACAGCATCGCGAAGCGGTCATCGCCCGTGAGCGCGAAGGTGTGCGCCTGCCAGGCCAGGAAATGCACGACCGGGCGATGTCCGCCCAGGATCCCCCTCGGGACGCCGGTCGTCCCCGAGGTGTAGACGGCGTAGGCCAGGGTGTCCTCGCGCGCAGGCGGAAGCTGTGGCACGAGGGACGAATCGCCCCCCGCGAGCTCGGCGTCGCGCAGGACCGGCGTGCCCGGGGGCACCGGGCAGGTCCCGCGAAGATCGAGGATGGCGCGCGGGGCGAAGCCCTCCAGGATCGCCGACGTGTGCGCGGGAGGTTGCTCCGGATCGAGGAGCACGAACACGCAGCCGAGGCGGAGGGCTCCGGCGACCGCCGCCACCAGCATCGCGCCGCGCTCGCCGAAGATGGCGACCCGATCGCCGGCCTGGAGGCCGCGGCTGTGCAAGGCCCCGGCGATGGCGCCGGAGCGCGCCGCCAGCTCGCCATAAGTCCACGCCCGCTGCGCCTCGGAGATGGCGGTCCGCGACGGGTCGAGCGAGGCCTGGCGAAGGAAACCGTCCTGGATCCGGGCGCCATCCAGCGCGACGGGCGGGTCCGGCGCCTCCGCCACCGCGGTGCGAGGTGGGGCGCCGAGCGCGTAGGCGCGCACGTCGCGGGACGCGTCCGCGATCGCCGAGGTCAGGAGCGCGTCGAGGTCAAGGGCCAGGCCTTGCACTTCCGGCTGATCGTAGACGGCCGTGTCGTAGAGGAGCTGCAGCTCCAGGCGGTCGCCCCAGTCATGGACGTAGACCGTCAGGTCGAACTTCGCCGCGGGATGTTCTTCTGGCAACGGTTCGACGAGCAGGTCGCCGACCCGGTGCACGAAGCCGCGGCGGTCGATGTAGTTGAAGAAGAGCGAAAACGGCGGCACCGGGCGGCCGCCGCGCGTCGAGCTCAATCCGCCGAGCACGTCCGTGTAGGGGAGCTCGCCGTGCGACACCGCGCCCTTCACGGTCTCCTCCACGGCGGCCACCAGCTGGTCGAAGGTGCACGACGGCGGGATCTGCGTGCGCAGGATGACGGTGTTGATCAAGCAGCCAATCGAGGCCTGGAAGTCACCTTCGCTGCGGACCGACACCGGCGTGCCGAGGACCACGTCGTGCGTCCCCGTGCGCCGCGCCAGGACGAGCTTCAAGGCCGTCAGCATCACCACGAATGGCGTGACGCGCCTCGAGCGCGAGAAGGCGCGGACGGCGCTGATCAGCGACGGCTTCAAGCTGAGCAGGAGCTGGGCCGACCCGCGGCTCGGCGTCTCGTCGGGAGGGAACGCGAAGGTGGCTGGGAGGCGTGTGGGCTCGGGCAGATCCGAGAGTCGCGCGTTCCAATACTCCGTGAGGACACGGCGGCGATCCGTGCCGAGCCTGCGTCTCGTCACGTCCGCGAACGAGGCGTACGGGGGCGGATGGTCCGCCTGTGGCCGTCCAGCGTACCTCTCCCAGAGCGCGTTCAAGAACAGTCCGACGGACAGCCCATCGAAGATCACGTGGTGGGCCGCGAGCGTCAGCAGGTGCTCGTCGGGTCCGACCTCGATGAGCTGAAAGCGGATGAGCGGCGCGCGGTGAAGGTCGAAGGCCCTGCGCAGGAAGCTCCGCTGAAGGGCGGTGGCGTCGTCGAGCGAGGTCGCCTTCTCGACGGACCAGTCGAACGCGCACGCCGCCGCGCTCCGGGGTTCGATGGTGATGAACGGGCGGCCCTCGGTGACCTGGATCCGACCGCGCAAGACATCGTTCACCGCGACGACTTGCCAGGCCGCCTCGCGGAGCCGTTGCGGGTCGAGCGGGCCCACCACGCGGACGCCAGCGCCGACGGTGTACGCGTCCGATCGCGCGTCGAGCTGCGCGATCGTGTGGAAGATCTCCTGGATGGGTGCCAGCGGGAAGCTTGCGGGCGAGTCGATGGGCGCTCCCGGGTATTGCGGAGCCGGGGCCCCATTCTTCGCCTCGTCCTCGACCCCTGGGTCCTCCACCGCTTCGCCGATCGCCGTCGCGAGCGCCGAGAGCGTGGTGTGAGAGAAGAGCACCTCGAGGGGGAGGAGGCGCCGCAGCTCACGCAGGATGCGGCTCCTGACCTTCATGATCAGCAACGAATGGCCGCCGAGGGCGAAGAAGTCGTCCGACCGCGAGATGACCCCACCGGGCAGCCCCAGCGCCTCGGCCCAGGTCGACGCGAGCGCCTCCTCGATCGCCGTGCGCGGCGGATCCGCCGCGTGGTCGCGCGCGGCGTAGGTGCCCGGGTGGGCCGCGAGCGCGGCGCGGTCTGCCTTCCCCGACGCGTTCAGCGGCAGCTCGTCGAGGCGTTCGAAATGGGAGGGAATCATGTGCGCCGGCAAGCGCGCCGTGAGGGCGCGCCGGATGGTCTCGGCGTCAACCTCGCCGTTCGCGACGACGAACGCGACGAGGGAGGGGTCGGCTTCGGTCCGCGCTTGCAGCACCACCACGGCCGCGGCGACCCCCGGCACCCGGCAGATCGCCGCTTCGATCTCCTCGGGCTCGATGCGGTTGCCGCGCAGCTTGAGCTGGAAATCCGTTCGCCCGAGGAACTCGAGCTGTCCGGCGTCGTTCCACCGCACGCGATCGCCGGTCCGGAACATCCGCGCGCCCGGAGCCGCGGCGAACGGATCCGGGACGAAGTTGCGTGCGGTGAGCTCGGGGCGCCCGAGGTATCCCCGCGCGACGCCGGAGCCCCCGATGTAGAGCTCGCCCGCGACGCCTGGCGCGCACGGCGCGCCCTCGGGATCGAGGACATGGCAGGTGGCGCCGGGAACCGCGACGCCGATGGGAATCGGATCGGGCGGTGCGGCGGGAACCTCATACACCGTGGCCAAGACGGTGCACTCCGTCGGGCCGTATTCGTTGAAGAGCCGCGCGTGCGGCGCGACCGCGTGGTGCCGGCGCGCGGTGGCGACGCCCAGCACCTCGCCGCCCACCAGGCACGCCTGGAGGGAAGCGAAGGCGCCCGGCGCTGCTTCGTCGACGAGGTAGCGGTAGACGCTGGCGGCGGCGCTCAGGTGCGTGGGGCGCTGGGCCTCGATCGTCCGCGCGCCGAGGCGCGGATCGAGCAGCGCCTCCGGGCCGAGGAGGAGCAGGGCGCCGCCCGTCGCCAGGGCCCACGCCACGGCGCCCTGGAAGGGATCGAACGACGGGGGATGAACCGGCGACATCAGGGCCGCATGGCCATAGACGACATTGCGCGCCTCGACGAAGCTCATCAGGTTCGCGTGGGTGATCTCCACCCCTTTCGGGAACCCCGTGGAGCCCGAGGTGTAGATCGCGTAAGCGACGTCATCCGGGGCAGGGAAGCGGAGGTCGGGGGCGCTGCGGTCTCGTCGCGCGGACGGCCCGACGACGGCGGGGCCAAGCACCGCGACGCCAGCCGGGACGACCATCCCCTGCATCAGGGACGCCTCGGCGACGAGCGCGCGGGCACCGCTGTCATGCAGGATGAAGGTCACCCGGTCGCCCGGCGTTCGACTGTCGAGCGGGATGAACGAGGCGCCCGCGCGCATGGCCGCGAGGGCGCCCACGACGGCGTCCGTCGGCTCGCGCGTCCAGACGACGACGAAGTCGCCGCGGCCGAGGCCGCGTCCCGCGAGCGACGCCGCGAGGTCATTCGCCGCTCTCGACAGCGCGCCGTAGGTCAACCGCCGGGCGCCCGCGATCGCGAGCTGGTCCGGATTGGCGAAGGCGTGCCGCTCGAAGGCCTCGACCACCGTGGCGGCGTCGAACGACATCGAGCCGGACGGCCCGTGCGGCGCGAGGTCACGCTCGGACGGCTGGGGATTCTCGCGCGACACTCCACCTCTCACGTCGACGGTTCAATCATTGAGTGTACCGCGTCCCCGCCGAAGTCGGTTGGTAATTGCGTATCTCAAATTACAGGAACCACGGGATTCGTCGATGTTTCGAGGGGGGTGAGCCACGCTCTCGACGGGACGGAGGCTCGGTTCGTCCTGCCCGCCGTCACCGCTCGACCGTGACCGTCGGCACCCCCTCCTCCGCCGGCGTCTCCTCCGCCTTCAGCAGCAGGCGCAGCAGCACCGGGAGCACCGTCAAGCCGAGCAGCGTCGAGGAGAGGATGCCGCCGATGACCACGGTCGCGAGGGGACGTTGAATCTCGGCGCCCGCGCTGGTCGAGATCGCCATGGGGATGAACCCGACGGCCGCCACCAGCGCCGTGGTCAGCACCGGCCGCAACACCGTGAGGGCGCTGAGCCGGATCGGCGCGGGGCCCGATTCACCTCGTTGCAGGTGAATGTGCAGCTCGCTGGTCATCACCACGCCGTTCAACACCGCCACGCCCGCCACGGCGATGAAGCCGACGGCCGCCGGGATCGAGAAGGGCAGCCCCCGCCACGCGAGCGCCACGATGCCTCCCACGATCGCGAACGGCGCGCCCGCGAAGACGGCGATCGCCGAGCGCAGGTCGCCGAACATCAGGAACAACATCGTGAAGATCAGCCCCAGCGCGATCGGCACCACCACCGCCAGGCGCGCGCTCGCGCGCGTGAAGTTCTCGAATTGCCCACCCCACTCCAGGGTCACGCCGTCGGGCAGCTTGACCTCGGCGGCCACCCGCCGTTGCGCCTCGCCCACGAAGCTGACGAGATCCCGTCCGCGCACGTTGGCCTCGACCACGACGCGGCGTTGCAGCGATTCGCGGTTGATCACCGCGGGCCCTTCGGTCTCGCGAATGGTGGCGACTGACGCCATCGGGACCAGCGTCCCGTTCGACGCTCCGACCAGCAGCTCGCCGAACGCCTCCGGTGTCAGCTTCGCGGGAGGCAGCAGCAACATCAGGTCGAAGCGCCGGGAACCCTCGAAGATCTTGCCGGCGAAGCGCCCCACCCGCGACGCCTCGACGACCTCGAGCACGTGATCGGCGCTGATCCCGTAGCGGGCCAGCCGCGCCCTATCGGGCAGGACCTCGAGCAAGGGGAGCCCCAGCACCCGCTGCACGCGCAGGTCGCCGCGCCCGGGGACCTCGTTCACGACCGCGCCGATCTTGTCGGCCGTGTCCTTGAGCACCGCGAGATCCTCCCCGAACACCTTGATCACGACGTCCGCGCGCGAGCCCGCGAGCAGCTGGTTCACCCGGTCCTCGATCGGCTGTGACACCGACACGAACGTCGCCGGCACCTCGGCCTCCACCGCGGTCTTGATGCGCTCGCCCAGCTCGTCGAGATCGTGCGCCGTCGTCCACTCCTGCTTCGGCCGCAGCTTCACCATGACCTCGGTCTCGTCGGGGCCGACGGGATCGGTGGCCACCTCGGCGCGTCCGGTGCGCGTGACGATCGACGTGACCTCCGGGAAGCGCGCCAGCACGTCCTCGACCTGCACCCCCAGACGCTGCGCCTCGGTGATCGACACCGAAGGCAGCCGCTTCACGTCGAGCGACAGCTCGCCCTCGTCGAGCCGGGGGACGAACTCCGCGCCCAGGGTCCGGCCGACCGCGATCGCGCCCACCAGGGTCAGCGCCGCCAGGCCCAGCGTCGTCTTCGGCCGCGCCAGCGAGCGGCCGAGGATGCGATCATAGCCGCGGCGCGCGACCGCGAAGGCGCCCCGCTCGGGGTCGTGCGCGTGGGCGGGCGCCGCCAGCAGGTAGGCCGCCATCGCCGGAAAGGCCGTCAGCGTGAACAGCATCGCCGCGCCGAGCGCCAGCGCCACCGTTATGGCCATGGGCTGGAACATGCGCCCCTCGACGCCTTCCAGCGCCATGAGCGGCAGGTAGACGAGCAGGATGATCGCCAGCGCGAAGGTCACCGGGCGCGCCACCTTGCGCATCGCCTCCGCGATGACGGTGGCGGTGTCGAGCCGATCGACCGGGCGTCGCGCCGCCAGCTGCACCAGCGCGGCCTCGAGCATGACGATGGCACCGTCGACGAGCAGGCCGAAGTCGATCGCGCCCAGCGACATCAGGTTGGCGGTCACGTGCAGTCGAACCATCCCGATGACGGCGATCCCCATCGCCAGCGGGATCGCCAGCGCGGCGATCAGCGCGCCGCGGATGTTCCCCAGCGTCAGGAACAGCACCACCACCACCAGGCCGGCGCCCTCGGCCAGGTTCACGAATACCGTCTTCAACATGCGCCCGATGAACTCGGCGCGGTCATAGTACGAACGGATCTCGATGCCGGCGGGCAGCTCGGCCTGGATCTCGGCCAGCCGGCGCTTCACGGCGTGAACGACGTCGCGCGAGTTCGCGCCGGTCAACATCATCACGGTGCCGGCGACGATCTCGCCCTCCCCGTGCTTGGTGACGGCGCCGAAGCGCAGCGCCGGCCCGATCTGCACCCGCCCGAGGTGCTTCAGCAGCACGGGCGTCCCGTCGTGATCGGACGTCACCACGGTGTTCTCGATGTCCTCGACGCCGCGAAACTGGGCCGCGCCGCGGATGACGAAGGACTCGCCGTTCTTCTCGATGTAGCCGCCCCCCACGGCGGCGTTGTTGCGCTCGAGGATGTCGTGAATCTGCCCGAGCGACAGCCGGTAGGCGGCCAGGCGCTTCGGCTCGATGACGACCTGATACTGCTTCGCCTCGCCGCCCATCCCGTTCACCTCGATGACGCCGGGGACCGCGCGCAGCTTGTAGGCGACGACCCAGTCGAGGATCGTGCGCAGCTCCATGGGCGTGTGGTTCTTCGAGACCAGGTAGAACTCGTAGATCTCGCCCAGGCCCGTGGACACGGGACCGAGCTCGGGCCGGCCGTAGCCCGGGGGAATGTCGCTCTCCGCCAGCTTGAGGCGCTCGCTCGCCAGTTGGCGGGCGAACCAGGGATCCGTCCCGTCCTTGAAGACGACGGTCACGGCCGAGACCGCCGTGCGGCTGATGGACCGGATCTCGGAGACGTTGGGGACGCCGTTCATGGCCGTCTCGATGGGGAACGTCAGGTACTGCTCGACCTCGAGCGGCGACAGCCCGGGCGCGCTGGTCAGCACGGACACCTGCACGTTCGTCACGTCGGGCACGGCGTCGACGGACAGGCTGCTGATCGAGGCGAGCGCCACCGCGAGGATCGCAGCCCAGCCGACCAGCACCAGGCCTCGACGCTGAACCGACAGCTCGACGATCTTGCCGAGCATCAGCGGAGCAGCTCGCTCTTCAGGAGAAAGGCGCCCTTGGCGGCGACCGCGTCGCCGTCGGCGAGGCCTGCGCGCACCTCGACGAGCTCGCCGCCCGAGACGCCGAGCTCGACAATGCGACGTTCGAAGACGGCACCGCGCTGCACGAACACGACCGGTTTGCCGTCGATGCGCTGAACCGCCGCCACGGGGATCGCCAGCACCGGGGTGGTCTCGCTCCCGGCGTCTCCGATCAGCTTGGCCGTGACCAGCTGTCCGATGCGCAGCTTCCCGGACGGGTTGGCGATCTCGATCCGCACCTTGGCGGCGCGTGTCGCCTCGTCGATCACCGGGACCACGTAGGCGACCCGACCCGGGAACACCTCGCCAGGCAGCGTGTCGGTGCGCAGCTCGACCGCCTGTCCGACGTGGACCCGCGCCAGATCCTTTTCATAAAGATCCAGCAGCACCCAGACCTGGGCCAGATCAGCGATCTTGAAGGCATCGGTGGCGCGCTCCACGGCCTGCCCGAGGGTGACCAGGCGCTCGATGACGGTGCCCGCGATCGGGGCCCGCATGGGGACGCGTCCCCCGTCGTCGCGCACCTCGACGGCCTGAATCTCCGCCGGTGACAGCCCGATGGCGCGCAGGCGTTGTTGCGCCGCGCGCATCGCCGCGCGCTCTCCGACCCATTGCGCTTCGGCCACCTCGCGCTCGCGCACCGACGAGATTTGCTTGTCGGCCAGCTCTCGCTCCCGGTGCAGGTTCGCCTCGGCCGCGGACAGGCGCGCCGTGGCGGCGATCAGCGCCGCCCGGGCCTCGCCGACGTCGACGCTCTCGATCTCGGCGATGATCTGGCCGCGCTCGACGTGGTTGCCGATCCCGGCCGCCAGCCGCGCCACGCGGCCCGAGACGAGGGGTCCCACCATCGCGACGTGGTCCGCGCTGTATGACACGTTGCCGATCATGTGGATTTCCCCGGCCAGGCGTGTTCGCCGGACGGGAACCACGTCGATGGCGTTCTTCGCCGCGGCGCCCGCGGGCAAGGCCACCATGCCTGGCTGCCCGGCGGACGGCGCCGTCGCGGCTTCCGCGGAGGGTGCGACGGCTCGCGAGGCGCCGGCCCGGGTGAGGAAGAGGACGCCGGCCACCGCCGCGATGACCAGCGCGATCACAACGACCGCAGCGGCGCCTCGCCACCGCCACCGCGGCGCGGGTGGGTTGGCCGTCTCGATGGCCCTGCGCGGAGGCGGCGGGGCCGCTGCGCTCGCCGCCGCTGGGTTGCTGGTGGCTGTCGCGGTCGCGCTCGTTGATGGCGTCGTGGTCATGGTGTCCCCGTTGCCCGATCGACCGCGATGGCGGCCTGCCACAGCGCGCCCAGGCTCTCCAGCTGGTTCCGGCGCGCCTCGCTGGCCTCGCGGGAGGCTTGAATGACGCGAAACAGGTCGAATTTTCCCGCGCGCCATCCTTGCGTGATCAGCTCGACGGCGGACTCCGCCGCCGGCAGGACGTCGCGCTCGACGGCCGCGACGATCTGCGCGTTCGCGGCCAGGCCGTGGTACGCGCGTTCGACCTCGGCGTCGATCTCGCGTTCGGTGACGCTGGTGTCGGCGTCCAGGCGCTCCCGCTCGGCGCGCGCCACGGCCAGCTCGCCTTGGTTTCGCCGCCAGACCGGCAGCGGCAGGGCGAGCCCGCCGCCGAGGTACAGCTGCCCGGGGAGATCGCGCTGGAGGTCCAAGAAGAACGTCGGGCTCGGAACCACTTCGCGTCGCAGCCGGACGATCGTGGCGTCGACCTCATCGTGGCTCGCCGCCAGGACCCTCAGCTCGTTGCGCCGGAGCCGCGCCTGCGTGATGAGCCCCCCGAGCGGTGGCGCGGCCGGCGGTTGTCCGATCTCGGGCGTCAGCGCGATGCCGTCGCCCGCCGGCAACCCGATCAACGCGCGCAGCTCGGAGAGCCCAAGCGCCAGCGACAGCTCCGCCGCCACGCGCTCCCGGACGGCGCGGCCCTTCTCGATCCGCGCGAGCTGGAGGTCGACGTTCGATGCTGCCCCCGCGTCGACCCGTGTCCGAACGCTGTCGACGAGCTGTTCGACGAGCTCCAGCCGGCGCCGCGCCGCCCGCACTTGCGCGTCCGACAGCTGGGCGCCCACGTACGTCGCCCGGACGCGCGCCCGGACCTCGGCCAGCGCGGCGGCCTCGCGCCAGGCGGCGACGTCGACCATCCGCGCGACCTCGGCGCGCCGGGTCGAACGCTGGCCCGCGATCTCGACGGCCTGCTCGAGGTGCAGCGCATAGGCGGTCCCTTCCGAGCGGCCGCCCGTCGGGTTGTCCTCCCGCCGTGGACCGGCGCTGACCGCAAGCAAGGGATTGCCGGGCAGGGGGACGTCCGCCCCGACACTGCGCGCTGCCACCACGCGACGGTCGGCCCTCGCCCGACGGACCAAGCCGCTGGCGGCTTCCGCCCGTGCCATGGCTTCGTCGAGCGTCAGCACCCGCGTCGGCGCGAGCGGTGTTTGTATCGGCTGGTCTGAGCGCCCTTCGGTCAGGGTGCCCGCGGCAGCGCTTGCCCGCAACGATGGAAGTGCAAGCAGCGCAGCGGCTGGGAAGACGAACGCCAAGAATCCAATGGCAAAACGATGGCGATGACGAAGACGGTGACAGCGGTGACGGAGTCGAGCTGCGCGCCCGAAACCCTCGGCGACGTTAATCATTTTCCTCTTCCCCCAGCGCGCGAGCCCGCCGCGTGCTCCTCCCGATGAGGTGCCGCCGCGCCACGCGCGCCATTGCGACGTCCACCGGAGCGGCGGACGGATCTTGATTGAGGTCTCGGACTACGTTCGGATCGGAGGCCTGAACAGGTCTGCGATCACCATGCGTCCGAACCCGGTCTCGATGGGCAGGGGAAGTGCCCGATAAGAAACGTGAGGGGGAAACAGCAGCGGGTGTCGTCCGGCCAGGATGCTGTCATCGCCGACGCTGGACGAGATGTCACCCGACCCGCCCGGGCTCGCCACCTCGGCGGCGCGAACCGGCCCTCCGAGCGCGATCAACGCGACGAGGAGCAAGAAGAACGCGAGGAAAAGGCGGGGTAACTTCAATACCTGGCCAATGTAGCACGGCATTCCGTGATCGCGAGCACGCCCGCGGAAAAATCGAACGGCATCGTCGACGCACGCTCGAAAACAAACGCGCGGCCCGAGCCGCTCGGCCGCGCGCTGTCGGGATGCCGCGCTCAGACGCCGGCCGAAAAGTTCTGGGCGGCGAAGTCCCAGTTCGCCAGATGGCCGAGGAACGTCTCGATGTACTTCGGGCGTTGATTGCGGAAATCGATGTAGTAGGCGTGCTCCCAGACGTCGATCGTCAAGAGGGCCGTCTTGCCGTGCTTCATGGGCAGGTCCGCGTTCGGCGTCCCCGTCACGGCCAGCTTGCCCTTGTCCAGCACCAGCCAGGCCCAGCCGCTACCGAACTGGCCCGCGGCGGCCTCCGAGAATGCCGTCGCGAACGCCTCGTAAGAGCCGAAGTCGCGCTTGATGGCGTCGCCGATCGGACCCGTCGGCTGCCCGCCGCCGTGGGGCTTCATGCAGCTCCAGTAGAACGTGTGGTTCCAGATCTGGGCGGCGTTGTTGAACACCTTGCCGTCGGACGACATGACGAGCTCTTCGAGCGACTTGTTCGCCTCGGGCTTTCCGTCGACCAGCTTGTTCAGGTTGTCGACGTAGGCCTTGTGGTGCTTCCCATGGTGGTACTCCAGCGTCTCGGCGCTGAGATGGGGGGCCAGGGCATCCTTCGAATAGGGCAGCTGTGGAAGTGTGAATGGCACGGTTGTTTCCTCGCTTTTGATGGGTCGGTCGGTGCGACTACATGCGCACCCGGGTCATCCGGTGCGACAAATAAGCTTGACGCTCAGCCGTGGGCTCTGAGAACGAATCACACGGACATCTTGGCTATTCTCCGCCCGAATGGAAAGGCCCTCCAGGCCTCGGGCCGGGGGCGCGGGGCGGGTATTCGTTCCGGCCGCGCCGCGCGCCCGCCTGAGCCTTGCCGGCCTCCCCGGAACACTGACCTCACGTTGTCTCCCACCACCCCGAACAGGAAGCGCAATGGTTAGCCCGGCTCAGGCGATGCTGGTGGCCGGAGTCGCGTCCTGCTCACGGCCAGATGCAGACCTCGGCTGGAGCCGGGGGCCGAAACGTCGATTTCAGCGCCGACGCCCGCCCGGCAGCGAGGAGATTCATCCGGGGGGTGGCAAAGTGATCCATAATCCGCCGGCGATGAGCCCTTCCGCGAAAGCGAGCTCGGGCCGCCTCCCCGTCGAGCCGCATGGCCTGCGCGACGACGGGGCGCCGGCGGGGGCGGCGTCCGCCGACGGTCACCGCGAAGCCCAGCTCGTGGAAGCGCTTCGTCGCGGGGAGCCCTGGGCTCGTACGGCGCTCGTCGAGAAATTTCACACGAAGGTGGAACGTCTGGTGGCGGGCGCGCTGGGGATCGACGTCGACCTGATGGACGTCGTCCAGGACGTCTTCGTGAAGGTGCTGAAGAACATCCATCAACTGAAGGATCCCGCGGCGCTGCCAGGATGGATCGCGTCCTTGGCGGTGTTCACCGCGCGCGGCCACATCCGGCATCGGCGGCGCTGGCGCTGGATCCGGTTTCTTGCCCCGGAGGATGTGCCGGATCTGCCGACCGCCGGCCACGACGTCGAGGGAACTGCGACCATGCGGGCGGTGTACAAGGCCATCGACGCGCTGCCCACGGACGAGCGTCTCGCGTTCTCGCTCCGGTTCGTGGCCGAGATGGAGTTGACGGAGGTGGCGGCCGCCTGCCAGGTCTCGTTGGCCACGATCAAGCGCCGCTTGGCCCGCGCGCAGGCGCGGTTCGTCGAGGCGGCCGGAGCGTCGCCGCTGTTGCGCGAGCGGCTGGCGCGCAGCGATCGCTTTGGCGTGCTCCCGGGCACGGATGAGGACACGCGATGAGCGGCTTCGAGGAGCTGATGGCGGAGGTCGCCGAGAGGCAGCGTTTCGAGCTGCGACGGCTCGGCATGCGGGCCGAGATCGAACGGCGCCTGGCGGCCGGGCCCGCGCCCGCGGCGCGTCTCGGGCTCGTGAGACCGATGGCGCTGGCAGGCGCCCTAGCGGCCGCAGCGGTGGTGTTGTTCGCGGTGGGCGCGCATCGCGAAAGGACCGCTTCCCTGTCGTTCGACGTGGGCGATCCCGGTCACCCGGGGCGCGCCGGCGACGTCATCGAGCCGGCCGCCGCCGGGACGAGCCTGGTGTTCTCGGACGGTTCGCGGGTGGAGGTGGCCGCGGGCGCCAGGGCACGCGTGGATGCCCTGACGGACGACGGGGCCACGGTGACCCTGGTGGATGGCGCGGTCGACGTCAGCGTCGTTCACCGGGCGCTGACCCGCTGGCAGATCCGGGCTGGCGACTACCGCGTGCAGGTCACCGGCACGCGCTTCGCCGTCGCATGGCAGGCGCGCGCCGGGGCGCTCGACGTCCGGTTGTTCGAGGGCGCCGTCGTCGTCACGGGACCCGGGGTCGCGGGGGGCTCCTCGCGGGTCGTGGCCGGTCAGCGGCTCCACGTGACCTCCGGCGGTGGCAGCGAGCTGCGCGACGAACCCGCGGCCCCGATCGGGAGCCACGCGCAGGCGCCACCGCCTCCAGCTGCTCCCGCTTCTCCTCGTGGCGCGGCACCCCGCGCGCAGGGTGCGCGCGAGTCGGCCTTGCGTGACGTCGCCTCGCGCGGACCGCGCGGGAAGCGCGCTCAATCGGGCCGCGTCAGCCTCGCGTTGAATGCGCCGGCGGTCTCGGGTGGCGAGGCTGGAGCAGCGTCGCGTGAGATGGCGGCGAATCGGGCGGCTGAGCCTCTCGCGTCCGCAACTCCGATCGCACCGACTGCTCCGTCGTTTGCGTCGCCCGCGCCGCCGCGCGCTTCCGGCTCGGCTAACGCCGGGACGTCGTCCGCGCGGGCGCCAGCCGACTGGCGCGTGCTCGCGGCGCGCGGTCGCTATCACGACGCCTTGCGGGCGGCGGTCGCCGCGAACTTCGATGACCAGTGCAAGCGCTTGCCCTCCGACGAGCTGCTGCTGCTCGGTGACGTCGCCCGGCTGGACGGCGATGCGGCGCGCGCCAGTCACGCCTACGACGTGGCGCTGACACGGTTTCCCGACGCCGATCGCACCACGTTCGCCCTCGGCGTCGTCGCCTTCGAGTCACGGCACGACTATGCGGACGCCGCCCGCTGGTTCGACCGCTACCTGCACGAACATCCGCGCGGTCCCCTGGCGACCGCAGCCGCCGGCCGCCTCATGGAATCCTATTCGCGCGGCGGCGACGCGGCCCGCGCGCGAACCGCGGCGCGCGCTTACCTGCGCGAACATCCGCAGGGACCGCACGCAGCCCTGGCCCGCCGGATCGCCTCCGGCTCTTGACGGCGCGCGCGAGCAACGCTCGCACCGCGCCAACGCGACTAGATCTTTCCGACGCCGGCGCACGTGTCGACCACGTTCGGGACGCTCTCCACCAGGTCCAGCGCGGAGGCGTAGTCGTAGGGGGGAATCCAGGTCGTATCGGCGAGCGGCTCCAGCGCGCCGGAGCCGGAGTAGGTGTTGTCGACCGCGTGGATCGTGCCGTCGATCGGATCGTCATAGTGGGTGTACATCGGGGCCACGACGTTCTCGAACACGTTGCGCTCGACCAGCAGCGCCGCGCCCATCTGGGAGGCGATCGCGTAGATGTCGATGTTTCGGTAGTGGTTGTTGAACACATGGTCCGTGCCGAAGCGAACCCGCGGCATCTCGGAGCTGGTTTGCTCGAACAGATTGTGATGGTACGTGACCCTCAGGAACCCCGTATCCTCGGCGCCGTTGTCCGCCGAATGCCCGACCAGGCTGCAGTGAAAGTGGTCGTGAAACCGCGTCCACGAGATCGTGACGTAGTCGCTGGCGTGCGAGATGTCGACCAGTCCGTCGTAGTATGATTTGCCGTTGTCGCGATCACTCGACAGGTCGCAGTGATCGATCCAAACGTGCACGGCGGTAAGCAACTGGATGGCGTCGGTGCCCACCGCCTTCGAGATGACCAGGTTCTGGAAGATGACGTTGTGCCCTTGCTTCACTCGAAAGCCGCCCCCGGTGAGCCCGGACGACTTGCCGATCCCCAGGATGGTCTTGTCCGAGGCGACGTCGACCTGCCCGTCGGTCGCGATGGACGTGTCGACGACGATCGACCCCCTGATCTGAATGGTCAGGGGAGCCGACATGCCCGCGTACATGATCAGGTCGTTGAGGTTGTCGACGGTGACGGTCGCTCCGAGGACGCCTCCGGTGGTCACGCCCCCCACGGTCGCGAAACCGACCTGGGCCCGTGGCGCGCAGGTCGTGCTGACGGAGCCGTCGCTGCCGGCGTCGCCGCCGGCCGGCAAGAACGGGTACACATGAACGTCTCCACAGCCGGCGCTGGCGGCGAACAGCGCAATCCAAGCGAGCGCGCCGATGATGGCGCCCGGGCCTCTGCTCACCGGCCGCGCTGGTCTTCGAGGCCGCACGTCGAAATACTATCCGCCGAGCCGCTCCGTTGCACGCGCGGGCGGCGGGACAGATCGCGCGCCATCGCGGCCTGCGCGTTCGGCGTGCTGCTCGGGTGGTTCGCCTCAGGGCGACCGGCCGCTGCGGCGGGAGCGACGGACGACGCGGCGCCGACGGGGGCTCCCCCGGTGGTCGTGCTCTTCGGTGCTCCGGAGGACGCGGCCCTGACGACACGCATCGCCGCCGAGCTGCGCGCCCTCGGATTCTCGCTACACATCCGCGCGCGGGCCGAGGAGCCCGCGCGGGCGGCGAGCGAGGTCACGGCCGCGCTCGGCGACGGGGCGCGCGCGGCGGTCGAGATCGACGGCGGCGCCGGCCGCACCGCGGTGTCGGTGGCCGATACCGCCACGGGCCGGGTGGCGATGAAGCAGGTGCTCGAGGCGCCCCCGGCCGCCACGCTGGACACGCTGCTGGCCGTTCGCACGGTGGAGTTCGTTCGCGCGACGTTGCTCGGTCCTGTCGCGGGGGAGCCCCTCGTGGCGGCGCGGCGCGGGACGACGGGTCCGTCGAACCGCTCGGCGGGACGGTTCGAGTCTTCGTTCAGCGGGGGCGCCGTCTCGGCGCGCGGCGGCCTGGGCACGGAGCTCGTCGTGGGGCTGCAACTGGGTCTGCGACTCGGCGGCCATGTCCACGCGGAGGCGTTTGGTCTCGCGCCGCTCTCGGACAAGACCATCCCCGTGCCCGCCGGCGCCAGTCGGTCGGTGACGTGGCTCGCGGCCGCCGGCCTCTTCGCGCGCTGGCCGCTGCGGGCGCGCGGCGCGCTCGAGCTCGGCGCCGGGGGTCTCGCCGTTTGCCTGCGCGCCACCGGAACCCCGGGCCGGACGGACACCGGCTGGGGCGGGGCGGCCTACGCGCGGCTGGGAGGCGAGGTGGCCATCTCGGGACCCATCAGCCTGCGGGCCGACGTCATCGCCGGGGACGCGATCGCGCGACCCGTATTGACGCTGGCGGACTCGAGCAATCTCGCGGCGTGGGGCCGCGCCTTCGTCGCCGGACTGGCAGGCCTGAAGCTGCGCTGGTGGTGACGTAGCCAGGGCCCCTCCAGCTCTCAAGATCCGTCAAACCTCTGACGATGCCTCCCGTTGAAAACATGAAAATTCCGGGCAAGGAAGACTCCGCCAAGCGCTTCATCACGATAGGCGGAGGGAAGGGCGGCGTGGGCAAGAGTCTGGTCGCGTCGAACCTGGCGATGGCCATGGCGCAGGCCGGCTCTCGTGTGGTGCTGGTCGACTGCGATCTCGGGGCGGCGAATCAGCACGTGCTGTTCGGGATCGATCGCCCTAAACCCGGGCTTCAGGGTCTCCTCGATCACAAGATCACCTCGCTGGACGATGGGCTGACGCCCACGCAGCACCCCAACCTGCACCTCGTCGCCGGCACCGGGGCGTCGGTGGGGGCGGCCAACATCAATCACGGCGAGAAGCAGCGGATCATCCGCCGCATCCGGGCGATCGACGCGAACGTCGTCATCGTGGACGTGGGCGCTGGCGTCAGCTTCAACGTGCTCGACTTCTTCGAGATCGGCAGCCAGCGGCTGCTGGTCATCACGCCCCAGGTCACCTCGATCCAGACGGCCTATTCCTTCCTGAAGGGCGCCGTCATGCGCAGCCTCCAGCACCTGTGCGAGAAGGCGTCCGAGCTGGCGTTGCTCGCGCCCGCGGCCAAGAGCGGCGAAAACGAGAAGGTGAGCCAGATCCTGGGACGCATTCGCGAGCGCTCCCCCGAGCTCGGCGCGTCGATCGACAAAGCCCTCGCTCACTTCGGCGCGCAGATCGTCGGCAATCAGGTCTTCGACGCGAACCAGACCGGGATCTTCCACGCGATCACCCGCATGATCCAGGACTTCCTGGGCATCACGGTGCCGATCCTGGGCACGGTCCGCGCCAGCCGCCGCATCCGCGAGTCGGTCAACCTGCGCAAGCCCATGATGTTGGGGCCGCGTGACGACGACAGCCGCGCCTTCGAGCAGATGGCCGAGGCGCTGATGGCCGAGGACGTCGCCATCGACGACCTGTTGACCGATGAGTCGGCTCCCCACGTCGTGGCGCCGCCGGCGCTCGGCGAGCTGGTGTCCGAGGATGCCTTCGACGAGACGCCGGTGACGGCGCCCCAGGCCCGCCCGCGCGTCGCCCCGGAGGTCTCGCCCGTCGCGGCTGCTCCCGGCGGCGAGGCGGTCGCCCTGCCCGCACGTCCACCGGCTCCGCCGCTCATCGATCCCTACATGCGGCGATCACCTCGGTTCGAGGTGGACTGGGTCGGCAGCCTGCGCGGGTCCGACGGAATTCGGCCCGTGCGCATCTTCGAGGTCTCGGAAGGGGGCGCGGTCGTGCAGACGCCGCAAACTCTGGAGCTGGGGCAGGAGCTGACGCTGGTCTTCGAGCAGATCGCGATGCAGCCGCAAGTTCTGGTCACGGTCTCCCGTCGCGCCACCCTGGGTTTCGTGGTGGAAGGCGAGATTCCCCCTTCGGTGATGAATGCGGCCGCGCCGCCCGCGAGCAGCGTGCGCCGCATGGCCGGGTGACGTCGTTCACGTCGCGTCCCCGGCCATCCCCAAGCGTCGACCTCGTGACATGAGCTCGGTGACGAGACCACGGGCTGCTCGCCTTGTCGCTGTCGTGTGGGGGGTGGCGGTGCTCTGCGAGCTTGGCTGTGGCGTTTTGAAGGGCGTGACCGGCAGCGGGGGCGCTGGCGGCACGGGCATCGCGAACGGCGGCTCCGGCACGGCAGGCGCGTCGCCGGGGCAAGCAGGCCAATCCGGCCAAGGTGGCGAAGGCGGGTCGCCCGCGAGCGATCCCTTCGCGGCGTGCACCTGGGATCTCGGTTCGACCGCTACGAACGCGGGGCCCGCGCCGACGGGGAACAACTCGGCTGACCTCGCGGGCGCGGTGCTCGGGGACATTGCCTTCGACCCGGTCACGATGCGGCGGCTGGTGCCGGTCACCTTGGAAGCACAGCTCCCGGGCTTTCGGGCAGGTCCAACCGCATTCGTCACACGCACCGACGCCACGACCGAGGTCGCGTATCTCACGCTTCCTGTGACGAACCTTGGCGCCGACACGCGCTGCTTCGTGCAAGCGACGAGCTTCCGCTGGCTGAACGCCTCGGCGCAGGATCTGACCGATCCCACGCTCAGCGATTACCTCGGTGGGTCCGTCGCGGTGACCACCGCTGGAACGTACACCGACACCTGCCTCGCTCCCAACGAGACCGGGTACTTCACCGATGTTCAGGTGCCGACCGCCACCGGCGCGATTTACTCGTCCGTCACGTCCATCTCGCTTGCCTTGACATCGTCGACGGCGGGGGCGGCGGCGGCCGGTCACCTCGTGCCGTTCCAGTTCGACGTCGGTCACTGCGGCGATCCGGCGGTGCGCTCCGTCCGCGTGGTGGCCCGCAATGACGGCGCCGAGGCGGTGACGGTCGCCTCGGATGGCGGCCTGGGACTGGGACCCGCCGTGTTGCTCGACCACGGAGGCGTGCCGGTGGGGTGGATGTACGTCGCGCGGAACCAGCTGACGGTCGTGGCGCCCGGGCAGACGACGGACCTCGTGGCCAGTCTTCCCATGGGATTCTCGGTCGAGCGGGCGGCCTTCTATCTCTCGTTCGACGGTCCACCTGCCGTGGCCGCGAACCTGCTCCGGGTCGCGCTTCCTCTCGGCGCCAGCATCGACACTCTCATGGACCCGATGACGTCCGTACGGGCGGCGCGGTCCGCCCGCTGGGCACGCTGGCGCGCGGCAGTGCGCGCCGGGGCGTTCCCCGCGCCATAATCGGGGGCGTCATGGCTCGGGCCCCAGGCGAAGACGACGAGGCGCGCGCCTTCCGTGAGGCCATGAGAGACGCGCGCAAGCTTCAGGGACCGAAGCGCATTGCCGCGCTCGCGGCGCCGAGACCACCGCCAGCCGCACCTCGACGGCCCGCGCTGCCCGCGGCGGCCACGACGGAGGCGGCGCAGCGGGGGCTGGCGGTCGAGGCGGCCGGGGAGACCTGGGCGGCGCGCGCGAACGGCATCGATCGCGGGTTTCTGCGCAAGCTGGCAAGCGGAAAGATCCCCGTCGAGGCGCGGCTCGACCTGCACGGGCGGTCGCGGAAGGAAGCCATCAAGGCGCTGGACGGCTTTCTGGCCGCGGCCGTGGCGTCGGGGCGGCGGTGCGTGCTGGTGATTCACGGGCGGGGTCTGCACTCGGGCGACGACGGGCCGACGCTGCGCGACGCCGTGCGCGTCGAGATGGTCGCGGGAGCGAGCGCGGCGAAGATCCTCGCCTGTGCGTCGGCCCCACCGGCCCTCGGCAGCGCTGGAGCGATGGTCGTGTGGCTGCGGCGCTGACAGCGCTGTTTCGGCGCAAATTTCCGCATTCCGGCTGACACTCTGGCGCTTCGATGGGCTGGCGAGCGTCGTCAGTCCCCCTGGCGACGCTTGCCGACATATTCGCGGGGGGTATAGATTCACGGGCCAATCGAGGATCAAAGGGAGAACACTGCAATGACCCGCATCGCCATCAACGGTTTCGGTCGCATCGGACGGCTCGTGTTTCGGGCCCTCTACACGCAAGGCCTGTTCGGCAAAGAGGTCGAGGTGGTCGCCGTGGGCGACATCGTCCCGGCCGACAACCTGGCCTACCTGCTGAAGTACGACTCCATCCAGGGCAAGTTCGAGGGCACCGTGACCTCGAAGAAGTCATCGCCCGACAAGACCGAGGACGACGTCCTGGTGGTCGACGGCAAAGACGTGAAGGTGGTCAGCGCGAAGACCCCGGCCGAGCTTCCGTGGAAGGCGCTGGGCGTCGACTACGTGATCGAATCGACGGGGTTGTTCACCGAGGCCGAGAAGGCCAAGGGGCACATCACCGCCGGGGCCAAGAAGGTCATGATCTCCGCGCCCGCGAAGAACGAGGACATCACGATCGTCATGGGCGTCAATCACGAGAACTACGACCCCGCGAAGCACAACATCGTGTCGAACGCGAGCTGTACCACGAACTGCCTCGCCCCCGTCGTGCACGTGGTGTTGAAGGAAGGATTCGGCCTGGCCGAGGGCCTGATGACGACCGTCCACAGCTACACGGCGACGCAGAAGACCGTCGACGGCCCGTCCAAGAAGGACTGGAAGGGTGGTCGCAGCGCGGCCATCAACATCATCCCGTCCACCACGGGCGCGGCCAAGGCCGTGGCGCTCGTGCTGCCGCAGGTGAAGGGCAAGCTGTCCGGGATGGCGTTCCGCGTGCCGACGCCGACCGTCTCCGTCGTCGACCTGACCTTCAAGACCGAGAAGGAGACCAGCATCGCCGAGATCAACGCCGCGATGAAGCGGGCGAGCGAGACGTACATGAAGGGCATCCTCGGCTATACCACCGACGAGGTCGTCTCGAGCGACTTCATCCACGACGCCCGCTCGAGCATCTACGACTCGGGGAGCTCGGTCGAGCTGAACAAGACCTTCTTCAAGCTGGTGAGCTGGTACGACAACGAGTGGGGTTACTCGAACCGCTGCGTCGACTTGCTGCAGTACATGGTGAAAAAGGACAAGTAGGCGCGGGCCGCGGCCGGGCCGCGGGCTTCAGGCCTCGGGGCTTCGGGCCTGAAGCCTGACGTCCGAGGTCCGAGGTCTCTCAGCCGACCGCCACAGCTCCCCGGACCGGGCTCTTTCAAGCTCGGTCACGATGCAGCCGAGATCCCCCGTGTGATCGGCAAGCTCATCGGTGGCTATCGTGTCGTGACCGAGCTCGGCGGGGGACCTACGGGCATGGTCTACTACGCGGAGCACCCGGTCATCGGCCGTCGCGCCGCCATCAAGGTGCTGGCCGCCGATCTCGCCGAGGGCCCGCGCCTGGACCGATTTCTGACCCACCTGCGGATCGCGAGCGGCATCCGCCACCCCAACATCGTCGACGTGCTGGACGTGGGCAAGATGCCCGACCCGGCGTCCGACGACGGTTCGCGGGAGGTGACGTTCGTGGTCATGGAGATGCTCGAAGGCGAGTCCCTCGGCGAGCGCCTCGAGCGCGTCGAGACGCTCGACGAGGCGGTGGCGGTGCGACTGCTGTTGCAGGTCGCGTCCGCCCTCGGCGCCGCCCACGATCGGGGGCTGTCGCACGATTCCTTGAAGCCCGAGAACGTGTTCATCACCAACAGCGCCGACTACCCGAACTTCGTGAAGGTGCTGGACTTCGGCGCGACGATGCTGCGGCCGCCTGCCACCGCCTCGCCCTCTCTGTCTCCGTCGCTGTCTCCCTATCTGGCACCCGAGCTCGCCCGCGGCGAATCCCCAGGCCCCGCGGCCGACATGTACGCCCTCGGCGTGCTCGGGTACCACATGCTGGTCGGCAGCCCGCCCTGGATGCGCGCCCACGAGCGAATTCGGGAGGAGGAGCGGCCGTTGCCGCCTATGCCTCCCCACGAGCGGCGTCAGGGCGTCTCCACGGCGATCTCGAACGTCATCATGCGCGCCCTCGACCACGCTCCGGACGCGCGCTGGCCGGGCATGCGCGAGCTGCGCCGCGCGCTGGAGCGGGCGTACGCGCCGGCGGCCGAGGTCGTCGCCACGGCGACCTCGCTCCCGCAGCCCGCCACGGGCGCGCTGTCCGTCGAGGCGCAACGCACCGAGCGGGTGCAGGCGAAGAAGGTCGGCAAGGCGCTGTCGACGATCATCCTCCGCCGCATCAACGAGAATCGCCTGCAGCTCCCCTCGATGCCGCTCGTCGCGCTGAAGGCGCTGGACGTGTTGCGCGATCCGAACGCGACCTTCTCGGACATCGCCCGCATCATCGAACCCGACCCCGTGATCGCGGCCCGCATCCTGCGCATCGTGAACAGCGCGGCGTATTCGCGGCGTGATCCCGTGACGACCCTGGAGAAGGCCGTGAGCCAGATCGGGGTGAAGCCGATGCGCATCCTGCTGGTCGAGCTGGCCGCCTGTCAGGTGTTCACCTCGCGCAGCGCCGGGATTCGCCAGACCTTCAAGCAGATCTGGGAACACTGCCTCGCGGTCGCGCTGCTGGCGCGCGATCTCGCCTCCGCGCTCGTGACCAGGGTCGATCCAGACCTCGCGTACCTCGCCGGCCTCCTGCACGACATCGGCAAGCCGATCGTCGCGGGCCTGTTGCTCGAGGCCGAGCGCAAGCTGATCGAGGAGCTGGATGTCCCCTGGATGACGGAGACGCTCTGGCAAAAGACCGTGGCCGAATCCCACCGCGGCGTGGGGGCGATGGTGGCCGCGACCTGGAAGCTCCCCGCCGCGATCGGGGACGCGATCCTCGGCTGCGAGGCCTACGACCAGGCCCAAGGTCCCCACTCGTGCGCCAACCTCGTCCGTTTCGCGAACGCCCTGGCGAAGCGTGAGGGGATCTATGCCGGGACGGTGAGCGGCGACGAGCTGATCGCCGCGATCCTGCAAGGACGCTCCGTGCTGGGTGTCGACGAGGCCACGGAGGCGCGCCTCATCGCGACGATCCGCGACCGCGCCGGCAACGCCGCCGAGGAGCGCACCCACCGCGATCGGTCCTCCGAACGAAGCCGCCGCGCCCGCTTCGCGTGACATCCACCATAGAGCGGGCGGCAGTGGGTCAGTCCAAATCGGCCGCCGATCGGCGACAGCCACAGCTCGTTCCGTGCATCGACGAATGCCTCTGTCACGCGGGTGCAAAGGCGATCGGGTTCGTGGTGGCTCCAGATCCAGATGTGGGTATCGAGGAGGAGCCTCACTTCATGACTTCCCATTCGACGAGGGCGCCGGTGGGCCCGGTGATATCTCCCTTGATGTCGAGTGTTCCCTTCATCCCGCCGATCACGTCCGTCAAGTCGACGTGGCCCTTGAAGGGGCCCCCGGCTGGCTCCTGATCCCCACGTTCGATGGACAGGCCGAGGCGCACGGCCGGGTCTTTCGCCATCATCTTCTGGTGGCGCCACACGTGGGGATAGGCGCCGGGGACGTCGACGATCTTGTTGGCCCAGCGGTCCATTGCGTGCAGGTAGGCGTCCACGACCGAACGCTCGGCGCCGAGGGCGAACTCGCGTTCGGCGAGGTGCGCGTTCACGAGGCGCAGCGCGTTTTCAATCAACTCGACCGCCGCCTGCTTCACGGAGGCGTGCATGGCCTCGTCCTTCACATAGCGCTGCGGGGTGAAGTAAGGCCAGAACGCCGGGTGAAATCCACTGCCCAGGTAGGCCATCCACTGGTTCGCGACATCGCGCTCCCAGGTGCCGTTCGGCGGCAACAACCTCAGGGGCGGCTGCCGGTCGGCGACGTGGGTCAAGATGGCGTTCGCCTCCAGCAGGGTGCGACCGTCGACCCGCAGCGCCGGGACCTGACCGCGGGGGTGCACGCGCCGGTAGACCTCCCCCGCGCGGACGTCCTTCTCGACGCGGCAAAGGCGATAGGGCTCACCCAGCCACTCGAGCGCGATCATGCATGACAGGGAGCAAGCGCCAGGCGTGTAAAAGAGGAGTGTGTCCACGGGCCTTGACTCTGTCACACGCCCGCCCTGGCGGGCGGCCAAAACACACGGCGCCTTCCGAGGCCCCTTGCGCTCGCATCACCCCAACTCGCGACCCTTCGTCTCGACGACGAAGGGCGCGAACGCCGCGAGCAGCGCGCCCACCGCGGGGATGATCGCCACGGCGGTCAGCAGCATCAAGGCGGCGCCGAGCGCGTCGCCGCCCCGCATGGCGACGTTGCCCACGAGGAACGGCCCCCCGGCGGTGATGAAGCGGCCGATGTTGTAGCAAAACCCCGCGCCGGTGCCGCGCAGGCGGGTCGGGAACAGCTCGGGAAGATAATAGGTGAACGCGCCGAAGACGCCGAAGACCGTGAGGCCCAGCGAGAAGTAGAGCGCCTGCCGGGTCTCCGGCGACAGGTGCAGCCCGAAGGTCGCATAGGTCGCCACCGCGGACAGGCCGTAGTAGACGGCGAACATCTTTCGTCGGCCGAGGACCTTCGCCGCGGGGATGGTCAGCAGCGTCCCCAGCAGCCCGCCCAGGTTGAAGAAGCTGGTGGTGCGCGCCTTCCAGCTCTCGACGAGCGCCATCGTCGCGGCCTGACCCAGCCCGCGGTCCCGCGCCGCGGCCTGCGCCAGGCCGCTGGCCACGATCGCGAGGAACGCCGCGCAGGTCCACCAGGTGATGAGCGCGACCAACGCCATCACGAACCCGCTCAGCGTCAGGCGGCGCACGCCCGGCGCGAACAGCTCCCTGATGCGCGGGGGAGGCGCGCCCGCCGCCGCCTGTTTCCACGGCTCGGGCTCGCGCACGAAGCTGCGGATCGCGAAGGCCACCGCCGCCGGGATGAGCCCGCAAAGAAACACGTAGCGCCACGACGTCGCGGGCGAGGCCTTCATGAACACGCCGGCGATCTGAAAGTTCACGAACGTGGCCAGGAACAGGCCGACGGGCGCCGAGGTGTAGAGCAGGGCGCCCGCCTCGACGCGGCGGCGCTCCGGAACCACCTCGGCCACCATGGCGGCGCCGGCGGCCCACTCGCCGCCGATGCCCAGGCTGGCGATCACGCGAAACAGGATCAGCACGGGGAGGTTGGGCGCCGCCGCGCACGCCGCCGTCCCGAGCGCGTAGAAGAGCATCGTCAACAGCAGCGTGCGGGTGCGTCCGATGCGATCGGCGATCGTGCCGAACAAGATGCCGCCAACGGCCCAGCCGAGGAGCAGCACCGACGTGAGCGTGCCACCCCAGAACAAGGTGGCCTTCTTCGCGGCCGCCGAGCCGAGCGGCAGCCCGAGCAGCGTCGGAATGCAGTTGGGGGCCACGTAGTTGAACAGCAGCCCATCGAAGACGTCGAATCCCCATCCGAGCCACGCGGCGAACAGCACGGTCCACTGATAGCGGGTCATCCCCCACGCGAAGGGGCGCTCGTCTGCCGCGTTCATTTGTCGAGCATGCCCGGCGGATGGTTCTCGGCGGCGGCCGTGCAGAAGCTCACCTTGCGGATCATGGGCGGCGGGTTCGCCCGCTCGCGCTTGACGGTGGCGCGGCGGGCGGTGAACGCCTTGGCCACGCGGTCCCCGGCCTTGTCGATCGCGGCCGTCATCGCCTTCCACGCGTTCACGCTGTCGGTGGCGCGGCGGGCTTGCTGCGGGTCGGCGTCATTGGCGGAAGCGGGCTGTGGCTGCGGCTCGGGCGCGAGCGCGACCAGCCCCAGCAGATCGTCGAGGATCCCGCGCTCGAGCCCCGTCGCTGCCAGGGCGGTCGTCACCGCGGGAACGAGGACGTGGTCGCGAAACTCCTCCAGATCGTCGGCGTCCACCTGGCACCAGAGCAGCCGCGCGTGCAACTGCGCCGTCGCGGGTCCTGCCTCGGCGCGCGACAGCAACAGCAGCTTCCGCAGCGCCTCGTCGTAGTCGCCCTGCGCCTCCCCGTAGGTGGACACCATCAGGTCCACCAGCTTGCCCCGGCATTCCGGATCGCAGCTGCGCCCGTACATGTACGACGCGAGCCACTTGCGCCGCTCGGTGTGAAAACGGACCAGCTCGGCCTGCTCGGCGCTGGGCACGAGCTCGCCCGTGCGGGCCGTCGCCAGGACCAGGGCGGCGATCAGGCGCGCGCCCACGCTGGTCTCCTCGAAGGCGCCGATCTCCTTCCACTGCCTCCGCTCGTAGAGATCCTGAAGGTAGGGCTCGAACAGCCACATGAGGGTCGCGGGGTGGGCTTGCACTTCGCGCTCCTCGCGCAGCAGCACGATCGGGCCCGCGGCCCCGGGTGAAGCCGCCGGTCCGGCGCCCGAGGGGCGCGAGCCCGCTGGCGCCGCAGTGTTCGCAGGCGCCAAGGCGTTCGCGGCCTCGAGCTCATCCTCCACCAATTGCGCGATCGCGTCCGAACGCTCGGCCAGGCGATCGTCCTTGCAAATCGCCGCCGCGCGCTCGACCCCGAACCGCTGCAGGCAGGTCAGCGCGAACGCGTGCTCGAGCTGCAGGTAGTTCTTCTCCGCCGTGCTCGCCAGCACGCTGCGCATGTAGTCCGGGTTCACCTTGCCGAGCTCCAGCGCGTACGACACGGCCAGCTCCGGGTCGAGGATGCTCCCGCGCGTCAGCGACAGCAGCACGCCGAAGCGCTGATCGGCGGTGTCGGGCGCCTGCGACGACAGCACGGCCAGGTTCTTGGCCAGGATCTCCGCCCGGGCGATGCGCCAGTCATTCTCCGCCTTGGTCTTCGCGATGGCCTGTTCGGAGAAGGCCTGGCGCTCCGCCGTTTGCGACTGCCGGTACTGCCAGATCGACGTCGCCACCAGGCCCGCGACGCCGATGACGAAGCTCGATAGAAAGCCGGAGTACGTCTGGATGAAATGTCCCAGGCGCGACGGTTGCGGTGGCGCGGCCGGCGCGGCCGGTTTCGGCGAGGATGGTTCCAAGGGAGCGGTGGCGGCCATGGGAACGCGAACATAGCGCCGAACGGCCGCGGTCTGGTATGTCTCGTGCCCCGTGCTCAGCTGGCTGGAGATTCCGGTCGTCAAGTGGTTCTTCCCCGTGCCAATGCTGCTGGCGATCGCCCCGCTGGCGTACTGGTTCTTCCGGGGGGCCTGGGCCACGCTCGAGGCCGAGGCGGCCGGCCTGCGGCGCGACCTCACGGCGGCGGGCCGGATCGACTATCGCCCCGTGCTCACGCTGACCCTGGGGGTGCTGATCCTGACCATGCACGAGTATTACGGCCAGCAGCGCTTCTTCGACGAGACAGTCTCCCCGTTCATCGCGAGGCGCCTGCACGCCGAGCGCCACCCCGCGTTGCTCACGCACCTCGAGCTGTTCGCCGAGACGTACGGGCGCATGTGGTGGGGGCTGACGCGGATCGCGGGCTACCTGACGCCGTACCTCGTGTGGCGGCTCGTCTTCCCGAAGGACAGCCTGCTCGACATGGGGCTGCGCGTGGCCGGCCTACGCGCCCACGCGTGGCTGTACGCGCTGTTCATCGTGGTGATGGTCCCCATCTTGCTGATCGTCTCCCGCCAGCCCGACTTCGGCACGTACTACCCGATCTGCAAGAACGCCGGCCGGTCGTGGCTCGAGTTCGTCGGGTGGGAGATCGTCTACGTCGGCCAGTTCATCGGCCTCGAGATGTTCTTTCGCGGGTGGTGGATCCGAACCACGCGCATCTTCGGGGTGGGCGCGATCTTCGGCATGGCCGTGCCCTACTCGATGATCCACTACGGCAAGCCCTACCTAGAGACCTGTTCGGCCGTGATCGCAGGCGTGGTGCTCGGCTCGCTCGCCATTCAGACCCGAAGCATCTGGGCGGGCGTGCTCGTCCACGTGACGGTCGCGATCTTGAATGATGTCCTGGCCCTCGATCGCCGGGGCCGCCTGCCCAGCCTGTTGACGCCGGGCTCGGCTCACCGCTTCGATTTTCTGTACTGGCGCGCCGCGATCTGGACGGTGTGGGGGGCAGCGTGCCTGGTCGTGTGCGTGAAGGTCGTCCGCGTGTTTCCGCGCGTGCGCCGGCAGTGGCGCGAACGCCGCGCGCGCTCGTAGAGGAGCAGCGTCGCGTCGGCCGACGAGGCCTCGGACCTCGGGCTACCTCGGGCCTCGGACCTTCGGGGGAACGCGCGCGGGGGGACCGACGGGGTCCCCCTGCGCGCGCCAACAACCAAGAAAAGGACCTTGAGAGGGTCCTTTAGATCCCCCGCGGGACGGCGCGAGCGAGCAAAGCTCGCGCGCGCCAACGCGGCTACGGAGGGGGCGGGCCGGAGTCGTGGTCCTGCGGCGCGGGTTTTGGTGTCGCCTGCGTGCCCTCGTCGCCCATCAGCAGGCGGAACTCCGTGCGGCGGTTCTTCGACCGGCCGGACTCGGTGCCGTTGTCGGCGATGGGACGATCCAGACCGTAGCCGACCGTCGTCAAGCGGGAGGCCTCGATGCCCTTGGCGATGAAGTACACCTTCACCGCGTCCGCGCGTCGCTGCGACAGATCCCGGTTGTAGTCCGCCTTGCCCTTCGAGTCCGTGTGGCCCGAGATCTCGATGCGAATGTCGGGGTAGTCCTTCAGCACGGCCACTGCCCGATCGAGGATCGAGTAGGAGCCGGGCAGGATGGTCGCTTGGCCGGTCTTGAAGTTGATGCCCTCGATGACCCCCGTGAACTTCTTCACGGCCTGCGGGACCTCGTCGGGGCAGCCGTCATCGTCCTTGTAGCCGTTCACGGTCTCCGGCTCGTCGGGGCACTTGTCGCGCGAGCCGAGGATCCCGTCGCCGTCGGTGTCGATCTCGGGGCAGCCGTCCTCGTCGTCGATCCCGTTGACGGTCTCGGCCTGGTTCGGGCACTTGTCCTGCGCGTCGGGGATCCCGTCCTTGTCGTTGTCGGGATCGGGGCAGCCGTCGTCGTCCTCGAACCCGTCCTTGTCCTCGGCGACGTCGGGGCACTTGTCGGCCTTTCCTGCGATTCCGTCGCCGTCGGGATCCGGATTCTCCGGCGGCGCCTGTACGATGACCTCCTTCTTGATCACGGTGCGGCTGACCCGCTCGATCTCGCCGAAGTTCGCGTAGAGGCTGCCGAGCGCCTCCCAGTCCGGACCCTCGTACCCGGTCTCGTGCCCGACCGGCACCTGCTTCCCGAAGACCGCCGGCGGCACCAGGATTCGCCCGTCGAAGCGCAGACCGAGGTGCTGGCCGATGGCGATCTTGAGACCCACACCGGCGTGCAGCTCGCTGTCGTCGTCGCTCGCGACCTTGCTGGTGTCGTTGGAGATCGACGACATGCCGCCGTAGCCGACCAAAAGGAACGGCCGAACCGGGCCCGTCGGCACCAGGTGCACCAGCAAGCTGCCGCGATATCCGAAGACCGTCAGCTTGGTGCCGTTGTCCGCGTCGGAGAACCGCGAATGAGTGGGCATCATCAAGGCCTCGCCTTCGATGGAAACCCAGTGGTTGAAGTTGAGCGTGAGGTGGCCCCCGAACGCCACCGAGGTCTTCGGCGACAGTCCCTCGGGATCGCCCACGGCGCGCCCGAGCCCGCTCTTCTTGTTGAAGAAGTGGGCACCCGCCTCCAGACCGAACTCGAACCGGTACTCCGTCGGCTCGTCCGCCCCGCCGCCGTCTCCGCCGCTGTCATCCGACCTGTGATTGGGGGCCGCCCAGGCGGCCACGGGAAACGCCAATACACCGATCAGAACCGCGTTCGAAAATCGACTCGGTCGTGGGGCAACTCTCATGGGCACTCCTCACATCGCAGGAAGGATGGGGAACCGACAGCGTGCGGGCGAACCGCCACTGCCGATTTGTTGGCGCGAGGATAATTGATCCCGCGTCCGACACCAAACCTTCCCGACAACCTTCCTGTGAAGAATGTCCCGACCGGAACGCGCGTACCACGGCGCCGGTCGCCGCGAGGCTGAAGGGGCCCTCGCAGCGACCAGCCTCCGGCCGCGCATCGGAGTTACTTCGTTTCGGGCGTGGGGGCCGGCGCTGACTCGCCGCCCGCGGCCTTGTCCTTCGCCTTGTGCGACTTCTTGGCCTTCTTGGGCTCGGCGGGCTTCGCCGCGTCGCCGCCGGCAGCGGCAGCGCCCTCCGCCGGAGCGGTGACCGCAGCCTTCACCTGGTGATGGCTGGCCTTCGTGGCCGCCATCGCCGAGACACCCGAAAGAGCCAGAAAACCAACCGCGAGCACCGTCATCTTCGTGCGGATCATGTGAGACCTCCCGTTGTTTGGCCCGGCTGATTTGCCCGGCGTTGCGGAGGGAGACTGCACCCGCGATGCCAACCGCGAGGGTGCGCGATCGACGAGCAAGCGCGCCGTTTTCACCTCGGGGCGGCTGGGTCTGGGCGGGCGGGTGAGGCGATCCGGTGTGCGATGCGAACAAGACCGCCGCGCGTTTCAGTGCCGCCGCCGTCATGCTCCGCGCGTCAGCCCCACCAGTAGGACGCCTTCAGCATGATGACGTCGGTCGAGCCGTGATTGCCACGCAAGGGGTCGAGCTCCAGCCTCGGCGTCGCGGGCGCGGTGAGGGGAATGGTGGGACTCTGCGAACGCGTGTAGACCAGGAAGATCACCGAGCCGAGCCGGTACTCCCACCGCAGGACGGCGTTCACGTTCAGCACTGTCTGCTGCGTGTCGGCGTCAGCGGGCGTGGGCATCGTGGGATCGAGCGGCGCGAGCTGCGCGAGGTGCAGCTCGCTGCGGGGCTTCGTGTCCGCGGGGGCGAAGCTCGGGGACGAAAAGTGCTTCGTGGCCAGAAACAGCTGACCGTAGAGCTGAAACGTCAGCGTCGGCAGCAGCCCGATGGTCGAACGCACGGTGATGCCGGCGTTGGTCGCGCGCAGCTTCCCGAAGTGATAGACGCCGGTCGCGTCCTTGTCGATGAACCGTGGCTCGCCGCTCGTGAACAGCGCGGTGGGATCGAATTCGAGCTCGAGGCGGGCGATCGGACGCACCACGATGCTGGCGTTGCCCTGATACTGGACCCCGTCGGCGATGTTCTGCGCCTGAACCCAGGCCGAGCCGCTGAACAGCCGTCGCGAATCGGTCCCGACCCACCACTCCGCCCCCAGCAGCGCCGCGCGCTCGAGCGCGACGCCATCGCCCGTCTCGCGATCGTCGAAGTAGGCCGAGTGATAGTAGACCGAGACGCTGGTGGCCCAGAAGTTCGTGAGCGTTCCACCCGCCGTCAACCGAACGTTGTCGCCTAGCGCTATGCCGTCGAGCGTCTGGCGGTGCGAGATCGCCGCGGTGACGGAGGTGTCCGTGGTCTTCCACCACGGCGCCACCGTGCGATAGGTCAGATCGGCATAGCCGTAGTAGTCATTCTTGCGGTCGAGGTACCCGAGGTCCGTGTAGTCGAGCTCGCGGCCCGAGACGGATTGCGAGGTGCTGGCGAGCCAGTGCTCGCCGCCTTGCTTCGCCGCGGTCAGCGTTCCCCCGACGGACAGATGTCCCGGCACGGTGGCGATGCCGTCGACCTGGGAGCGAGCCGGCCCCTCCGCCAACATCGCGGCGACCAGCTGTCCGGTCACCAGGTAGTTCGCGGCCGGGGAATGCCAGTGCCCGTCCGCCGCGGCGACGTAGGCGTCGTTCTTGAGGCGCGGCGTACCCCCGCGTTCGAACCGGTTGACCGCCGTCGCAAGCAGCCCCACGTCGCCGCCCTGTCCCCACAGCCGGCGCACGCGGAACGCGTTCCACAAGGTGAGGGGATCGGTCACGCGCGACACCCGCGCCGTGACCGGCATCGGCTCCGCGACCTCTGCCGTATTTTCGCCCGTCAGGGCCGTCAGCACGCCTACGTTGGTGCTGGTTCCCGCGGCGCCGACCAGCTTGGCGGCGGCCCAGATCCGGGAGGGATCGACGTGATCCACCAGCGTCTCCCCCGGCGCGAGCGTCGGATCCGCGGGCTGCGCTCCGATCCGTCGCGTGTAGAGGATCGACCGCGGCGTCGAGAACGTGTCGACGCCCTCGAGAAAGAACGGCCGCTTCTCCGGGTACTGAACCTCGAACGTGGAGAGGTTGAGGATGACCTGATCGGCCTCGACCTGTCCGAAGTCGGGGTCGATGGTCAGGTCGAGCGTCGTCCCCTGCGTGGGGTGGCCCTTGCCGTTGATCTCGAGAGACCAGCCCCAGTCGTCGGAGCCGCCGAGTGTTCCCGCCAGCACCTGCGCGTCGCGGTGGCGAAGCTTCAGCAGCGCGCCGAAGCGCAGCTCGAACGGGCGTGACGGGCGGATGCCTTCCAGCCCCTCGAGGGTCCCGAACGTGGACACCATCCCGGCGGAGGCGCGGGGCCGGAACGCCCACAGGTCGACCTCGTGCCGGCTCTCGGTGTAACGCTGCACCTCGAAGCCCCAGCGCTGCACCGGAGCCGAATCGAAGCGCAGGATGCGGAACGGAATGCGAATCTCCGCGCTCCAGCCGGCGGGCCCGACGGACGTGCTGCCCTCCCAGTTCTCGTCCCAGTCCGCCGAGAAGTTCGTGTCGTCGAAGTAGATCCCGTCGTCGAGGACGCCGGCGGCGTTGACGCCGAAGTGAAACGCCGACAGACGGTCAGCGCGGCTGCTGATGTCGACGGTCACGCGATCCCCGGCCACGACACGGTCGCGCCGGGTCAGCCGGGCCAGCACGGGGGCGGTCTTCTGAAAACACACGATGCCGATGTAGAGCGCGCGGTCGTCATAGAGCACCCGCAGCTCCGTGCGCTCGGCGGGCAGCGCACCCTCGGCCGGGTACTGCTGCGTGAAAGCGTCGGTGACTCGCGCCAGGGCCCAGGCCGCCTCGTCGAGGCGACCGTCGACCACGATCGAGGCGCGGGTCCGAACCGCGGCCAGCGAAGCGGGCGGCTTGTCGCCGGTAGGCTTCTCCGTCGGCGGCGGTCCCGGCACGCCGGCTTGCGCCAGCACGCCTGCTGACAGCACGGCGGAGGAAGCGACCAGAAGGGACAAGCTCATGAACGCGACGATCGAAGCGGGGCAGTTTAACCGGGAAATGCCCGCGGTTGACCGGTTTCGATCAATTCGCAGCGGTTATGCTAAAGCCCGACGTCAGATGTCACTCACGGCGCGGCTCTCCGAACTCGTCTCCTTCGACACCCAGAACCCGTCCGGTGACGAGCGTCCCATGGTCGCGGCGCTGGGCCGGCAGCTCGGCGCGCTCGGCGCGCACGCCGTCGACGTCATCGAGGTCGGGGCGCACGCGATGGTGTACGCGCGCTTCGGTGCCGCGCGCCCGCGCGTGCTGGTGAACGCGCACGTCGACACGGTGCCGGCGAACACGGGCTACTCCCTGTCGCCGCTGGCGGTCACCGAGAGGAACGGCCGCCTCCATGGCCTCGGGACCTCCGACACCAAGGGCGCGATCGCCGCGATCCTCGAGGCGCTGGCGCTGGCGCGGGGGGCGGCGGCGGGGGCCGGGCCGCGCGGCGTGGGGATCCTGTTTTCGGGCGACGAGGAGCGCGCGGGCACGTGCATGCGGCGGTTCCTGGCTGATCCTTCCTTGTCGGGTGGGCTCGAGCGCGCGATCGTGTGCGAGCCAACCGGGTGCGCGGTCGGCTGGCGCCATCGCGGCATCGGCGCGGCGGAGGCCACCGCGGTCTCGCCGGGGGGGCACTCCTCGCGCGTCGATCGCTTGCCGAACCCGATCGCCATCCTGGCGCGCGCGGCCGTCGCGCTCGACGACATGGGGAGGCGTCACCGTGACCACGGGCCCGCCGGCTTCGAGGGGATCTGCATGAACGTGGCCTCGCTCGACGGTGGCCTGGCGTTCAACGTGATCCCGACGCGGGCGACGCTGAAGCTGTCGTTGCGGCCAGCTCCTGGGATCGACCTCGCGGGGCTGCTGCGCGAGGCCGAGCAGGTCGCCCGCGCCGCGGCGGCGCCGGCGCCGATCGACTGGTCGGTGGTGAACGAGAACCCGTCGTTTCAAACCCGGGATCCGGGGGCGTTCGAGCCGCTGCTGGGGCCCGCCGCCGCCGCGCCGGTGGACCTCGCGTTCTGGACCGAAGCGGCGCTGCTGTCGGCGGCCGGGATCGACGCGGTCGTGTACGGACCGGGGCGCATCGAGCAGGCGCACGCCGCCGACGAGTACGTCGCCCTGGCGGAGCTGGAGGCGGCGCGCGACACCTTCCGCGGGCTGTTCTCGACGGAGGAGGCGCGGGCCTGATGATGGAGACCGGAATCATCACCCGCTTCCTCGAGAGCGTCGGTCAGAAGGCCGACGTCGACCTCTACCTCAAGCTGTTTCGCGCCCAGAAGAAGGAGAGCTTCGCGCTCATCTGCGCGAGCGCCCGCATCGTCAAGACCGCGCTCGACCCGTTTCACTTCGATCTCCGCATCCTGGCGGGGTTGGGCCTGACGCCGGTCGTGACGGTGGGCCTGTTCGAGCCACGCGACGCCGATCGGCAGGCGGCGCGCGTGCACGAGTGGCTGCTGGAGGACGACGTGCGCGCCCAGATCGTGCCGCTCGCCCAGACGCTGTCCCCCGCGATGATCGAGGTCGTGCGCGAGACGGTGCACATGAACACCATCCCGCTGCTGTCGCTGGAGCCGGCGCGCGAGGCGTCGCTGGAGGCGCGCTTCGCGCTGCTGCGCGACCTCGTGACGGGGCTCGAGACGAGGAAGGTGGTGTTCCTGTCGACGAGCGCAGGCCTCGAGCGCGTCGGCGCGCCGCCCATCTCGGTCGTGAACCTGGCGACGGACTACGAGCGCCTGCTGGCGGCGAACGTGCTGACGCGCCAGCACGGCTCGCTCCTGCGCCACGGCAAGCACCTGCTCGATCAGACGCCCCACCGCATGACCGCGACCGTAGTCAATCCCTTGCAGCTGCTGCGCGAGCTGTTCACGGTGAGCGGCGCGGGGACCCTGATTCGCAAGGGCTCCAAGATCGAGAAGCACGATGGCCTCGCCAGCCTGGACCGCGGGCGCTTGCAGGCCCTGATCGAGTCGGCGTTCGGCCGTCGGCTCGCCGCGGGCGCGCTCGAGCAGGAGTTCGAGCGCATCTACGTCGAGGAGAGCTACCTTGGCGCGGCGATGCTGTCGCAGACGCCGGTGGGGGTGTATCTGCGGAAGTTCGCGGTGGATCGCCAGGCCCAGGGCGAGGGCATCGGCGGCGACCTGTGGGCGGTGATGACGCGCGACTACCCGAGCTTCTTCTGGCGCGCGCGCCCCACCAACCCGATCGTGTCCTGGTACCTCAAGAACTGCGACGGCGTCGCCCGCTTCCCGGACTGGCAGGTGTTCTGGCGCGGCTTTCCCGTCGAGCGCATCGAGCCCGCCATCCGCTACGCGCTGTCCTTGCCCGTGGACTTCGTGACCTGACGCCGCGCCGCTGGCTCAGAGCGGCTCGTTGCACTCGGTGCGGACGATGTCTTCCAGCGTCTCGCGCCGCGAGATCATGGTGGCGCGCCCGTCGTCCCAGAACAATTCTGGCGCGCGCCCGAGCGAGACGTAGTTCGATCGCATGGCGGCGCCGTAGGCCCCGGCGTCGTGAAGGATCAGCAGATCGCCGATGTCCGGCCGGCCGAACGCGCGCGGAACCAGCAGCTCGTGATCGTCGCGCGTGAACACGTCGCCGCTCTCGCACAGCGGCCCGGCCACCACGAACGGCTCGGGGGGGCGCGCCGCGCCGACGCCGACGATCGAGATGTGATGATACGAGCCGTACATCGCCGGCCGAACCAGATCCGCGAAGCCCGCGTCCACCATCACGAACTCGTGCCCGGCGCCGCGTTCGTTGGCCCGCGTTCGCTTCAGATCCTTCACCCGCGCCACCAGGATGGCCATGCCCGCCACGCCGAAGCGGCCGGGCTCGATCTCGACCCGCACGCGCCTGCCCGCGACGGCGGCGAAGCGCTTCGCCGCGTCGAGCAGCACCGGGCGATACCAGGCGAGATCGTACGCCTCCGCCTCGGGGCGGTAAGGGTGGGGGATGCCGCCGCCGAGGTTGACGGCCACCACCTCGGGGAAGCGCGGCAGCAGCTCGGCGAACGCGTCGACCAGCTTGCGCATGTTCGCGTCGAACTCGCGAATCTGGGGCCCGGTGCCCACGTGGGCGTGCAGCGAGACGATGGACAGGCGCGCCGCCGCCGCGCGCCGCGAGACCTCGTCCAGGTCGTCGGCCCAGATGCCGTGCTTCGACGACGGACCGCCCGTGTCGCACGACTGCACGTGGCCGTGGCCAAAGCCCGGGTTGATGCGAACGGCGATCGGGCCGCGGTAGCCGGCGCCCTGCAGCTCGTCGATCATGCCGGGCGAGCCGATGTTCGGCAGCACCCGGTGCTCGAGCAGGGTGGTCAAGGCGTTGTCCCGGAAGACGTCGGCGGTCAGCATGACGACCGGCGGGGACGCGCCGACGGCGAACCCGGCGCGGCGCGCGCGCAGCACCTCGTTGCCGCTGACCGCGTCGATCCAGAAACCCGCCTCGCGCACCGCCTCGAGCACCTTCCAGGACGAGTTGGCCTTCATCGCGTAGCGCGCCTGCAGGTCCGGGCCCTCGGTGAGCGCCTTCAGCGCGCCGAGGCGCGCGCGCAGGATCTGGCCGTCGTAGAGATAGAAAGGCGTCCCGACCTGATCGGCCAGACGGGCGAGCGGATACTGAGCAAGCGATTGCTTGGAAAAGTCCATGGGAGGGGAAAACATACCAAACGCGACCCGAGCCTCGAAGGAGCGCGGAATTTCGCGGTGATTTTCGACCAATCGAGCGCCCTTCGCGGCCACTTCCAATTGGGTCGCTTCGGTGCGCCGGTAGCCTGGTGTAGACTGCGACCCTACACAGGAAACTTAGCCAGGAGATGGTCATGCGAAGCGCGATGCGGGTGTTGCCGTTCTTGTGTCTGACCGCGGTGTTTGCTTTCGAGCTCGGCGCGTCGCGCGAGGGGGGCTGGGTCGCAATCGGGATCGCGCCGCGGGCCGAGGCGGCCGCGCCGGCGCTGAACGCCTGCGGCTGTTACCGCGACTCGGCGGGCGCCTGTTTTTGCGGAAAGAAAGGCGGCAAGTGCGTGTGCGCGGGCGACTGCGAGCCGCAAGGCTGCGAAGCCAAGCGCGCCAAGGAGATGCAGAAGGAGGTCGACGCCGAGGCCAAGCGCGCGCGCGAGGCCGAGAAGAAGCAGCAAGACGAGCAGGCCCAGAAGGCCGAGGCGGCACGCAAGGCCGAGGCGCCGCCGGAGGACCAGCAGGTCGAATCGGGCGACGACAAGGCCCAGGAGCCGGACAAGAAGTCGGCCGACTCGACGTCGCGCAAGAGCGATGACGACGACGCGGGTGAAGCCAAGGGCGCGAAGAAGAAGAGCCGCAAGTCAGCCAAGGGCGGCAAGCCCAAGCCCGGCAAGGACGACACCGGCGACAAGAACGAGAAGGGCGGCGGGATGGAGGGGTGAGCCCGCCCTGGAGGTACTGAACAGCCTCCAAGTCCGATAAAGTGCTCGTGTTCACCGCCTGAAACTGGTTTGCCCCAGAGAGATGACAGCTGCAAAGCTAGTTCCGGCGTTCTTCCTGTTCACGGGAACGGCCCTCGAATGTCTCGCTCGGCGGTCAGCGCGGCAACAGCGAACTCGCGTATCCGTATTTCGCTCGGCAGGTGTGTCAGCGGTTGCGTTAGCGATCATCGGAGCATTCACCGTCGACCGTACCGGTCCCATCTGGGACAGTGAGACTTACGTCAGAATGGCGACCAAGGGAGGCCTATTGAACGGTGGCCTGGCACCCTTCTGTTTTCGGATCCTGGCGCCGGCGCTCGCGCGGCTCATCCCGATGCGATTGGCCGTCAGCTTCGAGCTCATCAATCAGGTGTCGTTGTGGGCAGCAGGCACCCTCGTGTATTGGCTGCTCAGAGCACGCGGCCTCCGCCATGAGACGGCGCTCATCGGACCCTGTGTGTTAATCCTCTCCAGCTTTTCGAAATTCGTGCTCTGGTATCGATTTGGCGTTGACCAGCTGGCGCTCCTGGCTGTTGTGGCCGTCGCATGGGCCCTGGCGGAACGCCGAGTCGTGGTCGCGGCGCTCCTAGCGACAGTTGCGGTGCTCGGCAAGGAGTCAATTCTCCTCGTCGCCCCGTTCGCCTACGGCGAGCTACGGACCGCACCGCGCGTCCGCTGCAATCTTGCTCATCCCCTGCTTGCGACGATGGCTTTCTGGGCCACCGCGATCGTGGGATTCGTAGTTTTGAGGGTGACAATCCCGCACTCGGCAGGGGAAGGCATCGCCAAGACAATCAGTGACTGGGCACGGGCACGGCTGGGATCACCGAAAGCGTACTGCGAGCTCACATTGGCCTTGCCGAAGACGTTCGGGGTGATGCCACTGCTGTTGGTCCTGAGCTGGCGGCGAACGTTGGCAATCGTCCGGAGGGAACCGTACGCCGCTGCCACGGTCGTCGCCTTCTTGCTCGCCGGCATCTTTGGGGCCTCCGACTACGAACGCGTCTACTTCCTGGCCATCCCATTCGTACTGATGATCTGCCTTCCATTGCTCGAGAAGTCGCAACTTTCGCCGAAAGAGGTTGTGGCGATGGTTGCAGCGCACGTCAGTCTCCTGGACGTGTTCTCGCCACCAACCTTCCTGGATTTGCCACGCTGGTTCATGACCAACGCTCAATGGCCGGACCTGGCTGACTACACCGCGAAAGTGGTACTGTGGACGGTCGTCCTGAAACTAGTCGGAATTGGGAATACTTTGACACCAGAGGGCGACCGCGGTCGGAGCGAGTCGCCTTTCCGCGAGATGCATCTTACAAAGCAATAGCGGCTCCTCCACCATGCCCGCCGCCGATCTCGACCTCGGTCGACATCGAATCGCTTCACGGGTTGCGGCAGGCGGTGCCGGCCGGCGTAACCGTACCGAACCCACTGACCCCGCAGACCTGGTCCGCGGGACACGAAACGACGGACGTCGCCCTCAGGCACGCCCCCACGATCCGGCAGGTGACGAAGGTCGAGGCACCAAAGATTGGGCACGCGTCTCCCTCGACCATCGGGGACAAGCACTGCGGGTCGGGGGGACACTGGCAGTTCCCGGTCGCCGCATCGCAAGTGGCACCGTCCTGGCACATGTCCAGCGGCTGTGGCGTGCCCCAGAAGGGACAGCCTGTCCCTTGATTGAGCCGGCAGACCTGTCGCTCGCCTGCCGAACAGCGGAACTCGCCGACCACGCAGACGAAGCACTCCGTAGGTGGGCCGCTGCCGCCCGTGCCCGCCACGCCGGAGCCGCCCGCCCCGGCATGGTCACCAGTACCCGTCGTGGCGGGCGTTCCAGCCGAGCCCGCAGCGCCAGAACCCGCCCCACCCCCGGCAACGGTCATGTCGGGAAGGCCGCCTGCACCCGCGGAACCTCCGAAGCCAGCGGCGCCACCGTCATTCGATTCGCCGCCGATTCCACCCGTCGCGATCCCATCACTGACATTCCGCATCTTACCCTGCAAGGCGCGCCGCGGGGAAAGGCGTACTGAGATACACTGCGTTCGTGACGGCCAAGGCTGTTCTGTTCGCGTCGCTGGTGTTGCTTTGTCTCTACTTCGCGGTGCGCTGGTTGATGCTCGAAAGGCGGCGCCCGGATGCCGGGGGAGCGTCCGACGCGACCGGCCTCGCGGGCTGGATGCCGACGAGGGCTCACGTCGCGGTCGGGTTCGTCACCAACTTCTTCGACATGCTCGGCATCGGCTCGTTCGCGACGACGACGTCGCTGTTCAAGCTCTCGCGCGTGGTCGACGACGATGACATCCCGGGCACGCTCAATGTCGGTGACACCTTCCCCACGCTGGCCGAGGCGCTGATCTCGATCGCGCTCGTCACCGTCGAGATGAAGACGCTGGTGTCGATGATCGCGGCGTCCGTCGCCGGCGCGTATCTCGGCGCCGGCGTGGTGGCGCGGTGGCCGAAGCGCAAGATCCAGATCGGGATGGGCGTGCTGCTGTTCGCCGCGGCCGTCATCATCGCCGTCCGCCAGCTCGCGCTCGTCCCGGGCGGGACCGCCATCGGCGTCGACGGGATCGCGCTCGCGGCCGCCGTCGCCGGGAACTTCGTGCTCGGCGCGCTGATGACGCTCGGCATCGGGCTGTTCGCGCCCTGCATGATCCTCATCAGCGTGCTGGGGATGGACCCGAAGACCGCGTTCCCCGTCATGATGGGCTCGTGCGCGTTTCTCATGCCCGTCGCCAGCCTGCGCTTCATCGGCTCGCGGCGCTACGACCTGCGCGCCTCGCTGGGCCTCACGCTCGGTGGCGTGCCCGCCGTGTTGATCGCCGCCTACATCGTGAAGTCCTTGCCACTCCAGGCCGTGCAGTGGCTGGTCGTCGTGGTCGTGATCTACACCGCTGTCGCCATGCTGCGCTCGGCGGTCAGGGCCCGCTCGGCGAAGGCGTGATCGGCGGCGCGAGGCGCTCCGTTTTCACGACGGCCGGCGCAGGGCCGCGAGGCCTGCGTCGAGCACTTCGATGATGCGCTCGACGTCGTAGACGCAGCCGCCCCAGGTGCCGCCGCTCGCCTGTTGCAGCGCCGCCCACAGGCGCGTGTCGTCGGGCAAGCGCGGGTGGGGCGCGAGCCCCGGGTGCATGGGCCGCTCGGCGAGCAGTCGCGCGGCCGCCGCCGCGTCCAGGTCCCCGTCCGCCGTCGCGACCAGGTTCAGCTGCCCTTGCATGGCGCCGCGGTCGATGACGATCTCGATCGTGTCGCCGTCCATCAGCTTGCCGATGGGCCCGCCCGCCAGCGCTTCGGGGCCGACGTGGCCGATGCACGCGCCCGTGGACACGCCCGAGAAGCGCGCGTCGGTCAAGATGGCGACGGTCTTTCCCCAGGGGACGTAGCGCAAGGCGGAGGTGAGCTGATACGTCTCCTCCATCCCGGTCCCGAGCGGCCCGGCGCCGATCAGGACGACCACGTCGTTCGGTTTGATCGGCGCGCCGACCTCGCCCCCCCCGGGCTGGCCTTTGATCGCGGCGATGGCGTCCGTCTCGGAAGTGAAGACGCGGGCCGGCCCCCGGTGCCGGTAGGCGCCGTCGTCGCCGACGACGGAAGGATCGATCGCGGTCGCCTTCACCACCGACCCCTCGGGCGCTATGTTTCCCGCGGGAAACACCACCGTCCCGGTGAGCCCGGCGCGCCGGGCCCGCGCGGCGCTCATGATCACGTTGTCGGGATCGACGCCGTCGGACGCCTTCAACGCCGCGCGCGCCTGTCGGCGCCGCTCGCTCGCCTCCCACCAATCGAGCACCGTCGACAGCTTCTCGCCGGTCACTGTCAACACGTCGAGGTTGAGGAGGCCGAGCTCGCGCAGGTGCAGCATCACCTCGGGCACCCCGCCGGCCATGAAGACCTGCACGGTGGGATGGCCGACCGGCCCGTTCGGCAGCGCGTCCACCAGGCGCGGCGTGGCGCGGTTGACGCGGACCCAGTCCTCTACAGTCGGGCGCGCCAGCCCCGCGGCGTGCGCGAGCGCCGGGATGTGCAGCAGCAGGTTCGTCGACCCGCCGAACGCCGCGTGCACCAGCATCGCGTTCTCGAGCGCCGCTGGCGTCAGGATCGCCGACAGCGCGAGCCCCCTGGCCGACAGGCCCACGAGCGCGCGCGCCGAACGCCTGGCCATGTCGAGCCACACCGGCTCTCCCGACGGCGCCAGCGCGCTGTGCGGCAGCGTGAGGCCGAAGGCCTCGGCGACGACCTGCGACGTGGCCGCCGTCCCGAGGAACTGGCATCCGCCGCCCGGCGTCCCGCACGCGCGGCAGCCCATGCTGGCGGCGTCCTCGAGCGTGATCAGGCCGTGCGCGAAGCGGGCCCCGATCGATTGCACCTTGCCCGCGTCCTCGGCGTCGATGGCGGGCAGGGTCACGCCGCCGGGCACGATGATCCCCGGGAGATCGCGGCAACCCGCCAGCGCCAGCATCGTCGCCGGCAGGCCCTTGTCGCAGGTGGCGATGCCCATGACGCCCGAGCGCCGCGGCAGCGAGCGAATCAACCGGCGCATGGTGACCGCGGCGTCGTTTCGATACGGCAGGCTGTCGAACATCCCGACCGTGCCCTGCGTCCGCCCGTCGCACGGATCGCTCACGTAGGCGGAGAACGGGATCACGCCGGCGTCGCGCAGGGTCTCCGCCGCCGCCTTGACGAGCAGCCCGATCTCCCAGTGCCCCGTGTGGTAGCCGAGCGCGATGGGATGGCCGTCGGCGTCGCGCAGGCCGCCCTGGGTGCTGATGATCAAGTACTGCGCCCGCCCGACCTCGCCCGGCGCCCAGCCCATGCCCGCGTCCTGGGTCATTCCGAACAGGTTGCCGCTCGGCTCCTCGAGCAACATCTTCGGCGTGATGGGCAGCTGCCCGGCGGGGCCCGAGGCCTTGGTGCGCGTGGCCGCGAGCAGGTCACCTCCGCCGAGGAGCTCCTCCAGCGACGGCATCGCGCTCCGGGACGGCATTTTATTCTCCGGCCGTTGTGGAGTGAGTGGTGGGTGAGGGGCGGGACGAGCCGGTCACGCGGCCACGTCGCCCTGCGACCACTCGCCGTCGAGCAGGCGCCACATCTTTCCGGTGGGATTGCGGTCGGCGAGCTCGGGCGGCAGGCGGTGCTTGCGAACGTTGTCGTAGGAGTGCAGCGCCGCGAAGCGCAGCATGGACGCGGGCAGCCCGACGGCGGTGAACCCGGGATGACCCGTCGCCGGGTAGGGGCCGCCGTGGTTCATCGCCGGTGACACGGCCACGCCCGTCGGCATCTTGTCGTTCAACAGCCGGCCGACCTTCCCGCGCAGCACGGACGCGAGTCGCGTGTAGGACGCGTCGTCCTTGCCGGTGGTGTCGCTGTAGATCGCCCCCGTCAGGTTCCCTTCCAGGGCAGCCGCGATCTGGGACATCTGCTCGACGTCCTTCGCCAGCACCACCGTGTTGACGGTGCCGAACGCCTCGGCCTGAAGCGCGATCGGGCGGGCCAGGAACGTCTCTCCGGTGACACGCAGCAGCGTGTTCGCGAAGCAGTAGCGAGGGCCGTCGACGGGATGGCCGCCCACCACCACCTCCGCGCCCGCGCCGCGCAGCTCGTCGAGCCCCGCCGCGATCCCGGCCAGGCCGGACGCCCCGAGCAGCGTGCCCGGTGTCCCTTGCGCGAACGCCGAGCGCAGCGCCTCGACGAAGGCGTCACCCGCGGCGTCCCGCTGCACGATGACCAGCCCGGGACGCGTGCAGAACTGCCCGGCGCCGAGCGCGCACGAGTCGTAGAGCTCCTTGGCGAGGGCGGGTCCGCGCTCGGCGAGCGCGCCCGGCAGCATGAAGACGGGGTTCACGCTCGACATCTCGAGATAGATGGGCTTGCCTGCCCGATCCGCCGCCTCTTTCAACCTCAGCCCCGCGCTCTTGCTGCCGGTGAAGCCGGTCGCCGCCACCGCCGGGTGCGAGACCAGCGTGAAGCCGACGGCCGGCTCGGTGCGGTAGATGAGCTGGACCATCGCCGGGGGCAACCCGCTCGCGCGCACCGCGCCCAGGGCCAGCTCGGCGAGCAGGCGGGTCGTTCCGGGGTGGCCCGTGTTGGCCTTCCCGATGACGGGATTCCCGGCGGCGATGGCAGCGACGAAGTCCCCGCCCGCGATGGAATTGAAGGCGAAGGGAAAGTTGTTCGGCCCGAACACGACGACGGGGCCGCCAAGCGGGCCATACTTCGACCGCAGGTTCGCCTTCGTGTCGATGGTGGCGTGGCACCAGGAGCGAGCGCGCACGGCGGCCGCTGCTTGCCGCAGCTGGTTCGTGGTGCGCGGAAGCTCGACGGCGCGCAGGCGCGGCGTCACCGGGTACGCGGTCTCGCGCGCGGCCCGCTCGCACAGGGCATCCGCCGCCCCCTCGATGCGCGCGGCGTAGTCGTCCAGGAAAACCGCCACGGCCTCGACGCCGCCGTCGGCCATCGCGCGCAGGGCCGTCGCGGCGTCGAGCCCGGCCTGGCAGGCGGCGGTCACGTCGGCGGCGCTCGACACGGGGAAGCTCTCGGGCAGCGGCGACTTGGTGGCGGGATCGATCGCGCTGAATGTGCCGGCCGGAGCCTGCGCGGCCCGCCATTCGCCGGCGATGAGGACCGGCATGACCGGGTTTGAATGGCTCGACGGTGTAGTCACGGTGGGGTCCTCGTTCACGTGGTGGTGGTGATGTTGTTTTGTTGGGACGCGTGTCAGGCGCGCGCCGCGCGGGCGGAGGCGACCTGATTCTCCAGCGTGAGCTGGCCGATGGAGATGCGCACGGTATCGCCGCGGCTCATCGAGAAATCGTGGGGCGGGACGATGCCCGTCCCGGTCATCAGGAAGGTGCCGCGCGGAAACTCGAGCTCCAGGAAAAGAAAGCCGGCCAGCTCCTCGAGCGGTCGCTTGATCTGCGACGTGCGCGTGCTGCCCTCGAACACCGGGCGGCCCTCGCGGGTCATGGTGATCTGGACCGAGAGGTCCTTGAGGTTCTCCGTGTCGCCGAGCAGGATGCCCGGTCCGAGCGCGCACGACCCCTCGTACACCTTGGCTTGCGGCAGATAGAGGGGGTTCTCGCCCTCTATGTCGCGCGACGAGACGTCGTTGCCGACGCAGTAACCGACGATCTCGCCCCGCGCGTTGAGCACCAGCGTCAGCTCGGGCTCGGGGACGTTCCACGCGCTGTCGTCGCGCACCCGGATGGGCGCCTGGTGGCCGACGACGCGCCAGCCGCTGGCCTTGAAGAACAGCTCCGGTCGCTTCGCGTCGTAGACCCGCGCGTAGACGTCCTTCACCGTCGACTCGGCCTCGCGCGCCTCGCGGCTGCGCAGATACGTCACGCCCGCCGCCCACACCTCCTGGGTCGGCTCGACCGGCGACAGCAGCGGCCCGCTCGCCGGCTCTCCGACGGGGATGGCCCGCAGGAACGGCCCGAGCGCCGCCTTCGGGAGCTGCAACAGGAGGCCGAGGTCCAGCTGCGAGGGCAAGAAACGGTGGTCGAGCGCCCAGCGAGGTCCGCCTGCCGTTTGGTGTCTGGTGAGATACATGCGCCTGCCTTTCGTCTCGTTCGGCCGGTTGTGACGACGAGGGACTATAATTCGCCGTTCCGCGCGCCCGTCAAGCTGTTTCCCGGTGGCGCGCCTCGGCGGCCGAGCGGCGCCGGAGCGACGATTCGGTCTTCGCGTCCGCCGCGATTCGTGTGAGAGTCGCGCGCGTGAGCCCCGCCGACTTCAAGCTGGTGATCATCGCGTTCGCCGCCATCGCCGCGCTGGTCTTGATGGTCACGCGGTGGAAGGTCAACGCCTTCATCGCCCTCCTGCTGGCGTCGCTGCTCGTCGGCGCGGGCGCCGTGCTGCTGGGGGCGACGTCGAAGGACGCCGCCGGGCGGCTGGCGGCCTACACGATGGCGGGCGTCGTGAAGTCCTTCTCCGACGGGCTCGGGGCCACGCTCGGGGGCATCGCCGCCGTCATCGGCCTCGGCACGATGCTCGGCAAGTTGCTGGCGGAGTCGGGCGGCGCCGAGGTCCTGGCCAAGCGCTTCGCCCGCATCTTCGGGGCGGCGCACATCCAGTGGTGCATCATGGCGCTCGCGCTGGTCGTGGGGCTGACCACCTGGTTCGCGGTCGGGTTCGTGCTGCTCGTCCCCATCCTGCTGACCTTGACGGCCGAGACCAAGCAGCCGTTCTTGCGGCTCGCCATCCCGCTGTTGTCGTGCATGTCGGTCATGCACGGCGTGATGCCGCCGCATCCCGGCCCGGTGGTCGCCGTCGCCGCCCTCAACGCCAAGATGGGCCTGGTGCTGTTCTGGGGCTTCGTCATCGGCATCCCCACCGCCGCCATCGCCGGCCCCGTGTTCGCAAGGTTCGCGGTGAGACGCGTCGCCGCGAATCCGCCGCCGCTTGCCGTGCACGCGAAGGTCCGTCCTGCCGGCTTCACGCCCCCCGGATTCGCGTTGACGCTGGCGTCCATCCTGCTGCCGGTGGGGCTCATGCTGCTGGCGACGCTGGGCGAGCTGACGCTCGCGCCCGGCCATCGCCTTCGGGTCGTCACGACGTTCGTCGGCAACCCAACCATCGCGCTGTTGGTGGCGGTGCTGTTCGCGAGCTGGGGCTTCGGGACGCGTTGCGGGTACCGGCGCGCCGACGTGCTGAAGTTCACCGAGGAGTGTATCTCGGCGATGGGCATGACGTTGTTGATCGTCGGCGGCGGCGGCGGCTTCGCGCGGGTGCTGCGGGACGCCGGCGTCGCCGAGGCGATCGGGCGCGGGGGCGAGGCCATGCACCTGCCGCCGCTGCTCTACGGCTGGCTGCTGTCGGCGTTCATTCGAGTGGCCACCGGCTCGGCGACGGTGGCGATCACGACGGCGTCCGGGCTGCTGGTTCCCGTGCTCGCGCTCCACCCGGAGCTGACGGCGAATCAGATCGCGCTCGTGGTCGTCGCCATCGGTTGCGGCTCCTTGTTCCTGTCACACCTCAACGACGCCGGCTTCTGGATCGTGAAGGACTTCCTGGGGCTGAGCGTGTCGCAGACGCTGCGCACGTGGACGGTGTGCGAGACCATCGTCGGCATCGCCGGGGCGCTGCTCTCGCTCGGGGCCTTCTACGCCGTCGCGCCGCATTGATTGACGGCGCCCGCGTTGCGCGAGCCATGGAGAGCGGTCACGGATGATCGTTGCGCGCGCCGGGAGCAAGTCGTAGAAATCGCCAATGGGCGCGCGCTCCCCGGACGACGCGGCGCTGCTCGACGCGCTCGAGCTCTTGCGCCGCCGCCGCGAGCCCTATGCGGACTTGCTCGGGCAGATCGTCGCGGACGCGCTGCGGAGGTCGCCACCGTTGCCGGGGCTGCCCATCGTCGAGATCGGCGCCGGGACCGGCCAGCTCCGCGAGCTGCTGGTATCGCCGTTGCGCGAGCGCGCGATCCACACCGATCCGTCCGCGCCGGCCCTGCGGGCGCTGCGCGAGCGGTCCCCTGACGCAAAGACCCGTGTCGCGCCGGCCGAGCGGCTGCCCTTCGACACGGGGACCGTCGGCCAGGTCCTGGCCCTGTGCGTCTTCGATGCGCTGGACAATCCGGCCGCGGTCGTCGCGGAGCTCGGCCGGGTGATCGCCCCGGGAGGCAGCTTCGTCCACGTCATGGACATGGCGACGCTGCTCGAAGCGCCGTTCGGGAAGCTCGCCGCCGCTGGATTGGTTCCCTTGCCCAACGTCTTCGGAGATCCGGGCGACCATGACTGGCCGCTCGACATCGTGCTCGTGAAGCGCGGCTGGGTGACGGGGCTCCTCGGGTTCGCGACCGCCCGGGGGCAACAGCTCGCCGCGGCGTTTGGCGGGTATTTCAAGGCTTTTCTCTCCGAGCCCTTCGACGCGATCGCCGCGACGAACGGGTTCAAGGCGCTCGCGTCGAGCGGGCCGTCACGGGCCTCGCTGCGTGCGCTGCTCGAGTCGGCGGCGCGCCTGGCCTTCGCCGAAGGCCATCCCCCGATCGAGCCGCTGCCGTTTCACTCGGCGCGGTACCTGCAGAGCGTGCTGCAAACCTGCTTCCGGGAGAGTCCGGATTTCAGGATCGAGATTGACGAGATCGTGACCCGGGCCGCGTGGCGGACGGGGGCTGGTGCCGCGCGCTACCGAAGCCTCTGCCTCGGGCACCAGCGCGTGCTGGATGAGCTCCCGCGCCGCCTCCTCGCCTCGTCGCTTCCCCCGCGCCCGGCCGACGCCTCGGGCGGGGTCCACGATCCGGGCCTGACCGAGGTGGGCGCGTTCGTGTTCGCGGCCCGCCGGACGGGCTGAGGGGGCCGAGGACACCGTGCCCACCGTCCCGGTGGCGCGCGTCACCATGAGTGCCCGCATCGGCCGTTGGGCAGTGGGGGCTCGATCATGCTGGCGCCCGGGGAGGCCCAAGATAACCTTGGGGCGCTACTGACTCGTCGCATTCCGGTTTTGGGTACGTTTCATTCCGGTTCTTTCCGGTTCTTTCCGGTTCTTTGGGTGCGTTTCATGTTAAATGGTGGATTCTTACTCACACGCGCCGGACAGGCGCGGGCCTGGGCGCGTCCCCGTGGTGGTGACGAGAAACCGGAGAAGGGGTTTCCATGAAGTCAGCGAAGACACTTTTGCTCGGCGGGACCATCGTGGCGGGGCTGGCCCTCGGGGCGGCGGGATGCGCCCCGAGTGGAGGCAGCTCCGGGTCCGGAACCGGCGGGTCCGCCAACTCCGGGAGCGGCGGCTCGAACAATTCCGGGAGCGGCGGCTCGAAGAATTCGGGCAGCGGCGGCTCGGGCTCGGGTGGGTCCGCCAACTCGGGGAGCGGCGGCTCGAACAACTCTGGCTCGGGCGGGTCCAACAGCAACGGCTCGGGGGGCTCGAACGGCTCCGGCACGGGAGGCACGGGCGGCGCCGTGACGTACCCCGCCGGGGGGCCCGCGCCCGCGGCGCTCCCCATCCGGCGCCTCACGAACACCGAGTACGCGGCGGCGACGTCCGACCTGTTCCCCGGCTTCACCATCCCGCCGCCGACCTTCGTCAACGACACGAAGACGCTCAACTTCCTCAACATCTCCAGCTCGCAGAACGCGACGCAGGTCAGGATGGAGCAGTACCAGGCCGCGGCCGAGATGATCACGCTCGGCGACGGCCAGACCCCCCAGGTGTGGACGGGCGTCTTGGCCAACCCCACCACGCTCACGGGATGCGACGTCACGGCCAAGAGCGAGATGGCCTGCGCGCAGCCCTACCTCTATGACCTCGCCAAGCGGGCCTACCGCCGGCCGCTGACGGACGCCGAGAAGACCGCGCTTTGGGCCCTGTTCTCCAACACCATGGCGGGCGACTACAAGACGCGACTCTCGATGGCGATCGAGGGCATCCTGATCTCCCCGAACTTCCTGTTCCGACCCGAGCTCGGCGACTCGTCGCAGACGGTGGCGTCGGGGATCCTGGGCCTCACGCCTTACGAAATCGCCACGCGGCTGTCGTTCTTCATCAACGGCTCCACTCCGGACGCAACGTTGATGGCGTCCGCCGATTCAGGGAAGCTGCTGCAACCTGACGAGGTGAAGACGCAGCTCACGCGCCTGCTGGCCATGCCCCGCTCGCAGACGAACCTGGTGAGGATGCATGAGCTGTGGCTCGGCATCGACACGATCAGCGCGCTGACCAAGGACCCCGTGGCGTTTCCGAAGTTCACCTCGCTGCTGGCGGTCGAGATGGGGCAGGAGACGCGCGGGTTCATCCAGAACGTGATGTTCACGCAGAACGGAACGTTCAACGACCTGCTTCAGTCCTCGTTCACGTGGGGCAACTCCGACATCGCGAGCTTCTACGGCGTGAACCCTCCCTCGGGCGTCACGGCGACGACCTGGGGACGGATCGATCTGCCGGCGGCCCAGCGTATGGGCCTGCTGACCCAGCCGTCGCTGCTGGCGACGCTGGCCAAGGACGGGACGGGAAACGCGCCGCAGGACATGGGCACCGCGATCCGCCGCGGGAAGTTCGTCCTGCAGCAGCTGCTCTGCCGGCCGGTGCCGGAGCCGAGCCCGGCGATCGTGGCCATGTTTCATCCGCTCGACATCACGAAGACGGCCCGGGATCAGGCGACGGGTCACGAGTTCAACGCCGCGTGCGCGGCCTGTCACGCGGCGATCGATCCGCTCGGCCTTCCCTTCGAACACTACGACATGATCGGTGGCTGGCGGGACACCGACCGCGGGATGGCCCTCGATGTCTCCGGTCAGATCACGGACGCCGACGGCACCAACGCGGTCAAGTTCAACGGCGTTCCAGAGCTCGCCCAGCTCGTGGCGCAGCGGTCGGAGACGCGCGCCTGCTATCTGCAGGGATGGTTCCAGTACGCGACCGGCAAGCTGGTGACGCCCGACGATCAGGACTATCTGAACTGGCTGACGTCGGGGTTCACCTCCGACAAGAAGCTGGTGGATCTGGTGGCGGACCTCGTCACCAGTAACAGCTTCCGCCAACTCAAAATCGTTCCGTAGCCGGAGAGCACAACGCCATGAAACGCGAGCAGAACATAGTACGCAGCATTCCTCACCGGCTCTCGCGGCGCACCATGCTTCGGGGCGCCCTCGGCGCGGGCATCTCGTTGCCCTTCCTCGACGCCATGATGCCGAAGTCGAGCCGCGCGCAGGCGGCCGCCATCCCCAAGCGCTTCGGCGTCATGTTCAGCGCCTGTGGTACGGAGCCCGAGTTCTGGACGCCGACGGGGACGAACCCGACCACGGCGAGCCCGAGCAAGACGAACCCGGCCATCTCCACCAACTTCACGCTGTCGCCCGTCCTGCAGCCGCTGGCGGCCGTCCAGCAGAACATCGTCGTCCTCCGCGGCGTCGGCATGGAGTCGACGCAGGGCAAGTACGGCCCCATCGCGAACGTTCACGATCAGGGGATGACCCACGGCTTGACGGCGATCCCGCTGATCAAGGGTCCGTCGGGCGCGGGCCGCGCCAACCACTTCGTCGACGGTTCGGCGGGTGGCCCGTCGATCGACCAGCACATCGCCATGGCCATCGGCACGACGACGCCCCTGCGCTCGCTCGAGCTCGGCGTCGAATCGACGGACACGTTCCTCGAGCTGCTGGTCACCCAGATGTGCTACGGCAACGTCAACCAGAACGACACCAACCCGAACGGCAAGCGCGCGCTGTCCGTGCCGCCGGTCGACGACCCCGTACAGATCTACACCCGGCTCTTCGGCACCTCGACGCAGGGGACCGCGGCGCAGGTGGTGGCGGCCCTCAAGAACAAGAAGTCGGTGCTCGACTACGCGCAAGGCGACTACACCACCCTGATGGGCAAGGTCGGCGCGGACGACCGATCGAAGCTGCAGCAGCACCTCGACTTCGTGCGGATGATCGAGACCAACCTGACCACGCTGATCAACAACCCGATCGCTTGCCCTGGCCAGCTGAACATCACGCCGGCCGCGCCCGCGCGACAGCAGTGCCTGCGAGATCAGGATCTGCGCACGCCCACGGAGCTGGCGATGCAGACGCCGAATTTCTGCGTCACCAACTACCCGCTCGTCGGCAAGACCCAGCTCGATCTCATGGTGCTCGCCTACTCTTGCGACATCACCCGGGTGGCCAGCATGCAGTGGTCCACGGCGGAGAGCACGGTCATACACACGTGGCTGGACACCCCCGCCTTCAGCTATCTCAGCGTGTTGCCCGCCATCGCGTACACCGGCACCAAAGAGCACCACATGATGACCCACAACGAGACCGTCGCGGTCTCGCAGATGAACCCTCCGCCGTCGGGCGTGGTGAACATGGACCAGGTCACCACGATCCGGAAGGACCTGAGCCACATCGGGACGTGGTACGCGATGCAGTACGCGTATCTGCTCGGTCAGCTCAAGGCGATCGCGATGCCGAACGGCACCACGCTGCTCGACAACACCCTGATGCTGTGGACGACCGAGGTCGGTCTCGGGGGCGTGCATAGCTACACGAACATCCCCTACGTGGTGGGCGGCGGGTCGGGCGTCGGCCTCAAGGGCGGGCGCTTCATCGACTACCTCGGGTCCACGGCTTACCCGCCCGGTCCGAACGCGATTCCTTATGGCGTCGGCCCCGCTCACAACAAGCTGTTCGTCAGCTTCCTGAACATGATGGGCATCAACGAGAACACCTTCGGGATGACCGGCGCGGCCACGAGCGAGCAGTCCACCTTCACCGGACCGCTGGCGGGGTTCTGAGCAAACGGGTCTCTCGGATCCGGGGGACAGCGGGTACATCGGACGGCGACCGTCTTTTCAGCCGCGCGTTCGAATTCGAATCCGGCGGAGGCGCCGGTGCGGTAATGATCGTTTTCAGGAGGATCGACATAATGCGATTACCGGTAGTTGTTCTCGTCGCCTTCGGCCTGGGGGCCTGTTCGTCGTCAAATCCGGGCTCGGGGGGGTTCGTTCACACGGGCGGAACGACCGGCTCCAGCTCTGGCGGTGCCACCGGCTCGGGGGGGACGACGAGCACTGGCGGCGCGACTGGGACAGGCGGCGGCAGCAGCACGGGCGGCACGACGAGCACTGGCGGCGCGACCGGGACGGGGGGGGCCACATCGACGGGCGGCATGACCGGCGACACCGGCAGCGGCGGCGCGGCGTCCGGCGGAAACAACTCGGTCGGCGGTAACAGCCCCGGCACTGGCGGCGCCGGTGGGGCGCAGACGGGATCGGGCGGGACGACGCCTCAAGGGGGCTCGTCGGGCGCGACCGGAGGCGCCGGCGGTGGGTCCACGTCGACGACGATGAGCGCGGGGTGCGGCATGACGCCGCCCACGGCCACCGGCATGATCGGGACCACCCAGTTCGGCAAATTCTCGATCACCATCAAAGCCCAGTCGTTCAGCAACTACAGCCAGGCCGCGGCCAACATCGATCGCACCTACTACGTCCGGCTTCCGAACAACTACGACAAGACCAAGCCGTACAAGGTCGTCTACCTCGGCCCGGGCTGCGGGAAGGCTCAATCGACGATGACGACGCCCAAGGGCCTCCCCATCGACACTGACCCCATGACGCAGGGAGCGACGGGTCCCGCCAGCAACGCCATCATCGTCCAGCTGGAGCCGGGCACCTACAACCCGGCGGAGTACAACCCCATGAACTGCCAGGTGGGAAACACGTCGGGATGCACGGCGGACTCCGCGTATTGCTTCGACGACTGGGCCTATGTTCCCGCGAACACCATCCCGGACGGCCCCACGTCCGCCGCCATGGAACGGGCCTACTTCGATGCCCTGCACAAGGCCATCGAAGGCAGCTACTGCGTGGACAAGGGCCATCAATTCTACGCGGGCTATTCCAGCGGAGGGTGGCTCGCCCAGCAGCTAGGCTGTTGGTTCCCGGACGTGATTCGGGCGCAAGCGAACGTCACGGGCGGGCTGCCCCCGAACATCAAGACGAATTCGACCGGCGCCAATGACTATTGCGTCAAGCACCCCCTCGCGGCGTTCCTGATTCACGACGCCCTTGACGCCAGCAATCCCTTCCTCGGCTCGGTCGACGCGGCCACGCGGTTATTTGCGGCGAACGGTTGCACGGGAGCATTTCCCACGCCTCCTCGGCCCGACGCCACCACAGCCCTCCCCGCGGGCTTGGCGCCGTACACGATCACCGGCGTTCCCAACGGGAACAACCTTCGCTGCTATCAGTTCATGACCTGCCCAGCCGCCAACCCCATGGTGTTTTGCGTGACGCTCGGCCAGATGCACAACGACCAGCACACCACCGCCGACCCCGCGTTCTGGGAGTTCTTCTCCAAGCTCTGAGCGCAGGCAAGTTGCCCAAGTTTTCCCCGATCGGTTGCCAGATTCGCTGGATTGGTCGAAACTCCCCGCCCGCATGAACCTCAACCGTTCGGCGCCCGCGGCGGCCGCCACGATAGTCGGGCTGCTTGTCGCCGCGGCGCTCGGCCCTGGCTGCGGCAACCTGGCGCAGGTCTGTGGCGCCCCCGGCGCGGCCTGCGGAGGTGACGCGACCGGAACCTGGAACGTCGTCGGTGGATGCCGAGACCCCATTTTCACGCCCCCCGTGCAAATGACGTATGTGGGACAGCCCGCGCAGGTCGCGCGCCAGCCGGTTCCCAGCGCCACCAGCAGTGACTGGTGCGCCTCCATCATCTTCGGCACACGGGGTTCCATCAGCAACTTCGTGTTCCCCCACGATGCCCTCAGCGTGTCCGGCGGCAGCTTCGCCCACAACGGCGATGGGACGTACCAGATCGAGCTGGACACGACCGGCCCGGGAAGCGTGGACCTGTCCGCGAACTGCCTGACCAGATCCGGCCTGGCGCTCACCTGCGACATGGTGGCGGCGTCGCTCACCACGTTCGCGTCCGCCGCGCCTGTCAGCCCTGGGGTGCCGTGTTCGGACAGCCTGGCTGAGCCCTCGAGCTGCCGGTTCTACAACGCGTATCGCGACATTCACTGCGACGGCAACGACCTCGGCGGGTGCTCCTGCTCCTACACCGTCGCGTACGCGGGCACGTTCAAGGGTCACTGGCTTGCCCAAGGGAGCACCGTGACCTATTTCGACGCCTCCAGCCTGCTGCCGTCGCAGGCCGACTATTGCGTCCAGGGTTCCGGGAGCCGAATGAACCTCTGGGGACACGATGGGACATCCATCCTGGGAGAGCCTGGGGTCATGTCCCTGAGCTTGGAGAAGGCGCCCTGATGACCCGCCCACGATCCGCGATCCTCGTCGAGACGTTGTTGCTCGTGTTTGCCACCTCGGTGCCGGCGAAGGCCGAGGAAGCGACTGTTGCGCACGCGCCGCCAGAAGCCACGTCGGACGCGCAGGCGGCGCCGCCAGAAGCGCCCCAGGACGGCGGCGGCGTGGCACAGGTCGCCGCTCCAGGAATGGCGGCCGACTCGCCGACCCCTGCGGCAGCGTCGCTCGAAAGCCATGCCCTCGAGACGCGGTGGCGAACGTCGCTTTATGGCATCGCCGAGCTCGACGGCATGCACGACACGACGCAGAGCTATGGCCCCGCGTCGAACAACACGGTTCTGGCCCGACCCGGGCGACCTGACAACTACGCCTGGCGCCACGGCCGCACGCAATTTACCGTCAACAACTCGCTGTTCGGTCTCCGCGTCGCCGCGCCTGAAGCACACCACATCAAGACAACGGGGCAGGTGGAGGTCGACTTCTTCGGCGTTCAGCCCACGGACGCGACCGAGGCCACGGCCTTCACGACGCCTTCCATCCGGCTGCGCTTGTTCTATCTGAAGCTCGAGACCCCGGTGGTCGACGTCCTGGCCGGCCAGTATCACGATCTGTTCGGATGGGGAGGCGCGGGTTTCTACCAGAACAGCGTCGCCTTCCTGGGCGTGGGCGGCGAGATCTACCACCGGAATCCCCAGATCCGCTTCTCCAGAACCTTCACGGGAGCGGCCGTGTCGGTGGACATTGCCGCGGCCGCCGTTCGGCCTGTCCAGCGGGATTCGGAGATGCCGGACGTCGAGGCCGGTATCAAGCTCAGCGCCGGCGCCTGGAGAGGCGCCAGCGCACAAGGCTTCGGGCAACCGGGCATCCAACCTCTCGCGATTGGCATCTCGGGCGTGGGGCGCCGCTTCGCAGTCGCCGAATTCCTCACGGCGCCCGGCGCTCCGCGCGTCGCCTACGGATGGGGTCTCGCCGCGAACGTGTTTCTCCCCGTGATTCCGGCGCGGGAGCTAGCCGACAAGAGTAATGCCCTGTCCATCACGGGCGAGGCCTCGATGGGGACCGGGATCTCGGATCTTTATACCGGGCTCACGGGGGGCGCGCTGTTCCCGATCCTGCCCGATCCGAGCGGCGTGATCACGCCGCCGCCGATCTATCGCCCCAACATCGACAGCGGTATCGTCACCTACGACGCCAACTCGAACCTGAAGACCATTGATTGGCGGTCGCTGGTCGTCGGTCTGCAGTACTACCTGCCGATCGACGGCGGCCGGATCTGGGTCTCGGCGACCGCCTCACGTGTGGAGTCGAAGAATATCTTACAGCTTACGCCGGAGGGCGGCCGCGGGGGAATCTTCACCCGCCAGGACTACCTCGACGGCAACCTGTTCATCATGCTGACGCCGGCCGCCGAGGTGGGGCTGTCCTATCAAGTCACCCAACAGACCTTTGGCGACCTCCCCTTCGCAACGAGCTCTCCGTCCGCGGCCGAGCACCCCAAGCAGCGCAACCAGCGCGCCGAGCTCGGCCTGCGAATGTTCTTCTAGGGTCACCCCTACGCGACCCGAGCGAAAGCGACCCGAGCTTCGAGCGGCGCCAAGCGTCGCGACTCCTCCTGGTCGCACCCGATCCACGTTACGCGCGAATCGGGCCCTGTCTCTGCAAGTGGCGCCGTGGTCGCGCGTGCCTTTTTGCGGTGCGTAGCCTGCAGTCGACATCAACGCAGGCTACGTGCCGCAAAAAGGTTCAAGCGGCCTGCGGCGTCCGCACGAGAGGCGACGCCTGGCGCCGCGCGAAGGTCGGGTCGCTTTCGCTCGATCGCGTCAAGGTGCGCGTCAAGGTGCGGCCTTGATCGTGCGACAGTTGGCGTCGCAGGTCTGGGTGTTCGGAGGATCGCACTCTTCTCCTCGCTCCACCACGTTGTTGCCACAGACGATTCGACCGAGATACATGGTCGCAACCCCGCTGAGATCCATGATGTCGGTTCCATCGTGCCCCCAGAGCGTCAGGCGGTCACCGTTGGTGCAAAAGTCAGCCTGCGAGGGGAGCACCATGCTGCCCGCGAAGTGGGTCAGCAGGTTACCGTTCGTGCTCCACGTACCATTCAAGTTGGACCCCGCTGCATCGCTCTCGACCGTGTAACTGCACAGGCAGCCGTTGGCGCTGTCATGGCATTCCGTGTCCTTCACGCCGCCGAGGCCCGCGCCGTAGATCGCGAAAGCCACTCCGAAGTCTGCGCATCCCGTGAACGTGCCGAAGCGCGACAAGCACGCGAATGAGAACTCGATGTCGGTGTGCGCGGACTGGGTGACGAAGGCGCTGTACGTGTGGTCCTCGCCGTAGACGACGTAGGCGCCGATGATGCGAGAGGTGTCGTGCGGTAAGTTCAGCGCTCCGATGCCGCTAGGCGTGTACTGGAGGTCGGCGCACCAATCGCTGGTCGCGGGCTCGGGTGGGTGTGCGCCCGCGGTCTCGATGGGTTGCCCGAGATAGGTCCTCGGCAGCGTCGTGCGAACCGTCGGATCCTGGCAGGAATCGGACAGCGTCCACTGCCCGACGGGGCTGCCGCCACAGGCGACGCCGGTCTGGGCGCATGGATCACTGGCCTGACAACCCGTCGCGCACGTCCAAAGCAGGAAGACGAATGTCGCCCCCGCACTGCAGCGACGGGCGGCGCTCCGCTGGCAGGGCCTCTGGCGATGACGCTCGACCTTCGGCATGGCGCCCATGGGCCGTGCGGTTATCGCGCAGAATACAGCGCCGGTCAAAGCCGCGCCTGGCGGTTCTGACCTGGGCCCCGACGCGGTCGAGGGGCTACCGATGTTGGTTGGGCTCGCCCTCGTGGGCCGGATCCGTCGCCCCGATCCCGACCTTGTCGGTGCAACGCCGGATGCGATCGTGGAAGACGGCGACCTCCGGCGGCGTCAATTGCTCGCCGTAACGACGCAGGATCGTGCGGCAGATCTCCTGACACTCGCGCCACTCGCCGCGCTCGAAGTGGTTCGCCGAGAATCCGTCCCAGACGCGGATCTGCTCGCGCGCCGCCACCCAGACTGAATCGATCCTGACCGCGGCCTCTCGGGGCCGGTTCCGCTTCAGCACCGCCTCGATTCGCAGCATCAGCTCGCGCATGCTGAACGGCTTTTGAACGTAGTCGTCCGCGCCGTGCTCGAGGCCCGCGATCCGGTCGTCCTCGCCGGCTCGCGCCGTCACCATGATGACGGGGACGGACCGCGTCGTGGCGCTGGCGCGTAGGGCGCGGCACACCTCGGTCCCGGGACGGTCCGGAAGCATCAAATCCAGCAGCACGAGGTCGGGCCGCCACGACTCGGCCAAACGGAGCGCGTCGCTCGCGGTGCCGGCCGAGCAGACCACGTACCCTGCGTCACCCAGGTTCTGCTCGAGCGTCAGGCGGATGTCAGGGTCGTCTTCAACAACGAGAATCTGCATCCTGTCTGGACCTTACTCGACGGTCCGCGCCGGGGACCGTTACAATCTGGCGACAGGCCTGTCGGCTCGATCACGCACGGTTCACGGTGAAACGACGAGATCGAAGGCCGCGAAGTCGACGCCGCCCCGCTCGTCCCGGAGGACCACCCAGAAGTACACGACGGTGTCCACCGCGACCTCGGGGGCGGTCCAAACGTTGTCGCTTGGGGACATACGTCAGGTTGTACGTGCGAGCCACGTGCCCGGGGGCGTTCGCCGGTTGCACTGATGAGGGACCAAGTGAACTTCGAACCCACTATCCGAACCGCGCGCAAGCTGGCAATCGAAAGAGTTGCGCCCTGCAAGCGTTTCTGCTGTGTCACGGAACCGTCACTGAGAGGTCGCGTGGGCGTTGCGCGCGGGGAGGGGCGCGGAGTCGCGCCGCTGCTCGTGCCGCGACGAGCCCGAATTCGCGCTGAATCGCTTCGCCAAGCAAGCCCCCGCTGCGTTTTCCAGGAAGTTTCTTTCGCGTCACCGGAGCGTCACGCACATCCTCTAAGGTGCCCGGCGATGATGGCTCAAGGCGGATCGAGTGACCGAGCGAGCGACGGGTCGAGCGACCGTTCGGCGGAGCGACAGGGCGAGCGCGCCCACGGCCGCTCCGACGATGGCGCCGACGATCGCGCGTCCGAGCGGGCGTCCGAGCGGCGCGTCCTGGTGATCGAGGACGAGCCCGACATTCGCGACCTGCTGAGCTACAACCTGCAGACCGGCGGTTTTCAGGTAAAGACGGCCGACACCGCCCAGCGCGGTCTCGTCCTGTTCGAGAGCTTCGCGCCAGACGTCATCCTCCTCGACCTGATGCTGCCGGACCTGCCGGGCACCGAGGTCTGCCGTCGTATTCGCGCGCGAACGACCGGAACGCAGCCCGCCATCATCATCCTGACGGCCAAGGGGGAAGAGATCGACCGCGTCGTCGGCTTCGAGGTGGGGGCGGACGACTACGTCGTGAAGCCGTTCAGCGTTCGCGAGCTCCTGTTGCGCGTCAATGCGGTCTTGCGAGGACGGAGCCTCGCGGGCGCGGGGCCGCAGGCGCGACAGCTGGCGGGAGCGGCGGCTCTGGTGCCGGCGGAGCCGAGCCGGAAGAAGTTCACCGTCGGGCCGCTGCGCGTTGACGTCGACGGTCACTACGTGTTCGTCAAGCAGAATGAAATCCACGTGAGCGCGATCGAGATGCGACTGCTCGTCTACTTGATCTCCCATCGCGGTCGCGTCCGGTCGCGGGAGGATCTGCTGGAGGACGTGTGGGGCTACAAGCCGGGGGTCTCCACGCGCACCGTCGACACCCACGTCAAGCGCCTGCGCGACAAGCTAGGGTCCGCCGGCAGCCTCATAGAAACCGTGCGCGGCACGGGTTACCGGCTCGCCGACTCCTATCCCGTCATCGTGGAAGGGGAAGGTTAGCTCGAATTTGGTTGGGCCCGCATTCCCGCCCGCCCCTATTCGTCTCGCGACCCACCCTGCACCAGGCCCGGCAGCCTGGCGTCCCACGACGCCGTCCGGGCTGCCAGCCGATCGCAGAGCCAGGCCACGACGTCGTGGAGGTCGAGTAAACCGCGCAGCGCGCCCGAGGCGTGGATGACCGGCAGGGCCCGCGTTCCCAGGTTGCGCAGGCGGCGGAGGGCGTACCCGACGGCGTCGCTCTCCAGCAGCGTGTCCTGGCCCTTGGTCATGGCCATCCATACGGGTGAGCCGCCGGTGAGCGGCGGTGTGGCCAGCAGCCGCGCCAGGAGGTCACGCTCGGTCAGTACGCCCAGCAGCACGCCATGCGAAGCGACCAGCGCCGCGCCCGTCTTGCGATCCGCCATGAACTGCGAAGCCTCTTGCACCGTCCGTTGCGGCGCGAGAATCAACGCCGGCCGACGCGGAATTTCGTCGACGGGAGTCCGCAGGTCGTCCTCTAGCGCGGGAATACGGGCCAGGCTCTCGAGCAGCTCCGACTCGGTGAGGGGGGTGGTGGCGCGCACGTCAAAGTCAAACATGGTCGAATCCTTTCCTGGTCTACGTCAGCTCGTTGTTTGTAGAGCCAGATCGTGAACAGCCCAGGTGGCGCCCGCTTGATCGTTTGGTGACCTTTTTGAAACAAGCGACGCGAGGACAGGGTCGGGCGTCGGGCATCCCTTAGAGGAATACGATCTTGTGGCCGAACCGCTGGCGAAGCGCCTGGGTCGCGCCGCGCGCATCGACGACCAGGGCCGCCTGCTCCACGAGGCGGGCGTAGTCGACAGCGGTGTGGTCGGCCGCGATGACGACGCAGTCGTACCCGGCGATGTCGTCGAGGGGCACCCTCGTGAGCGTGTCGGCGCCCAGCCGCAGCAGGGGGACGAAGGGGTCGGCGTAGGCAACCTCGGCGCCCGCGCGTCGCAGGATGTGGATGATCTCGAGCGCGGGTGATTCGCGGATATCCTCGACGTCGCGCTTGTAGGTGACGCCGCAAACCAGCACCCGCGAGCCGCGCACCGACTGCTTCCGGTCGTTGAGGGCGCTGACGATCATCGTCGCCACGAACTCGGGCATCGAGCCGTTGATCTCGTCGGCGAGGGCGACGAACCGCGCCGTGTAAGCTAGGGTCCGCAGCTTCCACGACAGGTAGTGCGGATCGATGGGCAAGCAGTGCCCGCCGAGCCCCGGCCCCGGATGAAAGGGCATGAACCCGAACGGCTTCGTCGCCGCCGCGGCGATCACCTCGTTCGTGTCGAGGCCCAGGCGCGCGCACATCATGGCCACCTCGTTGACGAGGCCGATGTTCACAGCGCGGAAGGTGTTCTCCAGCAGCTTCACCATCTCGGCCGCATCGGTCGACGTCACCGGCACCAGCCGGTCGATGAACGTGCCGTAAAGGGCGGACGCCAGCGCCAGGCTGGCCGGCGAGATGCCGCCCAGGACCTTCGGCGTGTTTCGGGTCTGGAACTCCCGGTTCCCTGGATCCACGCGCTCGGGAGAGAACGCCAGAAAGAAGTCTTCGTCGTGCCGCAGCCCGCCCCGCGCCAGTCGCGGGAGCAAAGCCTCGCGCGTGAACCCGGGGAAGGTGGTGCTCTCGAGCACGATGAGCTGCCGGGGCCGCATGCGGGGCGCCAGCACCTCCGCCACGCTCATGATGAAGGAGTTGTCGGGATCCTTCGTCTTGTTGAGAGGCGTCGGGACGCAGATGACGATCACGTCGGCGGCACCCAGCGCGTCGGCGTCGCTGGTGGCGTCGAGCCGGCCCGCCTTCACAAGCGCCGCGACCTGGTCGGACGAGACGTCACCGAGGTAGGAATGGCCGCGCCGGAGGGCGTCGATCCTTTCGCGGGCCGTGTCGTAGGCGGTCGTCGGAAAGCCGGCGCGCGCGAGCTCGACGGCGAGCGGCAGGCCGACATAACCGGCGCCCACGACGACGACGCGCGCGCGCCGCGAGACGATGGCGTCCATGAGCGCGCCGCCCGCCCGCGGCGCCGCGATCGCGGGTTCGTCCTCGGCCATCGGGCGGCGATGGTTTCACGGGTCGCCGCCCCGGTCAAAGGCCCCGCCGACGCAACGGCGCCGCGAACGCGCGGATATAGTACGCGACGTGGCCGGTGCAGCCCCCGAGATGGTTCCGATGCCTCCCGACGAGCCGGAGGACCTGCTGGCGTGGGCGGCCGCCCACGGGATCGCCGATCGGCTCGACGACGTGATCATCGGCCCGAGCGCGCTGCCGGGCTCGTCGCTTCCCGGGCGAAATGGGGAATCGCTCACCTACCGGCAGATCCTGCTGGATCCGGCCCGATCCGCGGCGCTCCGCCGGTACTTCGACCCCGCCGAGACCGCTCGGGCGTTCTTGCACCGGCTGGCGAACCTCGCCACCGCGCAGCGCGCGGCGCGCGCGTTTCTGGAGGCCAACGGCCGCGATCCCGAGGATGAGGCGCTGGCGGCGTTCCTGACCCGTCTGCAAGGCGCGCGGGCGGAGCTGCTCGGGTCGCGCGAGGCCGCGCCCCGGCCAGTCGGGACCTACGAGGTGGTGGCCGTGTGGGTGGCGCGCGAGCCGGCGCCGATGTTGCTCTACGATGAGCTGCCGCTGACCCAGACGCGCAGCCGCGACGTGGGTGGCCACTTGTACAGCCACGAAGCCGTGGCGCTCTTGCTGCTGGGCTGGCGGGAAGAGGCCCTGCGCTTCGTACACCGCGGGGTCCGGTCCTCGCCGCGCGGCGAAGTGTCAGCGCTCGAACGACTGGGCGCGCTGGACGCGATGATCGACTTCGTGCGCGACCCCCGCCACGAGGCGGCCCACGAAACCCTCGCCGAGCTGTTGCGCTTGCCGGCGTGGCAGTTCGCCCTCGGCACGCTGGACGAGAGGCTCGCGCGCCTCGAGGCGGCCGGGCGGAGCGCGCGGCCGGGGGTGGAGGAGCGGATCGCGTTTCGCCTGACGATGCTCGGGATGGGGGCGCTCAACGTCGAGCCCGTGATCCAGAAGCGCAGCGGCGGGCGTCCGTTCTCGAAGGGCACGAAGTTGCCGTGGTTCGCGCTGCCGGACAGGCGCGACCTCACCGCGATCGACCGGCTCGCCTACCAGGCCTACGAAGATCGGTTCGCGCGCCGCTCGAACGCGTGGGGTGGCCCGCTGGCGCCGGGGCAGGTCTTCGGCGTGCTGCGCGCGCTGATGGACCACCCCGCGGTGTTTCTCGAGGGCGATCGTGCGGGCGCGCGCGTGGAGATCCGGCAGGGGCGACTGCGCCTGCGCTTCGTGACCGAGCCTGACGGCAGCTTGTTGGCGCGCTTCGATCTCCTCGATCGGACGATGCTGCCATCCGAGGTGGCGGCCGCCCTGGTCGATGACCACCACCTCATCCACGTGCATCGGCCGGAGGCCGTCGACGGCGGGAGGCAGGTGTTGCTGGCGCAGGTGAGCCCGCAGGCTGCGGCGCTGGTGCAGGCGCTCGCCGTGGCGCCTGCGCGCTTTCCAGCCGACGCGCATGATGCGCTCGCCGCGCGCCTCGAGTCCCTGCAGGAGACCGTCGACATCGAGTTTCCGTCGCAGTGGACGCGGTCCATCGGGCCCGCCGATGATCGCCTGGTGGCGCGCCTCGACCTGCTGGCGTCGGGGGCGCTGCAGGTTCGCCTGGCGGTGCGCCCGGTAAAATTCGGGCCGCTGTTCCCGCCCGGGGAGGGCCCGGGGCTGGTGCTGGAGGGCCAGGGGCGCGATCGCCACGGTGCGCGCCGCGACCGTCAGAACGAGCGGAAGGCAGGCCACGCGCTCGTCGAGCGGCTGGGTCTCGGAGGCGACGAGGAGCAGGAGACGTGGGGCTGGCGGGTGGGCGAGGGGGACCGCGCGCTCGAGGTCGTGGCCACGCTGAAGGACCTCGGCGACGAGGTGGTCGTGGAGTGGGCCGACCACGCGCGCTTGCTCTCGCTCGGCAGCGTGGGGCGGTCCGACATGCGCATGAAGGTGGCCGACCGCCGCGACTGGTTCGCCGTCGAGGGTGGCGTCGAGACCAACACCGGCGAGGTGGCGCCGCTGTCGGACCTGCTGGCCGCGATCCGCGAGGATCGCCGCTACGTCCGCGTGGGCGCGAACGGCTTCGTGCGCATCGAGGATGGCCTGCGCGAGGCGCTGGCGCGCGCGGACGCGGCCCTGTTCGAGGTGCGGGGCGTCGTCGAGGTGCCACAGGTTTCGAGCGACGCGCTGCTGGGCCTCGTCGAGCGAGAATCGCAGCTCGACGCGTCGGCGGCGTTTCTCGGCCTTCGGCGGCGCATGCAGGAGGGTGCCGCCGAGACGCCTCGCCTGCCCCCCGCCCTCGAGGCGAGGCTGAGGCCCTACCAGCTCGCGGGCGTGACCTGGCTCGCGCGGCTCGCGCACTGGCAGGCCGGCGCGATCCTCGCCGACGAGATGGGCCTGGGCAAGACGATCCAGACGCTGGCCGTGCTGACGGTGCGGGCCGGGCGGGGGCCGGCGCTGGTCATCGCGCCCACCTCCGTGGTCGCGAACTGGGTCGACGAGGCCGCCCGCTTCGCTCCGGAGCTGAAGGTGCGTGTCCACCGGGGCGCCACCCGCGCGACCGGGCTGCGCGCGCTCGGCCCCGGCGACCTGGTGATCACCAGCTACGCCATCGCCGTCCTCGACGCCGAGGCCCTGGCCGGCGTCCGATTCGCCACGCTGGTCATCGACGAGGCGCAGGCGGTGAAGAACGCCACGACCGAGCGCGCGAAGGCCCTGCGCGGGCTCGACGTCGAATGGCGCCTGGGCTTGACCGGCACCCCCATCGAGAACCACATCGGCGAGCTGTGGAGCCTGATGCGCGTGATCTCGCCCGGGCTGCTGGGGAGCTGGGAGCAGTTCCGCGCGCGCTACGCCGTCCCCATCGAGAAGTTCGGCGATGATCGCCGCCGGAAGGATCTGGCCCTGCTGCTGCGGCCGTTCGTGCTGCGACGAACGAAGTCCGAGGTGGCGCGCGAGCTGCCGGCGCGCACCGAGATCGTGAAGGTGCTGCGGCTGTCGGCGGAGGAGCAGGCGCTGTACGAGGAGCTGCGCCGCGCGACGATCGCCGAGATGGCGGCGGCGAAGAAGGACAAGGATCGCGACGCCGGCGAGCTGCGGTTCGTGCTGCTGGCCGCCCTCACCCGGCTGCGTCAGCTCTGCTGTCATCCGCGGCTCGTGTACCCGAAGACGCTCGCGGGCTCGTCGAAGGCCGCCTACCTGCTGGATCTGCTGGCGGAGCTCCGCACCGAGGGACACAAGGCGCTGGTGTTCAGCCAGTTCCGCAGCTTCCTCGACCTCCTGGCGCCGCGCCTGCGGATGCAGGGCTTTCGCACGCTGGTGCTGGACGGCACCACGCCCGTCGAGGCGCGCGAGCAGCGTATCGCCGCGTTTCAGGCGGGCGAGGCGGACGTCTTCCTGATCTCGTTGAAGGCGGGAGGGTTCGGCCTGAACCTGACCGCCGCCGATACCGTCATTCACCTCGACCCGTGGTGGAACCCGGCCGTCGAGGATCAAGCCACCGCGCGCGCCCACCGCATCGGACAGACCCGGCCCGTGACGGCGGTGCGCCTGGTGGCGCGCGGCACGATCGAGGAGGCCGTGCTCGGCCTGCACGCCGCCAAGCGCGATCTGGCGGCGGGAGTGCTCGAGGGCACCGACGCCGCCGCCTCGCTCGGGACCGACGACTTGATGGAGCTCATCCGACGCGCCCCGGATCCCGGCGCCGGCCGCGACGACGACGTGTGAGCCGAGGGTCCTTTCTAGTAGGGAATGTAAGGGGGGCGCGGGCGCTCGACGAACGCGCGCACGCTGGGGCGCTGCCATTGCGCCGCCACGAACGCCGTCAGCTTGGGCGGCAGCTCGTACCCGCTCGCGAGCAGGCGCTGCAGCATCATCGCGAGATCGGCGTCGGCGACGGTGAGCTCGTCGAACAGGGACGTGCGCCCGTCCGGGATGAACGCGGATGCGGCGGCGACGAGCTTTCGCGCGGCCGCCTGGCCCGCGTCCGACAGCGGCGCACGTGCCGGCTCATAGAAGATGCTGGAGGTGGGCCGCTCCTCGCGGATCGGCATGAGGTCGCTGCGCAGCCACGCCATGATCTGGCGTGCGCGGGCGCGGGCCTCGCGCGTCGTCGGCAACACGGCCCGGTATGCGGGAGGCGCGAACGTCTCCTCCAGGTACTCGACGATCGCGCTCGACTCCGAAAGCTGAAACGCCCCGTGCTCGAGCACCGGAACTCGCCCGGTCACCGACAGCGCCTGAAACGACGGCGCGGCCTGGGCGCGCTCGTGCAGGTTCACCTCGCGCGCCGTGAAGGGCAGCCCCTTCTCCGTGAGCGCCACGAACACCGAGAAGACGTACGGGCTGTTCCAGAAGCCGTCGACGTAGAGGGTCAGCGTGTCCATCGCCGTAGAATAGCCCACGGCGGCCGCGCGCGGAGTCAGCCTCGTTGTCTCCGCTCGAGGTGCACAGTCGACCCGTGACCCTGCCGTGCGGTCGCGCCCGAACGGATCCCCCGCGAGCGCTTCCGTGTGGACGGCGCACACCCACTCGCCTTCGCGCCGCACCCACGTCGACGAGTCAGCCGCCTCGAACTTGATGGCCTTCCCGTCGACCGTCAGCTCCTCGTGGACCTTGTAGGCGATCACAGCGACGTCGTCCGTGAGGGCGCGCGCGACCGGCTCCGAGAGCGTGAACGCGTCCAGCTTCCACTTGGCGCCGTCGAGCAGCTTGCCCATCGTCTTGCGATCCACCTGGCCCACGCCCTGTGCGCCGGTGACGATGCAGGGATCGGCGCTGAGCCGCATCGCCGTCTTGGAATCACCATCCTGCATGGCGCGCCAGTACAGATTCTCCAGCTCGAGAAGCTCGTTCACGAGCGATCCAGATGATGTGGTGGTCATGGCCTTCCTCCTTCCGAGAATCTGGGTTCCGACGGCGCCATGGCAAGACGTGACGTCTACGTCCGCCCATCGCGACCCCAGTCCTTGAACTATTCCGGCTCAGCGCCTTAGACTCCAAACCATGCCCCCGCAAATCAATGTTCCGGGGAATGGACACATCGGTCCAGCCTACGTTCCGGGAGTCTCCCTCCACTACCTCCCGTATACAGACGCGCGGTTCTTCACACGCTCAGGAGTGCGGTGGCGCTGATAGGCAATCGGATCATCGCTCACGCACCATGCAACCAAGCGTTCGCCGCGCTTCCAGGTCGACGAACTCTAATGGTTATCTGGAGGGATCCGCGAATCTGGATCAACTTCGACACCAGTCGGTCAGGCCAGGATTTCGGTGAGACAACAGGCTTTGACATTACAATTACCCAGTATGCGCTGACCCTCGGCCTCTGGACGACGGCCGCCACTCTGGTCCACGAACTAGCCCATGTAGATGGGGCTCCGGGTACGGACCGTCAGGCGGAGGACACGCTCCTCAAGTGCATGCTCCCTGGCCCCCACGATCCTACGATTCTTGGTCGCATCACATCTGCCACCAGCCGTCGTCTTGTATGACCGCCCACGGCTGTGCGTTCCTCGTAGGGGTCTTGTGCTTCGTGGCGTCGTCGCCGCCGGCGGAGGCGTGTCGGTGCGTCGAGCCGTCCGCCGCCAAAGCCTATGCTCTCGGAGACGTAGTTGTCGTCGGAAGAGTCGAATCGGTCGAGAAACACGGCGACCTGTTCGTCGCGACACTCGCTGTCGAGCGCGCGTGGAAGGGAGACGTAGCCAATCGAATCAGGATCGTTTTCGGCGGCACCTGCTCATTTGTACTCGAGACGCTGGAACGGTACCTTCTTTACCCGACACGCGCTGGGGACGGATCATACGGAATCCGGCGATGCCGGGGAGACCAGCTGTACGGGAGGGCCGCTCGGCCCCTCGCATGGCTGGGCAAGCATGGCAAGGCCTCCCTCGTCCGATGAGCCGTAGAAGACGGGTCGGTCTCTGCCCTGCGTTCGCGGGAGCGCCGCCACTGAGCGTTACGGCCCGTTACGAATTAGGCACTTGGACAACCCGAGGCGTGCCTGGACGTTCACTTCGTGACGGGCCGTTACGGTTCAGGAGTATGCATCGGCGTATGCACCCCGCTGGCCTTCTTGGCCAGGTGAGCTCACGGAGCGCCCTGCCCGGATAGCAGCGTGAGTCTGTAGGTCGGACGGATCCTCCGGGCCACTCCGTTGAACGCGAGGCGCTGCGTGATGTGCTGGCCCGGTTGGAGAGTGCCGCCCGGGAGGAAGACGCGGATGTAGGGGTCGCCGCCCTTGGTCGTCCCGCTGGCGTTGCGCAGCTGGACACCCCGCGGCAGCCCGCGAACGACGATCAGCAGGTGAGTGTCGACCACCGAGTCGCTGGTGTTGGTGAACTGGAACACGTCCTCCGCCGCCTGACGTGAAAGACCACTGCCGAGGCGATCGGCACGCACCTGACGGGTCACGTCGAGGAACTCCAGACCTTCATCGCGTCGCGAGAGTGGGTCGTCGTTGTCCACGGCGCGCCCGCTCAGCATCTGTCCATCCTTCGCGCCGAGCGCCGCCAGCTCCGGGTGATTCTTGGAATAGGTCAGGTCGACCTGGTTGGGTTGGAAGGCCTGGACGAACCCGGGATCGTAGAGACCGTTCTCCAGAAAGTCGGTGACGGCGTCGATCTGGTCGTCGTCGAGGCCCAGACCGCGCGGCGCCGTGCCGCCGCGAGGATGAGTGAAGCGAGGCTCGAGCGTCGGCGCCCCTCCGGCGAACTGTTGGTCCTGCGGGATGCCGTCATTGAAGTAGCTCACGACGTCACGCAGGTTGGTGAACGAGCCGTTATGGAAGAAAGTTCGCGCGTCCTTCAGCTGGCGAAGGGTCAGGCTGCGGAACTTGTAGGCGTGCTCGGGGTCGTGCGTGATCTCTTGCCGCCCGGTGTCCTCACCGTGGGCCAACGGACGTCCAGCGCCGTCGAACGCCAGGTGCCCGCGCCGCAGGGCGTTCAGCGCCTGAACGGGGTGGTCGCCGATGCCGAGGTTGAAGAAGTTCTCCTCGACCAGCTGGCCAATACCAGCGAGGTCAGGATCGTTCGGCTGCTTGTTGAACATCGGGCCGCTGTGGCAGCCGAAACATCCGGCGCCGCCGTTCTCCGCCTTGGTGAAGAACAGCCGGGCTCCGCGCTGCTGGCGTGGGGAGAGCGCGTCCTCGCCCGCCACGAACCGATCGAACGGGGTGTTCCGGGTGACCGCAGTGCGCAGGAACGTTGCCGTGGCCCGCAACACCGTGTCGTCGTTCACGAGCGTGTCCAGGTCCGCCTGGCAGGTCCCGGACGGGTCGGTCATCTTGCAGGCCTGGTAGCCCTGCGCCTCGTCGGGGAAGGCTTGCCGGAACAGCTCCACGAAGGCCGGGATCCGCTGGAGCTCCGACGACTCGAAGTCCAGCATCCGGTGCGCGTCGAGAAGGAGGAGCGTGAGGTTCTCCTGCGCCGGGTCATTCAAAGGATTGAGGCCGCCTGGAAGGGTGTTCGACTCCCCCGCGAAGCCCCCGAACAGAAGACGGTTGTTGAAGGCAAAGCCGATCATGGACGGAGACTGGCGTCCCACGCTGTCGAGCTGATCGAGGCGGCCCGTCTCGAGGAGCGCGGTCGGCAGCGGGTCGGCCTTCTGGCGCGCCGGCGTGGCGACCTCGAGAACCCCGCCGACGCTGTAGATGTCGGTGAGCGTCGGCAACGCGTCGACCCCCGTGTCGCCGTCGAAGAGCCGGACTCCGGGAAGGTACGCCGGGGCGCGCGGAATGAGGCTCTTCTGGGGCCGCCGACGGACGACGTAGTTGCCGTCCTGGTCGGTGTAGCCGCGGCCTTCCCCGCCGACGTTGAAGTTGAGCACGGTGCCGGCCTTGCCCGCGGCTTCGCCCAGGTGGCAGCTTCCGCATGAGCCGGTGCTCTTGGTCGAGCTCACGACGGCCTGCACGTTCGGGTTGGAGTCCACCACCGTTCCGCCGAAGGCCGTTCCGGCAGGAAGGTCCCTGGGCTCGCCGTCGCGGATGGGCGGGTTCACGCTCGTGTTGATGTTGATGCGCGCCGTCCGGACCGGGTCGTGGAACAGCATCTTTCCCAGAAAGCGCTTCGCCTCCGTCGTCTTGTAGCGACCGGGGCGGCTCGGATCCTCCGGCGGTAGCGGGATGGCGGCGTCATCCGCCGGCACCTTCAGCTTCTCGATCCCGCCGACTTGCCGCGCGATCAGCGCGCGCAGCGAGGCGGAACCGGGGCGAAGCTCGTCGCTGGCGCGCGCGACGCCGCTCTCCGGGCTGTCGTCCATCCCGGCCTGGCATCCCGCCAGGAGGAACAGCGCCAGGGCGCTCGACGCGAAAGTTGTAAACAGGGTTCGATCGATCCTTGCTTTGAGCATGGTCATACGGCTCCTCCCGGCGAGCAATACATGCGGTCGCCGCCACGGTCCCGAGTGCACTCGTTGATCAGCGGGAACGCTCGGATCGCTCCCGCTCTGCCGAACATTCGGTCCGCCGTCCTACGCCAGCACTCGCCGCCGGTTTCACCCGATTCCCATCGAGAGCGGGTGACACTTTGGCGCGCGCGTCGGTGCCGAGAGGGGACAGACCGGCACGTTGAACGACGCACGATCGACCGGACCAGCGCCGAGCGAGGGTGGCGCGCGCATTGCTGGATCCTACCGGGCCATGGACCGCTCCCTCGTCGGCACACTGCTTCTCGGCGTCGTGTTCATCCCGTACATCGTGGAGGTGGCGCTTCAGCTTTGGCAGCAAGCTCGATTTCTTGCCGCGCTCCCGGATACGGCGCGCTCATCCCTTCCCCCCCACCCCCGCCAGCCTTGGCTGGCGTTTCTGGGCTCGCTCCGGTTCCAGTTGGCGCTCTGGCGGTACATCCGACACCTCGACGCGGACGAGCCAGACTCCATCGCGGCGCTGAAGCGCCGGATGCGAACCAGCCTTCGTCGTGAGCTCGTCTGGGCCGTCGGCGGTCTGGCAGTGCTGTCCACGCTCGTCGCGTCCGGATGGCGGCCGCCGTGGCCGTGAGCGCATCAGCGATTCGGATTGCTCGCCAGGTGCGCGAAGGGATCCACGAAGGGATCCACGAAGGGATCATCGAAGGGATCATCGAAGCGCGTGATGCTGACGATCATGCCAGCCGAGACGCCGATCATGACGCCTGGCCGACCAAGCGGGGAGATTCACCCCTCACGATCCAGCTTCCAACTCGACCGGCGCGGTCCGGGTGAGCGCCGCGCGAATACGCCGCCAGAGGGGGCCTCGGGCTTCGCTCGAGCGTCGACGACGATCGACCACGAACTCCCTTCGCGCGATCTCGGAGATCCACGGGCACGGATCCGCTCCCTCGACATAGGAGGACCGACGCTCGTGCAGGACTAGAAAGGTCCGATCCAACAGAGCCTCCGCCCGTTGCCGATCGCCGCTCCACGCGATCAAGTCCCCGAAGATGGCCGGCGCGACCCGGTCATAGAGACGCTCGAAGGCCTCGCGCTCACCGCGACAGTACCCGAGCATCAGCGCCCTCGCCCCGCCCTCATCAGCACCGTCGCGGTCGTCAACGCCACCGCATTTTCCCGTCGTCATAGTAGGCCCTTTCCTGTCCGGTCCGGTCGGAAACTGGTCCAACAATTGCCCCGCCTATGCGGGTCGCCCGTCGACAATCCATTACAACTATTCTTCCTAGCGGGATCCTCAGGCGACCAACCTTGGCGGGGATCCCCTAGATCTCGCTGACTTGTGCCAGTTTCGAGACGCGCCCTCGGAGAGCCGATGCCGACATGACATCCCTCTACGACACAAAGCCGAAATTAGAATTGTAACGTTCTTGCCCGGGCCGGCACTCAGAGAGACCCAAACTCGCGCCAGCCCCTGCGGGTCCGGAGCGCGCGGGGTCGAGCCTCGAGGCAACACGCGTGTACGTGAGAACCAGCCACGGGGCGGAACCATCGCCCGTGTCGCACTGGGCGACTCGCTTCGCATTTGCGCTTCTGATATCAACGAGTGCGGAGCGGAGCTTGGACCAGAGGGCTGGCAGCGAGGATCGAGCCGTCATCGCCGCGTTGGCAGCGGGAGACGAGTCCGCGTTCGTCGCCTTCGCGTCCGCTCACCATGGGTCTCTCATGAGACTGGCGCGGATGTGGGTCAAGAACGAGGCGCTCGCCGAGGAGGTCGTGCAGGAGACCTGGCTCACGGTGCTCGAGAACGCCGGCAAGTTCGAGGGTCGCTCGACGCTCAAGACCTGGATTTGCGGAATCCTGGTGAACCTGGCCCGGGCCCGACTGCGCAAGGAGGGCCACTCGGTTCCCTTGTCGTCTCTGGGAGAGCCGGACGAGCCCGCCGTCGACCCGAGTCGATTCAGTCCACCGGGCGTGCCATGGGAGGGTCACTGGTGGCCTCCCCCCAACCCGTTCCCCGAAAGTCCGGAGGCTCACGTCTTGAACGCGGAGTTGCGCGCGGGTCTCGAGGAGGCCATCGCGAAGCTGCCACCCACGCAGCGCGAGGTGATCGTCCTGCAAGACATCGAGGGGTTTCGTTGCGAGGAGGTCAGCGAGATCCTGGGGCTCACGAGCACCAACGAGAGGGTCCTCTTGCATCGCGCGCGGGCGAAGGTGCGGGGGATGCTGGAGCGGCACTACGAAGGGAGGGTGTCGTGAGCGTCCGCGATCTGGTGTCTCTGAGTTGCAAGGAGATCGTCGAGCTGGTCACCGACTACCACTGCGACGCGCTCGACGCAGCCGACCGCGCCACGTTCGAGCAGCACCTGTTCGGATGCACGTGGTGCATGACGTACTTGAAACAGGCCGACCGGGCCATCGAGTTGACGGCGCTGCTGAGACAACCGGCGGAGCCGGTGCCCGTCGACAGGGGGAAGCTCGTCGCGCTGTTCCGAAGCTGGCGGAAAGACCGAGGAGGGAGGGGCGGATGAAGCTGTTCAAGTTTCTCCAGCGTGGCACGATGGGCCCCTTGACCGGCTTCGTCTGGGAGCCGAACGTGTGGGTCGAGGCGCCAGGGCCCCTCGCTCTCTGCCGAAGCGGCATCCATCTGCTACGGCCACGCGATCTCGCGCACTGGCTGCACGAGGAACTGTGGCGGGCCGAGGTCGACGGGGATTGGATCGAGGGGGCAGACTGCGTCGTCGCGCGGCGTGCGCGCCTCACCGAGCGCATCGATGGCTGGTCTGGACGAGACGGCGAGCAATTCGCCCAGGCTTGTCACGATCGCCTTGGCGCGCGCCGCGACGAGGCGATCGATCCGGCGACGCGCGAGCATCTCGCGAACTATCAGTGGGCCGTGAACTGGCACATCGAGCACAAGAACACCGCGATGGCGGGGTACGTGTCCGCGCTGGGCTTGGCGCAGCTGGCAAAGGATGAGCCGCCGCTGGAAGCTTTCCGGCGCGAGCGCGCCTGGCAATCGGATTGGCTCGTCCGTGAGATGCGGCTGATCTGACGCGTCGGCGCAGAGCACCCCCCCCGATATTTCGTGGCCCCACGAAATATCGGAGCTGACCCTTCGTGGGTTCCTCTGCGTGGGCTCCACAAAGACCGCGGGAAATGGCCTGTCCGCGGGCCTCGACCGGCGGCCTACGGTTTGCTGGGTAGACGAGCGCCATGTTGAGAATCACCAAGCGGGCAGCCGCGACCCGGGGTCAGAGCTTCGATCTCGAAGGGCGCCTGGTTGGACCGTGGGTCGACGAGCTGAAGCGGGTGCTGGATGGCGCCGAGTCATCGGCCGCCGTGACCATCGACGCCCGGGGTCTGGCGTTCGCCGACCGCGCCGGCGTCGAGCTTCTGCGCAGGCTGCGCGACGGGGGCGTCGACATCGTGGGGGCGTCGAGCTTTGTCGATGCCTTGATTGGAGCGGGCCGGGGTGGCGGCGAGGAGGACAGGAATGTTGGGTGACAGCAACACCGCCGGGGATGATTGCGCGCGCGCCATCGCGCTGATGGGCCGCTATTGCGACGGCGAACGGAGCGCCTTCGACCATCTCTACACCTCGCTGGCGCCGCGCCTCCTCGGCTACCTCACAGGGCTGGTGAAGGACCGGGCGACGGCCGAGGACCTCCTTCAACTGACGTTCATCAAGCTCCATCAGCACCGCGACGTCTACATCCGCGGCGCCAACCCCATTCCATGGCTGTACACGATCGCCCACCGGACTTGCCTCGATGAGATCCGACGGCGAAGGCGCTCCCGGATCCGGATCAGCGTGGATGGGGAGGCGCCGTACGAGTCTGCGGTCGATATCACGGGCGCGGCCGAGGCTGGCGACTCCGAGCCGGACCAAGGAGCCATCGCGCGCGGCATGGAAGCACTGGAAAGCCTCCCCGAGATGCAGCGGCAGGCGGTGCTGCTGACGAAGATTCACGGACACAGCAGCGCCGAAGCCGCGTCGATCATGGGCACCACGGTGGGGGCCATCAAGCTACGCGTTCATCGGGGCTACGTCACCCTTCGCCGCAAGCTCGCCGCCGAGGACGGGGTCCTGGACGTGGGACCAACCAACATCGCCGAGCTCGCGCGCGAAGAGTCACGCCTGTGACCCCCACATCGGGGCCGGCCTCAGGATTCACGGGGGGAGCCGCCAGGACGCCTGAGGCCCAGCTTCTTGATACGGCTGCGCAGGGTGTTGGGGTGCATCCCCAGGACGCGCGCCGCCCCGCGCTCACCCTCGATGATCCAGCTCTGTTGCACCAGCACCGATTCGATGTGCCGGCGCTCGACATCGGTCAAGGTGTCGCCGCCTGTGGGCGACGCCGCCACCACTTGCGAAGCGGGAGGCGCCAGGTGTTCGGGCGCGACAATATCGGGTGCGACGGTGAGGGTGTCGCCCCGCGACAGGACGACCGAGCGTTCGATGACGTTCTGCAATTCGCGAATATTGCCGGGCCAGGGATAAGAGCGGAGGCGCTCCATGGTCTCGGGCGTGATCCGTCGAACGGGGCGGTCGAACTTCTTGGCGAACTTCTGAAGGAAGAACTTCACCAGCAGCTCCACGTCGCCCGGCCGCTCGCGTAACGGCGGAATGGCGAGGGGAACGACGTTCAATCGATAAAACAGATCGCTGCGAAACTTGCCCGCCTTGACCGCGGTCGCCAGATCTCGATTGCTCGCCGCGATGACGCGCACGTCGACCTTGGTGCTGGTGCTGCTTCCCACCGGCTCGAACTCCCGCTCCTGCAGGACCCTCAGCAGCTTCACCTGCGCCTCGAGCGGGAGCTCGCTGACCTCGTCGAGGAAGATCGTGCCACCGTCCGCCAGCTTGAAGCGACCCTCGCGGGGACCGAGGGCCCCCGTGAACGCGCCCTTCACGTGACCGAACAGCTCGCTTTCGACCAATCCGGCGCTGATGGCGCCGCAGTTCACCTTCACGAGCGAGCGGGCCTTCCGCGCGCTGCGGTCGTGGATGGCCCGCGCGATCAGCTCCTTCCCGGAGCCCGTCTCCCCCAGAATCAAGACGGTGGAATCGAGCGGGGCCACCTGGTCGACCTGCCGCAGGACGTCCTGCAGCGCCGGACTGTCGCCGACGATCTCGGAGAAGTTGTGCTCCCCTCGGATCTCCTCCTGCAGGTACTGGTTCTCCGCCTGCAGCCTCGCCTTCAGCTCGGCGATCTCCTCGAACGACCGCATGTTCGAGAACGCCAGCGCCAGCTGATTGCTCACGTCCCCCAGGAAGGCAGCGTCTCGGTCGGTGAATCGATTCGGCGTGGTGCTGCCCAGCGTGATGGTGCCGATGCAGCGGCCGGCCAGGATCAGCGGCGCCGTGCACAGCGACCGCACGCCCTCCTCGTAGAGACGATGCTCGGGGGTGAACTGCCGCTCTTGCTCCAGATCGCGGCGCAGGAGCGTGCGCCGGTGGTCGAACACCCAGCCGACGTGGCTATCCTTCCGATCGAGGGCGATCCCGACCGGGTAGTTCCGCGGGGGAAGCTGGCCTTCGAGGGCCAGGATTCGCAACACGTCGGTCTTCGGCTCGTGCAGAGCGAGCGCGGCCCGGTCGAACGGCACCACCCGCCCCAGGGACTCGGAGATCGCGCGCAGCAACGCGTCCTGGGTCAGGTTCGAGATGATCGCGTTGTTGACATCCAGAATCGCGCGCTCCCGTTCGGCGGCACGCGCACGCTCGAGCTCGGCGCCCGCGCGCGACGCGAACGTCTCGACGACCGAGAACAGAAGGCGATCCTCGTCCATGGGACGATCGTGGGTCACCACGAGGTGGCCGATCACCCGCTGCCCGGCGTCCATGAGCGGCACGCCCAGGTAACTTACCGGGGCGTGCGCACCGGCCGCCTCGAGCTTGGGGAAGATCTCGGCGAGACGCGAAGGATAGAAGCACGTTCGACCTTCCACGACGTCCAGGCAGGGCGTGCCCTCCAGGTCGTACTCGAAATTGTCTCCCGGATGTCCGTTGTTCCAGACGCCCAGCGACCGGGCCCGCTGGCCGGGGAGGCACTCCGCCACGAACGCATCGCGCACCCCGAGCGCCGTCGCAAGGTGCCGCACCAGCGACCGAAAGAAGTCCCCGCCCAGCGTCGCGGCGGTGCTCTCGGTGAGGGCGCGCAGCAGCTGGTCGGCACGCTTCCAGGCGGTCACGTCCCGCGCAACGGCCAGCAGCATGTCCGGTTTGCCATCGGCTCCGCGCAGCGGGCTCACCACCACGTCCCACCAGGTCGACCGCCGGGTGTGCTGGGTCGAGAACAGCCCGACGAAGCGGCCCACCGATTCCTGGCGTGCGACCTGCACCGCGGTCCGAGCGGACTCGCGATCGGCCCCTTGCCACAGGTCCGGCCAGGGCGAATTCAACACGGCCGTCACATCGACGATGTCCAGAGCCGCCATCCCGCCCGTATTCATCGACAGAAGACGCCCTTCAAGATCGAGCACGCTGATGCAGTCGTGGCTGCCTTCGATGATGCTCGCCTTCAACGCGTCGGCGGCGCGCAACGCCAGCAACTCCCGGCGCAGCTCGGCGGAAGGACGGCCGTCCCCTCCCTCCTGCATCCCCGCACCGACACCTGCCGCGATCAACGACGTCGCTTCGTCGGACGGTGGCAGGCGCTCGCCTTGCTCCGGTCGCGCCACCACGCTCTCTTACCCGGCGGCTCCCGGAAGAAGCAAGTCTCCCGACGGCGCCACCAGGAGGTCCGCGGTCGCCCAGGACCACAGCCAGCCGAAGGCCTGCGCCGACGCTTCTTCCGTGGGCCTCCAGGACGGCAAGGTGTCGCACACGACGCCGAAGCTGGTGCCCGCGGCGACGAGCTCCAGCACCTGCCGCTCGGACTCCGCCAAGACACGGTGACAAACGTTGGCGTCCTGACGCCAGATCAGCAACGATTCACCGGCGGCGCCCTCGGGCACGGCGGGCCCGGCCACCTCCGCGGAAGCAGCTTGGCCCCCGATGCGCTCCCAGAAGTCGGCGATCGCGAAGTCGACCGTGATGAAGCGATGAGCCGCGACGAGCTTCAGGGGAAGTTGCATGAAGGCATCCGTCGGCCAGCCGCGGAGCGCGTCGATCGTCAGGAGGGGCTCGTCGGCAGCGTCGAACACATCGCTGCGCGCCCACTCCAGCCGGGCCAGGTCCGCCAGCGACGCGCTGCCTTGCCTGTCTTCCAGCCAGTCGGGAAGGTGGGCGCCGACGAAGCGCAGCGACGGGTGGCGGGATGGATGGTCGGTGACATAGGCGAACGCCAGATCGGCGAAGACGTCGGGCCCGAGGAGCTTCGCCAGGCGTGGAAACTGCGATTCCAGGGCCTCGGCGATGCGGGCGCGGTACATGTGCGCGTAGATGTGAATGCGTTCCTCCGCGCTGGCGCGGCCATCCGAGATCACCAGCGCTTCGGCGGGCGGGGTGAAGGCATGAGGCGACGCCTCCGTGATCAGCGCCAGGAGCGCCGTCTGGCTCGACGGCAGAAGCCGCCGCCGCGGCGATGGAACAGCCCCCTGGCGGGCGAGCGGCTCAAGCGGCATGTCGGCGCTCCCCGGAGACCGCCGCGAGAGGCGGCCTTGCCCCGCCTCCGCGGATTCCGTTCAGCGCCGTTCGCGCGCGGCCGGCGGCGATGGCCAGCTCGTCCTCCAGGCGCTCGAACGCCGGAACGTTGGCGTCCCACTCGATCATGGTCGAGCGAATTCCAAACCGAGCCACCGCGGACGAATAGAGGTCCCACACCTCCCGGCGCACCGGCGCGTCGTGCGTGTCAATTAAGAGCTGGTCCTGAACGGAGTGACCCGCCAGATGAATCTGAGCCACACGTTCGCCGGGGATTCCCGCCAGATAGGCGCCCGGATCGAATCCCTGGTTGTGGGCACTCACGAAAACGTTGTTGATATCGAGCAGCAGACCGCAGTCGGCGCGCCGCGCGACCTCGGCCAGAAACTCCCACTCCGTCATCTCCGCACTCTTCCAGGCCAGGTAACTCGATGGATTCTCGAGCAGCAGCCGGCGGCCGAGACTCTCCTGCACGGCGGACACCCGGGCCACGATGTGTCGCAGCGCCTCCTCGGTGTACGGGATGGGCAGCAGGTCGTGGGCGTACATGCCGTGGGCCGAGCCCCAGCACAGGTGATCCGAGATCCAGGCGGGCTCGACGGCCTTCGCCAGCGTGTCCAGTTGATTCAGGTAGTCGCGGTTGAGCGGGTCCACCGACCCGATCGACAAGGACACCCCGTGCAAGACGACGGGGTAGTCGCGGCGAACGGCTTCCAGGACGCGGCGTGGGTTACCGCCCGGGCCCATGAAGTTCTCGGATATCACCTCGAACCAGTCGACGGCGGGCCGGCTCGTGGTGACGTGGCGGTAGTGCTCCCGCCGCAGGCCGAGCCCGAACCCCAGATTGGGAAACAGTGGCGTCTTCATGTGCGCTCCGATCTTCCGTCGTGGTTGGCATGGACCGAAGAACGAGATGATGGGGCGGCGTCGGCTGGACGTCGGCGCCGCCCCATCGTCCCGAGAGGCGGCGAGCTACTTGGCCGGAGGAACAATCTTTCCGCCTTTGGCCAGGCAGTTTTCCTTGGAGGTCTTCGTGTGCCCCTGCCCCTTGCAGCCGTTCTTGCCGGCGCAGGCGTGCCCGTTGCCGTGGCACGATCCCGTGCCCTTGCACGAGTTGATGCCGTCACACGTGACGTCGTCGGCCGCCTTGGCGGTCGAGATGCCCGCAACGCCCGTCGCGAAAAGTCCGGCCACCGCGGTGGCAATCATGGCTCCCTTGATCGTCATGTCGTTTCTCCTGGTCTTGGTTCTTGTCGAAGGTTTCCGGCTGCTTGCCGGCGTGATGGGTTTCGCTGGCAGTTACGTCCTCGCCAGCAAGGAGTTACGGGCAGCGGCAAAAATTTGTTCGGCCGGCGCCGCTGGCGTGACCCGACCCTGCGGCGGGTGCGCCGCCACGGCCGTTTCCTGTTTCGGCGGGTCCGCAAATAGATGCGTTCGCGCGCGCGAGCTCCGCGTAACCCAGGGTCATCGCCGGCGTATGCACCGCGGGTGACGACGACATGAATCAAGAGCCGCTGAACGAGAACCCGGCATCCCGGGAGGTGGAGCGCAAGCTACCCAGGACAGGAACCCACCCCGGAAGTAGGGCCCCGCTGGCCGCGCTGCTGTTCTTCGTGGGGCTGTCAGGCGCCGTCGCGGTGAGCGCCCGTCCGGCGGACGCTCCGAAGGCCGCTGAAAGGGGCGCGCTCGTCGAGGCGGTCGACGCGATTGGCATCACGGTCGGCGACATCGACCGATCGATCACCTTCTATCGCGACGTTCTCGGTTTCTCCTTGGTCCGGGACGACGAGGCGTCCGGGTCGGCGCTGGAGCGATTGACGGGCGTGTTCGGGGCGCACGTGCGCAGCGCCCGCCTGACGCTGGGCGAGCAGGCGCTCGTCCTGACCCAGTACCTGACCCCGCGGGGGCGTCCCATTCCCCCGGACAGCCGCAGCAACGATCAGGGCTTTCAGCACGTCGCCATCGTCGTTTCCGACATGGAGCGCGCCTATCGACAGCTTCGCCAGCACCGTGCCCGGCTGGTTTCCACCGAACCGCAGACCCTTCCCGCCTGGAACCGGGCGGCGGCTGGGATCAAGGCCTTCTACTTTGCCGATCCCGACGACCACACGCTGGAGATCATCTGGTTCCCGGCGGGGAAGGGCGATCCGCGCTGGCAGAAGAGCGCCTCCGCTGGCGCCAATGGCCCGCTGTTTCTGGGCATTGATCACACCGCCATCGGCGTGGGCGACACCGCGCGCAGCCTTCGGTTCTACCGCGACACGCTCGGTTTTCGCGTCGCCGGCGAGAGCGAGAACTATGGAACGGAACAAGAGCACCTGAACGCCGTCGCCGGCGCGCGCCTGCGGATCACCGCGCTGCGGTCGAAGAACGGCCCGGGCATCGAGCTCCTCGAGTACCTGAGCCCGCGGGACGGACGGCCAGCCCCCGCCGACCTGCGCGCCAACGATCTCTCCCACTGGCAGACCGTGCTGCGCGCGCGCGATCTCGAGGCCACCCTGGGCGCCGCGACGGCGGCCGGCGCCAGCGCCGCGCCAGGACGGGCCATCGATTCGCCGGACGCCGCGTTTGGTGCCCACCAAGCGGCCCTCGTCAACGGTCCCGACGGTCACGGCTTGATGCTGGCCCGCTGATCCGCGACTCCCGCCCATTTCCCCTCCCCCTCTCGAGGTTAAACTGAGTCACATGACGTTTCCGCCCAGCAACGACGCCCCCGCCCTCCACGGGCTGAAACGAACCGCTTCTCCCCGGCCGTCAGCTCAGCTGCTGTCCGCCTTGGAGGACATGCGACCGGTCCGCACGCGGGTTCCCGCTCGAACCCTGGTTCTGGTGGCCGCCGCCGCTCTGATCTATCCGGTCTACGCTTTTGCGATGTTTCCGTTGCGTCGAGATCTCGGCGCCTTGCCCGCCGCCTGGGTCGCGACCATGGCCGTCGTGTGGGCCTGTGGCTTTGCGCTCCCGCTGCTGCTCGCTCTCTTGCCGCGACGGGGGCAGGTGTTGCCCGACAGCGCGCGCGCGGGCGCGGCGGCGGCGCTCGCCGCGGCCACGTTGATTCTCGTCGGGCTCTTGTTCACGATCGATGCGCCGGGGCGAACCGTCGTGCCGCAGGGACGCTGGGCGGGGTTTCCGGGCCTGTGGTGGCACTGCGTCTCCTTTGGTCTCAAGGTGACCGTGCCAACGATCTTCGTGGCGGCGCTGGCCCTTCGGCGCTTGGGCGTGGTCAGCCTGGCGCGCCTCGGAGCGGCGATCGGCGCCTCCGCCGGGGCGCTGGCCGGCCTGACCCTGCACGGCCTCTGCCCGTACGGCGGAGGCGTTCACGTCGGACTGGCTCACGGAGGCGGCGTTCTGGTCGGGGCTCTCCTCGGGGCGCTGTGGCTGCCCTTGATCGCGGGGACCAAGCGCGCGTAGCGCGTTACCTTTGCGCGGCGCAGGCGTAGTGGTCACACCAGACCACCCATGCCGAAGGCGCACCGCACGTTCCTGACCCTGCCCCGGTTCTTCGCCCTCATCGTCGGTGGGCTGGCCGCGCTGTCCGCTCTGGTGCTGGTCCTCGCTGTTCGAACCGCCAGCGAAGCCGTCGTGCGAACGGGAGAGGCGGCCCGGGTCGCGCGGGCCTCCCAGGTGGCGAACGCGGTCGAGACCGAGCTCGGCGTCGCCGAGCGCGCCGTGGAGGATTTCGAAACGGCGCTCGGCGCCCGACTGGTCGACGACCATGATCCTCAGTCGCTCCACCGGTACCTGGCCGCCGAGCTCATCGCGCTCCGGAACCTGACCGATCTCACGCTGACCACGGGAGCCCTCCTTCACTACGACGACGACGGGCAGGCCGTGCTGGCCCCGGAAGGGAGGCGCCAGATCTCGCTCTACCGCGACAGCGTCGGCGCCACCCGCGATCGGCTGCTCGACGACGTCGCCCCAGGAAGCGCAACGGATCCGACCCTGCACGACACCTTTCGGGCCGCCGCCAACCGCGATGCGCGCGGCCAGGCGTTGTGGAGCGATCTCGCCTACAGCGAGCTCGACAGCGCACTGCCGGAGCCCCAGCGCCGCAAGACGATGACGGTGCAAAAAGCCATTTTCGTGACAGGTGGCGACGCGCCGTCGGGGCGGTTCGTAGGGGTGCTGCGAGCCGGGATCGTCAGCGATACCCTCGATCGGATCGGCCCCGCCCGTCCGGCTCATCGCGTGGGGGAGGACGGGCTCAGCCCGTCCGAGCCCGCCGCGGGAGGGTTTGGGAACCCCATGGGGTTTCCCATCACAGTTGACCCTCACCGATTCTTCATCTGCGACGTCTCGGGGAGGCTGGTGACCCGCCTGGCGCCCGGCGACCGCTACGGAACCGTCGACGCCGACGGCAAGCCGGACCCCGATGGAGATCTGCGGGTGTTGCCCGAGGCGGTTCCCCCTGCCGTCGCCGCCGCGCTGGCCATCGCGCGCGGCGGCGGAACCGGAGGCAAACGGATGGTCGTGGGGGGCGCGCCCTATTTCTTGACCCTGGCTCCCCTCGCCGAGGGCCGCGCCCAGCAGTGGCTGGCGGGGGTGGTGGTCCCCGAGAGCTACTACGTCGGGCCGCTGGCCCGAACCCGCGACCGGCTGTTGATCGTCCTCGGACTGGTCGTCGCCGCCAGCGCGATCGCGGGTCTGGTCGGCGCCCGCACAGTGGGCCGGGGGGTGCGGGCCCTGGTCAGGTCGACCGAGGCGATGCGCCTGTTCTCGTTCGAGGCGACACCCGCCGGCAGCGCCTCGCCCTTTGGCGAGATCCGGAGCGCGCTCGAGAGCGTCGAGCGCGCCAAGACGGCGCTGCGCGCGATGGTGAAGTACGTGCCCATCGACCTCGTCCGGCGGCTTTACGAGAGCGGTCGCGATCCGGTGCTGGGGGCCGACCTCACGCAGGTCTCGCTGATGTTCACGGACATCGCCGACTTCACGACGCACGCGGAGAAGCTGCCCCCCCGGCTGCTGGCGGAGGCGCTGGGCCGCTACCTGGAGGCGGCGACCCGGGCCGTAGAGTCGACGGGTGGTACCGTTGACAAGTACATCGGAGACGCGCTGATGGTGCTGTGGAATGCCCCCACGCCCGTCGCCCGCCACGCGGAGGCCGCTTGCCGGGGCGCCATCGCCTGCGCAGCGGCGACGCGCGCCCTTGGAACGTCCGCGCCCTGGCAGGCGGCCGGGCTGCCGCCCTGGCGAACCCGCTTCGGCCTGCACACGGATCACGTGCTGGTGGGAAACTTCGGCGCGCCCGAGCGCCTGAGCTACACGGCGATGGGCGACGGCGTGAACCTGGCCGCCCGCCTCGAGGGCCTGAACAAGATCTACGGCACCACCATCCTGGTCAGCGAGGACGTGGCGCAAGCGGCGGGGGACGCCTTCGTGTTCCGCCAGGTCGATCGGGTGGCGGTGAAGGGAAAGGCACGGGCAGTTGCCGTGCTCGAGCTGCTGGGCCTCGCCGGAGACTCGATCGCCGAAGCCCAGCGACCCGTCGTCGCCGCGTACGAAGCGGCCCTGGCCGCCGCGCTCGACCGCCGCTTCGAACAGGCCTCCCGGCAGCTGGCGACATTGCGAGCGGCGTTTCCGTCAGACGGTCCGGCCGCCGTCCTCGCCGAACGCTGCCGCGTATGGCTCGCGGATCCGCCGCCGGCCAGCTGGGACGGAACCTGGGCCGCGACGACGAAGTGAACAACGGGCGGGCACCTCATGACGATCCTCCGGCTCGATCACGTGAACCTTCAGACCGCTCGCCTCGCCGAGCTCACCGCGTTCTATCGGGACGCGGCCTCACCGGCCTGACACGGACTGGCGAAGCGCACCCCGAAGCCATCGGGATCCGCGATGATGAAGTCCCTGAGGCCGTACCCGCGATCGTCGATGGGCGTGATCACCCGACTGCCCAGCTCTCGCGCTCGCTGCCAGCATGCATCGACGTCCGGGACCATGATCCGAACGTTGGCCGCCGCGAACGCGAGGAGCGGGCCTGGCTCGGCCGCGACCCCTTCGGGAAACGCCGTGCCCTCTGCCAGGAACAGCCGGTGGCCCTCCCAGGTCAGCTCGACGAAGTCGCCTCCGTCGCGCCACAACTGGAACCCCAGGCTCACATAGAACGCGGTCGACCGGCGGATGTCCCGGGCGACGATCTCCGTCACCAGCTGCTCCTCCGGAATGACGAATCCATTCATCTGTCGTGGCGGCCGGCGAAGCCGCCCTAACCCCCGGTCTCGAACCCCGGGTACAGCGTCATGCCGCCGTCGACGTAGATAGTCGCCCCGGTGACGTAGTCCGAATCGTCGGAGGCCAGCCACACCGCCGCGCGCCCCAGCTCCGCCGGCTCACCGATGCGCTTGTAGGGGATCAGCGTCATCAACGAGTTGTAAGCCTCGCTGGTGTTCCAGGCGTCGACGTTGATGGGCGTTCGCACGGCGCCCGGGGAGATGCTGTTCACGCGGATCCGCTCCGGCGCAACCTCCTGGGCGATCGACTTCATCATCATCATGACGCCGCCCTTCGAGGCGGCATAGTTCACGTGACCGGCCCAGGGGATCACGTCGTGGACCGAGCTGATGCACAGGATCTTCCCGGCCGAGCACGATACCCCCGAACGAACGCCCTGCCGTTTGAAGATGCGCACCGCCTCGCGCGAGCACAAGAACTGTCCCTTCAGGTTCACGTTCATGACCAGCTCCCAGGCCGCCAGCGTCAGCTGGTCGAAGGGGGCGTCCTTCTGCAATCCGGCGTTGTTCACCAGGATATCGACGGCGCCGAAGGTGTCGATGGCGCGCCCGAACATCGCCTGGACCTCGGCCTCGCTGCTGACGTCCGCCCGCACCGCGAAGGCCTTGGTGCCACAGCCGCGGATGTGGTCCACCACCTTGGCCGCCTCCTCCTCGCGCGAGACGTAGTTCACGACCACGTCGGCGCCGGCGTGGCCGAGCGCGATGGCGATGCTCCGGCCGATGCCCGAGTTCGCGCCGGTGACGATGGCCTTCTGTCCCGCCAGTACCTTCGAATGGGTGCAGGGCGGCTCGACGGCCTCGGGCAATCCCTGCTCGGCAAAGTAATCCTTGGTCGGTTTCATGGTCTGTAGCCTCCGCAGGAAGTACGCCGCCTCGTCGCGACGGTTACGGCTCGTTCCCGCCCTCAGGCGGCGCCCAGACGCTCGACCAGGTGGTCGCCCACCCGCAGCGCGTTGGCCATGATGGTCAGGGCCGGGTTCACGGCGGCGCTCGACGGAAAGAAGCTGCCGTCGACGACATACAGGTTGTCGACGTCGTGGGCGTTGCAGTTGGTGTCCAGCGCCGACGTCTTGGGGTCGGCCCCGAAGCGGATGGTGCCGTTCTGGTGCGCCACGCCCGCCAGTGGGATCTGTTCGCCGATGAACAGGTTGCGCCCGAAGAGTCCCGTGTGACAGGCGTCGCCGTGTACCTGGCATTTGGTCTGTCGCTGCAGGTAGCGCTCGAGCGTTGAGCGCAGCTGCTGGTGCGCCTTGATGTTGTTCGCCGTGTAGGCGAGGACGATGTTGCCGTCGCGATCGAGCGTGACCCGGTTGTTCGGGTCCGGCAGGTCCTCCGTCGTCAGCCAGAAATCGAGCGAGTGCTTCGCCATCAGGTCGAGGGTGAAGCCCGGCGCGATGGCTGGCGCGCCCGCGCTCAAGGTGACACCGTCGAGCTTGCCCACGAACGAGATGTGGCCCATCGGCAGCTCGAACTCGGAGGACCCGAAGTAGAAGTCGTTGATTCCCAGCGTCTTCTGGAAAACGGTGGGGTTGGGACACTTCGACACCGCCATCAGGATCGAGTTCACGTGGCCCATGTAGTGCCGGCCCACCACGTCGGACGAGTTGGCAAGCCCCTTCGGGTGGCGGTCGCTCGCCGAGCGGAGCAGCAGCGCGGCCGAGTTGATGGCGCCGGCCGCCACGACGACGATGTCGGCGGTGTAGATCTCCTCGGCGCTGCCGCGCGCAACGTGCACCCCGGTCACGCTGCGCCCCGAGGCGCTCGTGCTCAACCGCTTCACGAGGGCGTTGGTGAGCAGGGTGACGTTCGGGTGGGCGAGCGCCGGCTCGACGCAGCACACGTGCGCGTCGGCCTTCGCGTTGACCAGGCACGCGAACCCGTCGCAGGTCGCGCACCGCACGCACTTGCTCGCGCGCGGGTTCGCGTCGTCGCGCATGACGCCGAGCGGAACGTGAAATGGGTGGAGCCCCAGACGGGCGAAGTCGTCCGCGAGGTCCTGGATGCGCGGCTCGTGGGGGAGCGCAGGGTGGGGATAGGGGCTGCTCGCAGCCGGCTCGGTCGGATCCTCGCCGCGGTTGCCGTGCACCTGGTACAGCTGCTCCGCCTTCGCGTAGTACGGCTCGAGCTCCTCGTAGGGGATCGGCCAGGCCGGTGACACGCCGTCGACGTGGTGGATCTCGCCGAAATCCTCCTTCCGCAGTCGAAACAGGGCCGACCCGTAGAACTTCGTGTTGCCGCCCACGTAGTAGTTGGTGTGGGGGTGCAGCTTGCGCCCCTCGCGGTCGCGCCACACCTCCTTGGTGTTGTAGCGGCCCTCGAGGTTCACCGCGCGCGAGCTCCAGTTCTCGGCCTCCCGCGGGACGAAGTCCCCGCGCTCGAGCACCAGGATCTTCTTGCCCGTGGCGGCCAGGCGATGCAGCAGCGTCCCGCCACCAGCGCCAGTTCCGATGATGATCACGTCATAGCGGTTCGAAGACATCGGTTCTCCTTCCAAGGTCAGTCGTGAGCGGCCGGGATCGGTTACGCCGACCCGAGACCTCGGTTACAGAAGATGCAGGGCAGTTTGTGACAGAGCTTCGCGCACCCCGGAAGCGGCCGGGCGAGCCCGGCCCGCCCCGCACGGGCGCGGCGAAGATGAACCTCCGCCGCCAGCAGCATTCCGGCGACCGGCGCCGTGAAATAGACCCACAGGCCCTGCCAGTTGCGGGCCGGGATCGCGGACGCCAGCGTTCGAGCGGGGTTCATGCTCATCCCGGAGATCGGGGCCTCGAAGGTGATGTAGAGGCACACCATCGCGCCGACCACATAGCCGGTGTATCGGCTCACCTTCTCGAAGTGGCTGAGCGCGAGCACGACCGACATCAACACGAAGGAGATGCCGAGCTCCGCCCCGAACGCCACCACCAGCCCCCGCGGCCCCGGCAGCGTCGCCACCGCCGCCACCGGCGGCGCGAGAAAGGCATCGCCGAAGACGGCCGCCACCGCGAGGACCCCGGCCAGCCCACCCACGAACTGGGCCACCGCGTAGGCGAGCGCGTCTCGTCCCGTCACCTTGCCCAGCCGAAAGAACGTCAGCGTCGCCGCCGGGTTGATGTGCGCGCCCGAGCGCTTGCCCCAGGGCGAATAGATGAGCCCGATCGCGGTCAGGCCCATCACGACGCCCATGAGGGCGCGCCGGACGAACGGATCGGGAATCAGCCGATGGCCTGGAAACGCCGGCGATTCGAGCAGCGTCCCGAAGACGCCCGCCGAAATCATGAACAGCCCGAGGCCGAGCGCCTCCATGAAGGCTTCGGCGAGGTGAACCTCCCCACGCGCGGCAGGCGCCGCCGATCCCGCGACCATCGTTTCCATGTTCATGCCCCTCTCTCTCATTCGAGCGATCCGTCGCCGTCTTTACGTGGCCCGAAGATCTTGGTTACGGGCCACGCCCGCGTAACCCCGGTCGCGGCGCGGCGTATGGGGGGCGAGCGATTTGAGCGAGCACAGCACGCGAACCAGGAGGATTCCGATGCGACTTCGACCGACGATTTCGATGACCACGATGATGGCCGCCACGGGGCTGGCGTTGACCCTCGCCAGCGGCGCGGCGCACGCCGAGCCGGCTCTCGCCGCGCGCAAGGGGCTCACGCTCGACGGGGCGCGCGACCTGATCACGGCGGCGCAGAAGGTGGCCCGGGCGCGCCACACCACCGGCGCCGTGGCGGTGGTGGACGAGGGCGGGAACCTGATCGCCCTGGATCGCCTGGACGGCACGTTCGCGGCCGCTTCCCAGATCGCCTACGGGAAGGCGCGCACGGCCGCCCAGTTCAAGAAGTCCACCCGCTTCTTCGAGGACGTGATCGCCAAGGGCCGCACGGCCATGACGGCGCTCCCCGACTTCACGCCGCTCGGTGGCGGCCTGCCGCTGGCCATCGATGGCGAGGTGGTCGGCGCCGTGGGCGTGAGCGGGGCGGCCAGCGCCAAGGAGGACGAGGAGCTGGCCCAGGTGGCCGCGGACGCGTTCGCCGTGGCGGCGCGCGCCACCGCCAGCGTCCGCCTCATCGACAAGGAGCAGGTAGCGGCCGCCTTCGTGAAGGGCGAGCCCCTGGTCGAGACCGCCGACTACAAGGTGCACGCCAGTCACCGCGACGGCGCCGGGAAGGCCGAGGTGCACCTCGGCGACACCGACATCCTCTATATGCTCTCGGGTTCGGCCACGCTCGTGACCGGCGGAAGCATGGTCGACCCCGTCACCGTCGAACGGGGCGAGATCCGCGGCTCCTCCATCAAGGGGGGCGAACGCCGCCAGTTGGTGCCCGGCGACGTCGCCATCGTGCCCAAGGGTGTTCCTCACTGGTTCCAGACCGTCCCGGGACCGATCAACTACTACGCCGTCAAGGTCCACTAGGAGCCCGTCATGTTCCTATCAGCGCAGCTCACTTCCACCCTGGCTTCCACGGTCCTCGCGACCGGACTGCTCGCCAGCGCGGCCGCTCCGGTGCGGCCGCCCATGGATCCGCCGCATGGTCGCCCCGACGCCGTCATCGACCTCGGCTCTCGGGAAGGCGCCGCGCTGGTGAGCGCCACCTGGCGTACCCACGACGCCGACATCGTCGCCGTCGACGGGCGGGCGCCCGGGTCCGACCTCAAGCCCAGCGGCAAGAAGATCCGCACCCGCGACGTGGTCCCCCACGCCGGCGCCTCCGACTTCGACGATCGTGCCTGGGAGGTCCTCGACCCGACGGCGCTCGAGGCGCGGCGTGGGACCGGGCGTTTTTCGTTCGTGTGGTACCGCGTCGCGCTCACGGTGCCCGAGCGAGTCGGCGCCATCGGCACCGAGGGAGCGACGCTGGCCCTCGAGGTGGTCCTCGACGACTACGCCGAGATCTGGGTCGACGGCAAGCTGCCAGTGGTGCTCGGTCAGACGGGCGGCAATGTGGTGAAGGGGTTCGGCAGCCCCAACCGGGTGATCCTGGGCCGCGACGTGCACCCGGGGCAACGCTATCAGATCGCCATCTTCGGCATGAACGGACCCATCTCGGCGACCCCGGCGAACTTCATCTGGATCAAGTCGGCGACCGTCGACGTCTACCAGCGCCCCGCCTCTGCCCCGGGTTCGACCAGCGGCACCTTCGGGTCGGTCGAGCGTCTCTCACCTGCTCTCGACGAGCTGGTGCCGCGCGATGCCCACATCGAGAAGCTCGCAGAGGGTTTTCTCTTCACCGAGGGACCGGTGTGGCATCCCGACGGTTACCTCCTGTTCTCGGATCCGAACGCCAACACCATCTACCGCCTCACCCCGGACGGAGACCTGTCCGTCTACCGCACGAAGAGCGGATACAAGGGCACCGACATCGGCGAGTACGGCCAGCCCGGCTCGAACGGTCTGACGCTGGACCCGCAGGGCCGGCTCACCATCGACGAGCACGGCAACCGCCGCGTCACGCGGCTCGAAAAGAACGGCGTCCTAACGGTGCTCGCGGATCACTTCGAGAACAAGCGTCTCAACAGCCCCAACGATCTCGTCTACCGGTCGGACGGCGCGCTCTACTTCACCGATCCGCCGTTCGGCCTGCCCAAGTTCTTCGATGATCAGCGGAAGGAGCTGCCCTTCAGCGGCGTCTACTGCCTGCTCGGCGGAAAACTGACGCTGGTGGCGAAGGACCTCTCCGGTCCCAACGGTCTCGCCTTCTCGCCCGACGAACGGTACCTCTACGTCGACAACTGGGACACGAAGCGCAAGGTGATCATGCGCTACGAGGTCCGGCCGGACGGGTCGCTGACCAACGCGTCCGTGTTCCTGGACCTGACGCGCGTCCCGGGCGAGCAGGCGTTCGACGGACTGAAGGTCGACCGCCGCGGCAACGTCTACGCCGCCGGCCCGGGCGGCCTGCTCGTCATTGCTCCCACGGGACAGCTCCTTGGCACCATCAAGTTCGCCGAGCAGCCGGCGAACTTTGCCTGGGGCGACGCGGATCGGCGCGCCCTTTATGTCACCGCCCGAACGGGCCTTTACCGGGTGCGCCTCAACGTCGCGGGCGCGGGAGCTTTGCCATGAAGAGGATCGTGATCGTCGGGGGAGGATTCGCGGGGGCCTACGCCGCTCAGGCGCTGGAGCGAAAGCTCCGGCGGCGGGACGACGTGGAGATCCTGCTCTACGCGCGGGAAAACTACTTCGTCTTCCAGCCGATGCTGGCCGAGGTCGTCTCGGGGGCGCTCGGCCTCACGGACGTCGTCAGCCCGCTGCGCAGGCTGCTCCAGCGGACCCATGTCCACGTGCGCGAGGTCGAGTCGATCGACGTCGAGAACCAGACCATCACCGCGGCGCCCGGCTCGCGGCCCCACGCCCACGTCGAGCGCTACGACCATCTGGTCCTGGCCCCCGGCACGGTGACTGACTTCCGGGGCCTGCGCGGGCTCCCCGAGCACGCGCTGCCCTTCAAGAACCTGGGAGACGCGCTGCTGCTCCGCAGCCGGGTGATCCGCGCGCTCGAGGAGGCCGACGGCGAGGACGACGATCCTGAGCTGCGGCGCCAGCTGCTGACGTTCGTGGTGGCGGGCGGCGGCTTCTCGGGCGTCGAGGTGGTGGCCGAGTTGAACGACTTCGTGCGCGACGTCGCGCACCACTACCGGCGCATCAATCCCAAGGAGATTCGCGTGATCCTCGTTCACGCACAGGATCAGATTCTTCCCGAGGTCTCCCCGAAGCTCCGGGCGTTCGCGGCGAAGATCCTGCGCCGCCGCGGCGTCGAGCTGGTGCTGAACCAGCGGCTCTCGGCTGCCACCGGCGAGTCCGCGGTCCTGGGAGACGGGAGCGTCATCCCCACCCGCACGCTGGTGTCGACCATCCCTTCGTCGCCACACCCGTTGATCGACACGCTGCTGCTCCCCAAGACCAAGAACGGACGCCTGCTGGTCGACGCCACGTTGAAGGTTCAGGGGCGGTCGAACGTCTGGGCCCTGGGCGACTGCGCCAGCGTCCCCACGAAGGACGGCATGCCGTGCCCGCCCACCGCGCAGCACGCCACGCGGCAGGCAGCGCTGGCCGCTGACAACATCACCGCCGCCCTGTTCGGCGGCGAGCTCCGCGACTTCGACTTCAAGGGTCTCGGCAAGATGGGCTCGCTTGGACGACGCAACGCCGTCGCCGAGATTTTCGGCCTGCAGATCTCGGGGTTTCTCGCGTGGTTCCTCTGGCGAACCATTTATCTCCTCAAGTTTCCCGGGTGGGGCCGGCGGATCAAGGTGGCGTCGGCTTGGACCCTCGACCTGTTTCTGCAGCCGGAGCTCGTCGAGCTGCGCCTGGGCGAGGGCGGGGGCGCGACGCACGAGCACTTCGAGCCAGGGCAGACCGTGTTCCGCCAGGGCGAAGTCGGCGATCGTGTCTTCATCGTGCTCTCGGGGCGTGCCGAGGTCCTGCACGAATCCAAGGGCGCCGGCGTTTCCGGCGAGAAGGTGCTCGCGACGCTCGGTCCCGGCGAGAGCTTCGGGGAGGCAGCGCTGCTCGGCAGCGCACCCCGGAACGCGACCGTCCGCTGCCTCGAGGCGATGACCGTCCTCAGCATTCCGAAGCGCGAGTTCGGCCTCCTCGCCGCGAACGTTCCCGGCCTGCGAGCGAGCTTCGAGCAGGTCATGACCAGGCGCGGGCTGGCGGCCCCGCCGACGCCGACGGAGCCGCGAGCGGCTTCGAGCTGAAGGACAGGTATTGGGCGGGTACCGAGAGCTGACACCACCCTCGGACGACCCGGAGTATGCAAGCCAAGAACGGGCCTACCGCAGGCTCGGAAATGGCTCCGAGCACGCCGGCGGATAACCTCCTAACCGATTGACATGGCGGGGGAATCGGGACATAAGACGCAGTCTCGCGGGATTAACTCAGTTGGTAGAGTGTCAGCTTCCCAAGCTGAATGTCGCCGGTTCGAACCCGGTATCCCGCTCCCACGCAAGTGCGCCAGGCGCCAGCGATTCTAGAGGGCGGTGATCACCCTCGGTCGGACCGCTCGCCGGGTCCAGACACACAATAGACACAAGGGGCGCGGTCGGCGCCGCGCGAGTCGTCTCGCTCGCCTCAGTTGGAGGGCCGAAGCTGAGGCGATCGATCTCGCGCCGCAGGTAGCTCGGATCGAGGTGCAGGTACGTCTCGGACGTGATGCGCGGATCCTTGTGGCGCATGATCTTCTGGACCGCGGAGAGGTTCGCCCCGTGCATCGTCAGCAAGCTCCCGGTCGTGTGTCGCAGGTCGTGAAAGCGAATCGGGCGAACGGCGCTGGTGACCCACATGAGGTTCCCATCCGTCGGGCATCGTCGAATCGTGTCGTCCGTGGTGGCCTCGACATGGCGGCAGCCGCTCTTCCGGCACTTGTGGCGGTAGCCGAGGATGATGCCTGCCCGACGGAGCGCACGGCGGAGCACGTTCTGCAGCTGAGTCGTCCCGGGGTACATCGAGCCGTCGGGGCGCGGGAAGACCAGCTCCGATGGCGAGCGCCTGACGGCCGCCTGGAGGTACGGCACGAGCTCCCGTGCCATGGGGATGCCGTCCTCGTGGCCGCCCTTCGTCGTGTCGCGATCGTAGGAGCGCCTCACGAAGATGATCCCGATCTGAAAATCGAGGTCGGCCTTCCGGAGGCCAAACAGCTCGCCCTTGCGCAGCCCCGTGTAGATCGCGGTCGCGAACAGCGATCGCCATCGCGGCGCGACGTTCGCCAGGACGGGCGCGACCTCGTGACTGCGCAAGAAGTCAGGCTTGCGCTTCGGCACCTTCCAGACCTTCACCTCGTCGATGGGATTCGGGCCGGCGATCTTCTTCTTCTTGATCGCCGCTTGAAGTGTCCGCCGCAGAAACCCGCGGAGGTGGTTCACGGCCTGGGGGCCGAGCGCCTTTCGCTTGGGACCGACCAGCCTGGTCCGATCATCGAGGTATTCCTCGATGTCGCCCGATGAGATATCGCGCGGGGTCTTGGACGCGAACGGCGCCTCGCGCAGGTGAAGACGAATCGCGCTGCTCGCCTTCTCGTACGACGGCTTGTCCTTACACACTTTTTCGAGCCACCAGTCCAAGAGATCCCTGAGGGACGGCTCGGCGGTGACGCCGCCACCCTGTTCCACGCCCAGCCGGACGCGCTCACAGAGCCGTTCCTTGTCATCGGCGAGCCGCCGCGCCTCGCGCTTCGTCGTCGCCGCAGACTTGATTCCACGCCACCGCCCGCGTTCGTCCTTGTAACGCAGGTAGTAGACCCCGTTCTTCTCGAATACGGATGCCATCAGCGTTCCTCCTTCAGCAGGCCGCGCGCCCCGCTCGGCCGCGGACCAAGTCAGCGAGTTCCTTTTTAGCGCACTCAGCGTCGCCGGCCATGGGATCCGTGCACGACCGCATCGACGGCTGCGCCGCCATTCGCAAGCCCTCTCACGACCTCCGGATTGAACCGGAGGAGACTGCCGATCCGCACGCAGGGCAAGAGGCCAGCCTCCGCGCGGTGGTAGACCCACGAGCGGCTCACCTTGAGGAAACGGGCGACGTCGGCGACATCCCACAGGCCGTCATGCTCGGCTCGGGCGGGCGCCGGCCTGCTTGGAGCGCTGGTGCGGGCGAACACCGAGGTCGGCGCCTCCTCATCGACCGCGTCCCACAAACGGCTCACGGCGCCTTCTTGTCGGTGGCAGGCGTGGGGCTCGGCACGGGGCGCCCCGCTGCCGTAGGCGGTGGGAGGGAAGCAGGTGAAGGGGACGCGGGCGGGCGGGCCGACGACGACGCCGACGACCTCGACCGGTCCCCGTTCTTGCGGTGCTCATGCCACAGCCGATCGCGCCGGAACAGCTCACGAAGCGCGTAGTCGACGGTGGTGAAGAGCGCGTCGCCCGTCGCGAGCGAGGACGAAAGCTCGACCCATCGCGCGTAGTCGGTCAGCTCGCCGGCGGTCTCTTCGCCGAGTTCCAGCTCCAATTTCGCGCGGGCTCGGCTTGCTTCCAGGACGAGTGGTCCAGTCTGAAGACGCGCCTTCGGGCGCCCCACGCGTCGCGTTCTGCTGGCATTTTCCATGACGGTCTCCTTGATCTGGTCGTCGGATTTCGGTGTTCGATAGGGTTGTCGTGAACGCCGACCGCCTCGTTGCCGCCGCCACTCACCTTTCGAAGCCGCGCCCACGATTCCGAGGAGCATCCAGCTTGCGCTCGACCGCCTTATCGAGCCGCTCGATGTGGATGCGGTGCTGCGGGTGAGTCCTTTCCCGATCGCGCAGGATCTCGACCAGGTTGCCTGGAACCTGCCACTGCCCTTCAGCTACCCGCGTGACGAGCTTGTAGCGTTCCAGGCGCTTGAGACGGCGCATATTGACGTCGACGATCGACTGAGCCGGCACCGGCCGGCCCTCGATAAGGAGAGGCCGGGCTTCGAGGTCCATGAGGTGGAGCGCAGCGCCATAAATGCCCCGGTTCGCCGCGGCGACGCGCTGAATGGCGTGGTCGGGCGCGGTCAGCCACTTCGCCGGGGTGGCAGCGATCCGAACGCGCTCACCCACTGCGAGACCATCAGCATCGGCCGGATCCACCCGGACGTAGTGCGCTTCCCTTCGCGCGGTTTCGACGATGATGAATGGCGCGCCAGTCTGCTCGTCGTGCAGTCCCTTATGACGGACGATGCCCTCGATGGGCGCTGGGCTGGTCACATCGAAAATACGATACGCGGCCGGGGTCCGCCGAAGCGCCCCATGCATGCGCTTGATGATGTCCCCGCGCTCGCCGAGCCGTTGCAAGGTGTCCTGCCACCCGTCCTCGAGGCGCCAGGACGTCGGTGAGACGCGTTCGGCTAGATGCAGGCGCTCCAGGAGATCGAGGCGCGCGACGGCATGCGGCCGGGAGAGTTTCTTCGCCTCCGCTGCCGTCGCGATATCGGTCATCCGGACGAGACGGTCGGGCGTGCTCAGCGCCGCCAATCGCCGATCGATGGTGGTCAGGCGCTCTTGAGAAGTCTCCCGGTCGAGTTGCCGCCGCACGTCCAGCTCACTGCGCGGCCCGAGCTCGTTCGTGGCCAGTTCCTGGGCCCGCAGGCGCAGGGATTCCGAGAGATAGGTTCGATCGATTCGGAGCTCTCGGTCTCCGGTGTCGACGCCGCGGACGACCAGGTGCACGTGGGGATTGTCGGTGTTGTAGTGGCAGACGGCAGCCCAGCGCAGCCCACGCCCGAGATCCTTTTCCATCCGCTCCACCAGTCGCCGGGTGTAGTCGCGCAAGTCCAATTCATCCCCGTCCTCGGGCGCGATGATGAACCGAAACTGCCGTTTCTCCCCCTCGATCGCTGCCCCGAATTCGGCGCGACCGACCTCTCCATCGGCGTCGAACAGGCGCCCCTGTGTAGACGGCCGAGAGTTTCCGTCGAAAAGTGACAGTCGACGTCCACGGTGGCGA
>CAYUFS010000007.1:0-164912 GCA_964443975.1 uncultured Myxococcales bacterium | reverse complement strand
GTCCGCGGCCGTCCTCGGTGGCGGCGCCCTCGACCTGGTAGGCGGCGGTGGCCACGCCCCAGGCGAAGTCGTGCGGAAACGGCGAGACGCCCATGGGCTTCGGGACGAGCGGCGCCGCCGGCGCGAGGGGGCGCCCGGGCGGGGGCGCAACGGGACCAGGGTGCGGCCCCGGGGGATTCGCCAGGCTGATGCCGGAGGCGCCGAGCACACCGCCCGCCAGGGTCCCTTTCATGATCGCGCGGCGGCTGAGGGAGATGCGCTGTTCGTCCTTCGACATGGCGTCCTTTCGGGGATGGGCGTTTCCCCATACCACGACCCGCGTCAGCGCATAAGGGCTCGCGGCGGCGACACGGCCAGTGTCCCGTAACGCGTCAAGCCCCGGCCAGCAGCATCTCCGCGATCTCCTTGATTCCGATCACCTCGGTGTCCGCCGTCGCGGGATAGCGTTCTGTGCCGGAATAGACGAGAAAACGACGATCGGGCTTGATGTCCTCGCTTGCCTGGTGAAACCCTTTTGCGGGGCGCGGGGTCAGGCCGCGTTTGATCTCAATGGCCCACCGACCGTGCTTGGGCATGTCGAGCACGAGATCGATCTCGGCTCCCCCTGCAGATCGGTAGAAACTCGCCTCCGTACGGATGGGAGCGACGGCGAAGAGGTTCTCGAGGACAAATCCCTCCCAGCTTGCGCCCACGACCGGATGACCCGCGAGCTCGTTGTGGTCCTCGATCCCCAAGAGAGCATGAGCGAGGCCGCTGTCGCGCACGTAGACCTTTGGCGACTTCACGAGCCGCTTGCCGGCGTTCGAGTGGAAGGGCTGCAATCGGCGCACAAGGAGGAGATCGACGAGCAAGTCGATGTAACGCGTGACAGTTGGCGAGCTGACGGCGAGGCCTGCAGCCAGTCGCGAGGCGTTCAACATGGTGCCCTGACTGTGTGCGAGCATCGTCCAAAGTCGGCCGAGCGTCTCGACCGGCAGGCGCGGCCCGAATTGGGGGACGTCGCGTTCGAGATAGGTGCGGATGAAGTCCTTCCGGATCGCGAGACTCTCGGCATCGGAACGGGCGAGGAAACTGTCCGGGAATCCGCCCCGGAGCCAGAGAGCCGCGCGGTCAACCTCCCTGTTTCCCACTTCCAGCACGTCGAGCGGGCCCATGTCGATGTAGGCGATGCGGCCCGCGAGGGTCTCTCCCGACTGGCGGAGCAGGTCGATCGCCGCGGAGCCAAGCACGAGAAACCGGCCGTATCTGCGCCCGTTCCGGCGGCCTTCGTCGATCAAACCGCGTAGGGTCATGAACAGCCCAGGCACCCGGTGGATCTCGTCGAGGATCACCAGCCGATCCTCGTAGTTGCGCAGGAAAAGCGACGGCTCGGCGAGCTTGGCGCGGTCCTCGGGCGCTTCGAGGTCCAGGTACAGCGCGCCTGTCGCTTCACCCAGGGTCCGGGCGAGCGTCGTTTTCCCGACCTGCCGCGGGCCAATCAGGCCGACGGCGGCTTGGCGATGCAAGGCGTCACGGAGCAATGCCATTGCGCGTCGCGAAATCATCCATGCTAATTTAATGTCAGATATTAAATTTGCAATGAACGTCCCACCCCGCCCGGAGCTCGCTTCGTGCGTGCAGGACGATCCGCTCACTCGCTCAGGTAGGGAACGCTGCTGCCCGACGCCGCGGTCATGGTCCAGTTCGTGGCACCGATCTGGATGTTGTTGCCGATGATCGAGCCGCTGATGTTGAAGTTCGTGCCGTTGGCCGCGATGAGACCGTTGGGCGCGAACACCGCGCCCGTCCAGGTCAGGTCCTGCGAGCCGAGCTGGATGGCGTTCGAGCTGGTGGTGGTCGCCGACGTGTAGAGCCACACGTTGTTCTTGAACGCCGTCAGATTGAGGGTCTGTCCGTTGATCTGGATGGGGCCGTCCGAGACGAACGTGACGTTGCCGCTGATGTTGCTGCCGCTCAGCTGCAAGCCGCCGCCGCCCGTGGAGCAATAAACGCCCGGCTTCAGCACCCCCGTGCTGTACCAGTTCCCCGACTGCCACCACGAGCCCGCCGTCGAGACGTTGAAGTTGCCGCTGCTCTGCGAGTAGGTGCACGACGACGTGAAGTCAGCGAGCGTATACGGGAGCGGATACGACTGCGTCGCGGTGGCGGTAGGCCCCGAGGCGGCGACGACACCGCCGCTGATGCTGTGGGTCCCGCAGCCGCTGCCGTACTCCACGGCCCCGACCGACGTGGTGGAGTCACCCGAGATCGTGATCGCCCCATTGCTGTGGACGGAGCCTGAGATGTGGTTCCCGTTGCCGTTCAGGCACAGGTCCTGGCCGCACGCGCCGCCCGTGCACACGGTGCTGCCCGCGAAGATCGACGAGGCGGCGGGATCGAGCTTCGCGACGGCGCGAGCGGTGACGAGCCCGGTATTGATCCTCAGCGCCGTGCCCAGGAACGTCGCCACGTTCAACTGCGCGATGACCTCGATCCGCCGTGTGTCGCTGGAGTACGGCGAGTTCACGGTGAGCGTGACGCCGCCCGACCCGTTCGTGTACCCGTTGGCGGTCGCGTTCGCGCGCGCCTGACTGATGGCCGTGGCCGACGTCGGGAGGGAGAACCCGCCCGCCAGGGCCGCCGCGTCCGCCACCCCTTGTAGCGCGCGCCGCCGCATCGCCAGGTACCCCCCGTCGACCACCAGCGCCGCCATCCCGATCAGCGCCACCAGCGCCACCGCGGCGACCACCGCGATGGCCCCTTGGTCCGCCGGCTGCCGTCGCTCCCGCGACGCCTCGACGCGCGAAGTCTGAACGGAAGGCTGGGACATCGCCCATGTATCGTCGGAAAGCCGGGTTGACTTTACCCGCTTGACCGTCTGCGCTGCGACCATGCAGCCCCGGCTGGATCGGCCGGTTTGGCCATATTGTTCGTTTCACTAACGAGCTTTGGATCCCTGCTTGATTCTCGGACCCATGAAACGGTCACCGTTGAAGTGGAGCAGGTGGTCCGGGGCGTCGGCGATCCATACCTCTGTCTCCCAGGCGATATCGTGAGCGTACTTCTTGAACTCCCGGAACGACGGGAACGCCGAGACGTAGACGCGACCCACCTCCGAGCCACTGAGTGCCGCTTCCAGTTCGACGTGTCGTTTTGGGCTGACGGGACCGTGCGTCGTCACCGCCTCGATGAGGAAGAGCCACCCTCGGACTTCGTCATGCACGACGAGGTCGGGCAGCTTTTCGTGTTTGCTTACGGAAACTCCGAGTGCGGCGAGTCGCCCTTCGTTTACGTGCTTCGACTTGTGATCGGTATCGCCCAGGTATATGAGGCGGGCTCCGGGGGCGAACGTGGGGATGAAGGATTCGACGACCTGACGCTGCAGGCGATTGTGAGCACCGGGCGAGAGGGTGATCTGCTCGCCGCCGACGGCAATCGTGACCGCGGCAGAGCGGCGCGACTTCGCGTACCGGTCCGCGAGACCGCCACCCGCTTCTTTGCGGAATTTCTCGGTGGCGATGTCGAAGCCTCGCATTCCAAAGACGCGAATGGCTTTGAGTGCCTCCCCTGTGAGCGCGTAGTGGCTCCTCGGACTATTGGTCGGAAGCGTAGGATCGTCCGGATTCCGCATCAGAATCCCGCCTTGCACGAACTGGTGGATGGCCTGGCGCCGTATGTTCTCACGCGTATTTTCGGCGTAGCTCTTCCTGTATTCCTTTCCCGCGAATGCGATCACGTCATGGGGGGTAAGTCTCGGTGCCGAGGCGCTCGCCCAAGAACCACGCGGCGTCACGTGCGCGAACGCCAGAAGGGTGTAAATCGCGTTTTGGTTCTGCTGTGGCTTCGGCATTCCAAGTGCCGCGAGGATCTGTTTCGCTTGGTCGACCTTCTTCCTGTAGTCAGACTTCACCGAAGACCTCTGCGATTGCATCGTCCTCGGCTGCGCCGCGCTTCAAGTGTGTGCCGACGGTCTCGATCACTTGCGGTGGAGGAAGAGGCAGGGCGCGAAGCTCCGTCGCACTGACCTGCGTGTTCCCGTTCGAAATGCGGAAGTAGGTATCGAAGAGGGCGGAGTTGAGGACGGCGGAAATTCCCCTCACCTCGCTCTCCCCAAGCTCGCCATTCCTCCGATGAATGAAATTGACGTGATTCTCCAGCCCGAGCAAGGGGGCACGGATTGAACCCCCGAGGTAGGGCGCCGCGACAATCCGGCGCGCATCTTCTTTCGCGGAGAAGCGTCGCAACAACACATAGGTTCGATTCTTGACCAGTAGCTTCTCGGGGGCCGTTCGCTCGATGTACTCGGGCTTCCGGAAACCAGCCGCGAGCGGCCACTCGACGCGGCCCGGCAGAACGTGCTGCAACCACAGCATCGGAACCGTCGTTTTCGACCCCTCGGACCGAAGAAACTCCTCGGCGCGGAAGGGGACCACGGGACCGGTAGAGACGTCCAGACCGTACGTCGATAGGGAGTCGTTCCACGAACTGAAAACATCCATCACTCGGAGGTCCCGAACACCCGCTGGAAGGTAGAGCACCCCATTGGGATCGACGGCAGAGAGCACGCGGCCCCGCGGCACGTCATGCGCGACCCGCTTGTCGAGATCTCGGTCGCCCGTCGAGCAGGTGATCCTGACGGTAGCCTTCGCACGCCGGCTACGGCGGTAGACAACCACGATGTTCTCTTGGAGCACGCCGTCTTCGTGAAACGCGTCGCGCCGTGACTCGAACAGGTGAACGTGATCGAGCCGCATCATGTTGTGGAACCGGCGCCGAAATGGACGGAAGTAGTAACCAGCCGCGAAGCTCCTCGGGATGATGAAGCAGAGGTCGCCATCGTCGCGCAGCATACGCCCCGCAACCTCCATGAACCGAGCGTAGACGTTCGGGGCATCCCCGCCCCGAACATCGGTCGGAGACACCTTGAAGTACGGTGGGTTTGCGATGGCGTAGTCAAAGGCGGCGAGTGGTACGCTCCCGAGGCGCGGCTGGTCGAGGTCAAGGAAGTCGTCGGCAACAATCTCGACGTCAATCGACGATGCCCCAAGCCTGCGGCGTGCCGCAGCCGCGGACTCCCGCAACGCAGCGAGGGCTCCTGGTTCTTTTTCCACGGCGACCAGGTGTACATGCACACCATGCTCTGCAATGAGCCTTTCAGCGGCGGCAAGGCCGAGAACACCTGTGCCGGCCCCCGCATCGAGTACCCGTACTTCGCGGCGACGCGGAGGAGCGAGGAGCGAAGCCATGAATGACGCGATCTGGGGGCTGGTGAAGAATTGACCCCAGGTCTTCTTGTGTTCGTCGTCGGTCTGCTCCCGGTACACCCCCGTGATCATCGCCGTGGAGTCGAAATCCGTTGACGGGGATGCCTTCATTGCCGCCATTCGTACCATGAGATATGCGGAGGGATCGCGAGGGTCGGAGCGCTCCTTGTTGCACCCAGTGGCAGGCGGAACATTAAAGATCCACGCGTTGTCTGACTGAACATTTTTTCAGTATACACTCTCCCCCCATGGCCCGGGAGGACTACGTCGAGCTGCGCTGTCGGTCGGCGTTCTCGTTTCTCGACGGGGCGTCGCTGCCCGAGGATCTGGTGGCGGCGGCGGCGGCGCAGGGACACGACGCCCTGGCGCTCGCCGACGTGAACGGGCTCTACGGCGCGCCCCGGTTCTTCGGCGCCGCCCGCCGCGCGGGGCTACGCGCGATCGTGGGGGCCGAGGTGGCGCTCGCCGACGCGGGCGCGCCGCCCGTGCTGTTGCTGGTCGAGAACCGCACCGGGTACCAGAACCTGTGCCGGCTGCTGACGCAGGTGCACCACGGCCGGCCGAAGGGGACGGGCTCGGCGACGCACGCGCTGCTGGCCGCGCACGCGCCGGGCTTGATCGCGCTCGCCGGCGCGGACGCGCGCGCCGATCTCCCCGCGCTGCGAGACGCGTTCGGGCGGGAGCACCTCTACCTGGAAGCGCAGCGGCACTTCGACGCGGCCGAGGCGCACCGGGGCCTGGCCGCGCGCGCCCAGGCGGAGGCGCTCGGGCTCCCGATCGTCGCGACGAACGACGTCCGCTACGCGACGCTGGAGCGCCGCCGCGTTCACGACGTGCTCACCTGCGCGCGCCACGGGGTCACCGTCGACGACATCGGGCGGCGGCTATCGCCGCGCGCCGAGCACCACCTGAAGTCGCCGGCCGAGATGGCTGCCCTGTTCCGCGATCTACCCGCCGCGGTCCGCGCCACCCGCGCCATCGCCGAGCGCTGCGCCTTCACGCTCGCCGATCTCGGGTACAGGTTCCCCACGTTCCCCGCGCCCGCCGGCGAGACCGAGCAAGGCTATCTGGAGGCGCTCACCTGGCGAGGCGCCGCCCACCGCTATCGACCCAGCATCGGCGACAAGGCCCGCCGGCAGCTCGCGCGCGAGCTCGAGCTCATCGGCCGCCTGCAGCTCGCCGGTTACTTCCTGCTGGTGTGGGACATCGTCGAGTTCGCGCGGCGCAGCGGCATCATGGCGCAGGGGCGTGGCTCGGCGGCGAACTCCGCCGTCTGCTACGCGCTCGGCATCACCGCGGTCGACCCCGTGGGCATGGACCTGCTGTTCGAGCGGTTCCTGTCCGAGGAGCGCGTGCGCGCGGCCTCCAGCATCACCGATCGCATGCCCGACATCGATCTGGATCTGCCGTCGGGGGACAAGCGCGAGGCCGTCATCCAGTACGTCTACGCGAAGCACGGCGCGCGCGGGGCCGCCATGACCGCGAACGTGATCAGCTACCGCCCGCGCCTGGCCATACGCACGGTGGGGCGCGCGCTCGGCTTCTCCGAGGAGCAGCTCGGCCGCATCACGAAGGGCCTGCCCGGGTGGATGCACGCCGAGCCGGACGCGCCGCTCGCCACCTACGTGACGGCGGCGGGATTTTCCGTCGACGAGGATCGCGCGCGCCTGCTCGCCCAGCTCTCGACGGAGCTGCTGAACCTGCCGCGGCACCTCGGGCAGCACTCGGGCGGCATGGTCATCGCCGCGGGGCGCCTGGACGAGGTCGTGCCCCTCGAGCCCGCCAGCATGCCGGATCGGGTGGTCGTGCAGTGGGACAAGGACGACTGCGCCGACATGGGCATCGTCAAGGTCGACCTGCTGGGCCTGGGGATGATGGCGGTGCTGGAGGACGCGGTGCCCCTCATCCAGCGTCACGAGGGCGTCACCATCGACTACGCCCACCTGCCGCCCGACGATCCGAAGGTGTACGAGATGCTGCGCGCGGCCGACACCGTGGGCGTGTTCCAGGTCGAGTCGCGCGCGCAGATGGCGACGTTGCCGCGCATGCGCCCCGAGCGCTTCTACGACCTCGTGGTCGAGGTGGCGATCATCCGCCCGGGGCCGATCGTCGGCAAGATGCTGAACCCGTACCTGTCGCGCCGCGCCGGCCGCGAGGCGGTCCGCTACCCGCACCCCTCGCTGGAGCCGATCCTGAAGCGGACCCTGGGGGTGCCGCTGTTTCAGGAGCAGCTGATCCGCATGGCGATGGTGGCGGCCGGCTTCACGGGCGGACAGGCGGACGAGCTGCGGCGCGCCATGGGCTTCAAGCGCTCGCAGGAGCGCATGAACGCCATCGAGAGCGAGCTGCGCGCGGGCATGACCAGGAACGGGATCACCGGCACGGCGCAGGAGGAGATCGTGCAAGGGATCAAGTCGTTCGCGCTCTACGGCTTCCCCGAGTCGCACGCGGCCTCGTTCGCGTTGATCGCCTACGCGTCGGCGTATCTGAAGGCGTATCACCCGGCCGCGTTCCTGTGCGCGCTGCTCAACAACTACCCCATGGGCTTCTATCATCCGTCGACGCTGGTGACGGACGCGCGCCGCCACGGCGTGGTGACCTTGCCCATCGACATCGCGCGGTCGGCGTGGCGGTGCGGGCTCGAATCGTCGGGTGTCCGGCTGGGGCTGAAGTACGTCCAGGGGCTGCGGGAACAGATCGGGGACCGCATCGTGAACGCGCGCGCCGAGCGGCCGTTCCGCTCGCTCGGCGACTTCGAGGCGCGCGTGCAGCCGAACGCCGCGGAGTTGTCCAGCCTGGCCGCCATCGGCGCGTTCGCGGGCCTCGGCGGCACGCGGCGGCACGCGCTGTGGCAGGTCGAGGCGCTCGGCCGCTCGGGACGATTGTTCGCGAGCGCCGCCGCGCGACCGGCGGACGATTCGTCCCGTCTCGAAGACGACAGGGACGCCGACGGCGCGGGCGCGGGCACGGGCGGCGAGGACGGCGCGAGCGCCACCGCACCCTTGCCCGAGATGTCGACGTTCGACGAGATGCTCCTCGACCTGCGGCACACCGGCGTCAATACGGGCGCGCACCCGATCGAGTTCGCGCGCGACAGGTTGCGCGCGGAGGGCGTCGTGACGGCGGCAGGATTGGGCGCGCTCCCGGATGGGCGGCGCGCCCGCGTGGCCGGCATGGTGATCGTTCGCCAGCGCCCCGGCACCGCCAAGGGCTTCGTGTTCCTGACCGTCGAGGACGAGACCGGCTTCGCGAACGCCATCATCACCCCGCAGCGCTTCGTCACGCACCGCGCCGCCATCCTGGGCTCGGGCGCGATGATCGTGGAGGGGGTAGTCCAGAACCGCGACGGCGTCGTCACCATCAAGGCCGATCGCTTCCGTCCCTTGCCCGACGCCGCCACCCGCCCACAGGGTTCCAAGCTGACCGACCCCATGACGGGCATCGATATTTCGCACGACTTTCACTGAGGCCGACCGCCCTCGCCCACCCCCATCGAACGGGTGTACAGTTCGTCCCCAGACGAAACCGATGAACGTTCGGCGCACACGACGGCGAGCCCGCCGGGCCTCGGCAGGTTCAGCTTCAGGGACGATCCGATGATCGACGTCGTCCTGACGCTGCTCGGCACCGATCGCCCGGGCCTGGTCGAGCTGGTCGCCGGGATCATCGCCGCCCACGAGGGGAACTGGCTGGAGAGCCGGATGACCCGCCTCGCCGGCCAGTTCGCCGGGATCCTGCGCGCCGAGATTCCCGAGGCGGAGGTAGGCGCGGCGCTCGCGGCGCTGACCGCGCTCGAGCAGCGCGGCCTCAAGATCATCGCCCAGACCGGCGGCCGGGCGCCCATGGCCGTATCCGACCGGACGATGCACCTCGAGCTCGTGGGCCTCGATCGACCCGGGATCGTCCGCGAGATCTCACAGCTTCTGGCCTCGAACGGCGTCAACGTCGAGGAGCTCGTCACCAACCGCAAGAGCGCGCCCATGTCGGCGGAGATGCTGTTCGAGGCGCGCGCCCACGTCCGCGTGCCCGCCGACACCAACGTCGCGGTGCTCCGCGCCGACCTCGAGCGGCTCGCCAGCGATCTGGTCGTCGAGATTCGCCTCGAAGAGCGGTGATTCGAGCGCGGGCGGGCGGTTCGTGCGAGCTGCCTCTGGTCAGCGCGCGGATTTTTGCGAGAATGTGCCTCGCCCCGCGTTCCGAGAATCCTGGAGCGAGGACCACCAGCCCCATGCCGCGACGAGCCCACCGTTTCACGGCCCCCCGCGCCACGGACGCGCTCCGTGCCCTTGCGCTGATGACGCTGTGGGCGACGAGCGGGTGCGGAGACCTGACGGAGATCGTGTTGACGATCGACACCGACCTCGCCGTCCCGGCCGAAATCGATCAGGTCCAGGTGGCGATCACCGGGCCCACTCGGCCCGTCGCCCCGCTGATGGTGGATCTCACCGCCGCGAGCGCGCCCGCCTTCCCGCTGACCCTCGGCTTGACGCCGGCCGGGGCGCTGTCCCCCGTGTCGATCGAGGTCGTCGGGCTGCAGGCGGGCGCTCCGATCGTGACCCGCGATGTGCAGACGAGCTACGTGAGCGGCACCTCGCGCCTGCTGTCGATCCTGCTGACGCTGTCATGCCGGGATATCATGTGCCCGACCGACCAGACGTGCGCGCTGGGAGCGTGCGCGCCGCTCGCGCAGCCGGGCGCCACGCTCCCCCCCTGGCTCGGCAAGGTGCCGGGTCGGATGAGCACGGAGGCAACGCTGATCCTCGGCCGATCCGTCTGGGCGAACGGATGGCATTCCTGCGCGACCAAAGGCACCTCGTTCTCCTGCTGGGGACGAAACCTCGACGGCGAGCTCGGCATCGGGACGACGGCGACGGTGACGACCCGGCGCGCGGTCGTGGGCCTGCCTCCGCCGCACGCGGTGGGCCTCGGGGAATATCACAGCTGCATCTGCGACCAGACGGGCCAGGCCTGGTGCTGGGGGAACAACTCCGACGGACAGGTCGGGCCTGATGTCGGGCAGGATCACCTGACGCCCACCGCCGTGGCGGGGATCTCCGATTGCGTGCAGATCGCGAGCGGCGGATTCCACACCTGCGCGCTCCGCACGGGCGGCGTCGTCTCCTGCTGGGGGCAGAACACCAGCGGCCAGTGCGGACAACCCAATACGACCAAGGCCGTGACCGTCCCGAAACAGGTGCCCACGCTCGGCGGGGTCAGCGAGCTGCGCGCCGGGGAAACTTACACCTGCGCGCGCCAAAACAACGGGGCCGTCGTCTGCTGGGGGGACAACACCCAAGGCCAGCTGGGGGACGGCACGCTCTTGTCCCGCGAGACCCCGGCCCGCGTGTCCAACCTCGGCAACCTGAGCGAGCTGGTGGCGGGGCGGTTCTTCGCGTGCGGCAAGCTCGAGTCGGGCGGCGTGTCCTGCTGGGGGTACAACGTCGTGGGCGGTGTCGGGTCGACCTTGGGGGGACCGGCTCGGATCCCGGTTCCCGTCCCGGGGATCGATGATGCGCTCCAGATCGGCATTGGCCGCAACCACGCCTGCGTCCTGCACGTGACCGGCGGCGTCTCGTGCTGGGGCGATAACCAGTTCTACCAGCTCGGCGACGCGACAGGCCTGTCCTCCGTGACCCCTGTCGACGTCGTGGACATCCCCAACGACGCGACCTCGCTCGCCATCGGCGACGTCCACAGCTGTGCGCGCCGGGCGAGCGGCGCCATCGTCTGCTGGGGTCAGAACACGCTCCAGCAGCTCGGCGACGACGACACCGGCGCCTTCCAGATGCGCCCGATCAACGTCATCGGGTTTTGAGCTACAGGTCCGCCTGTAGCAGCAGGAACTTCGTGTTGCTGTCGTGTACCACGCGCAAGGAAGGCCGCACCTCGGCGGGCAGGAGGCCCTCGACCTTGCCCTTTTGGTTCTTGTCGCACAGCACGAAGACCCGCCGGCCGCGGTGATTCGCGACGTACTTGCGAAACTTTTCGTCGGCGCCGTCGGCGTCGAAGACCGTCCGCTCCTCCATCGGACCCTCGTAGATCTCGTTCTCCGTATAGAAGGTCTCGCCGCGCCAGTAGAGCTGGTAGGCCATGAGGCGCTCGTCGGGCGAGCGGCGCGCCTGGTAGTAGGCGCCGATCACGTCCTTCTGTGACCAGAACGGCGCCACCTTCCGCATGAAGTCGTCGAGCAAGAAGAACGTCGCCACCACGGCGACGCCGCACATCCCCAACGCCGCCCATCGGCGGTCACGGGAGCGGAGCAACAACAACACCGCCGCCACGGCGAACAGCGCCGAGAGCGCCAGCACGGGGACCGTGAAGTCCAGCGCCGAGGGCCAGGGCCGGCCACGTGGGCTATGGATGTAGTCGTACGAGAACAGCCACAGAAAACGTTGTGACGCGTTCTGGGCGCTGGTCAGATCGACGGTGACGGCAGCCAGCAGCGGAAGCCCCAGCAGCAGCAACACGACGATGCGCCGCCGCCCGCCGCGCGCGATCAGGTCATCGAGGAAGCAGCCGATGCAGATGGCTAGCCCCGGCACCGCCGGGAGGACGTAGTGGTGAAACTTGGTCATCGACACCGAGACCACGGCGTAGGCGCCGACGAACCAGATCGCCCCCAGCCAGAAGATCCCCTGCGCGCGCTCGTCGGGCGCGCTCGCCTGCCCGCCGGACGCGACCGCCGCTCCCGGCCCCCGCGGGCGCCGCATCACCGCCCACGCCACCGCGCCCGGCGCCAGGACCACCCACGGCCACACCGCATAGCCGAGCTCGCGCAGGAAGTACTCGAAGGTGCCCCGGTCGCCGTGGCGCCCGAGCACCATGCGGCGCCAGTGGTTGTCGCCGAACAGCTCGTTCCAGAACGCCAGCCCGTGCCGCGCGATCATCGCGTGGTGCCACGGAACGGCGACCACCAGACACGCGACGAGCGATCCGACGACGCCGTAGAGGAGCTGCGCGCGGCGAAGACGCCGCCAGTTCCACGTGAACGTCAGGTAGGCGAGAAACACGATCAGCGGCAAGCCCAGCCCGGCCAACCCCTTCGCCAGCACCGACACGCCGCACAGGATCGCGGCGAGGTACAGATAGAGGGGCGCCTTGTACCGCGTGCGGGCCGCCATGAAGACGAACAGCGCGAACCCCACGAAGTAGGGGATCATCACCACGATCCCGTAGATCCGCAGGTAGCCGCCCGCCCGCGGGATGTCGATCTTCAGCTGGATCGAATCCACGACGAGCTGCGGGAGGGTCACGAGCGCGAACAGCCCCACGGTCCAGTAGAACAGGTGGTGATCGGGCCAGCTCCACCTCCCCTGCCCTCGCCGCGGCAGGACCTCGTCCGCGTCGTCGAACAACGCCAGCGCGCCGAGCGCCAGGGCCATCGCCATCGGGCCCACGAACGCCATGTCGGTCATCGCCTGGCGCGCCACCAGGCTGTACATCGGCGACGTGGCCAGCACGACCGCAGCGAGCACGCCCGCGCGCCGGGTCACGAAGCGGGAGGTGACCAGATAGACCGCCAGGATCCCGAGCACACCCATCAGGCAGAACGGCGTGCGCACCGCCCACTCGGCGCGCGTCCCCAGCGCCATCTCGCCCGGGGTACCACCGCGCAGCCCGACGCCCGCCAGGTGCATGCCGATGCTCATGATCCAGAACGACAGCACCGGCTTCGACCAGAACACGTCCACGTCGCGCGGAGATCCGGGCCACCAGAGGCTGATGAAGTCTCCGCGCTTCGTCATCTGGCGCGCGACCTCGGAGTAGTGCGTCTCCCACGGATCCCAGAGGCCATAGGTGCCGGCCAGCGGCACATAGAGCAGGATGCCGAGCGCCACCACCAACCCGATCATCTGCCGCTCGCTCAGACGATCGAGCCACGGACGCGCGGGGGCGGCAGCCGGGAGAGCCGCACTGGCGCCGTCAGACGGCAAGGACGCGCGCCAGCTTCAGGAGTTGGAAGTCGATGGTCTTCGGCGTCTTCATCACCGTCTCGTAGGGCGTCGATTGCACCTCACCCTTGATGAGCCCGACCAGGCAGCCATGCTCCCCGCGCGCCAGACGCTCGACGGCGCCCGCGGACAAGCGGGTCGCCAGCAGGCGATCGAACGCCCCGGGCACCCCGCCGCGCTGCACGTGACCGAGGATCGTCGCGCGAAGGTCGAATCCGAGCTGCCCGCGGCTGCCCTCGAAGTGCTTCAACAGGCCTGCGGCGTTCGGGTTCGCGCCCTCGGCGACGACCACCAGCGCGTGCTGCTTGCCGCGCGCCCAGGCGCCCTGCAGGTCGAGCGCGATGTCGTCCGGGTTGATGTCTGCCTCCGGGACGAGGATCGCCTCGGCGCCGCCCGCCAGGCCTGCCATGAGGGCCAGGTAGCCGCAGTTGCGGCCCATGACCTCGACGACGAACGCCCGCTTGTGCGACGACGCGGTGGTGCGCAGGCGATCAATCGATTCGAGCGCGATGTTGAGGGCGGTGTCGACCCCGATGGTGATCTCGGTGCACGCGAGATCGTTGTCGATGGTCGACGCCACGCCGATCACCGGGAAATCCATCTGTGACAGCGCCCACGCGCCGGTCTGCGAGCCGTTGCCGCCGATGACCACGAGCCCTTCGATCTTGTGGGCGCGCAGGTTCTCGAGGGCCCGCACCCGGACCTCCTGCTCCTTCCACTTCGGAAACCGCGCGCTGCCGAGCACGGTTCCGCCGCGCTGGAGGATGCCCCCGACGTCGCGGGCCCCGAGCGGCTCGAGTCGATCTTCGAACAGGCCGGCATAGCCGTTGCGAATCCCGAAGACCTCCCAGCCTTCGCTGATGCCCATTCGCACAACGGTACGAATGGCGGCGTTCATCCCCGGGGCGTCACCCCCGCTGGTCAGGACCGCAATGCGCTTCATGAAGCGGGCACATCCTACACGAGGACCGGCCGCGTGTACCGCCCGCGACGCCAAATCCGGGCCTGCGGTAAGGTGTTGGAATGTCCCTTCGTGGCCGACCCGTCCGCGCGACCTCGCCCGGCGCCGCCCCCCCCGCCAAGGGCACCGTCCGGACGGCCGAGATCAACTACATGACACCGGCCGGCTTCAGGCGGATGACGGACGAGCTGACGTTCCTGCGCACGAAGAAGCGCCCCGAGGTCGTCGCGGCGCTGGGAGACGCGGCGGCGGAGGGGGATCGGTCGGAGAACGCCGAATACATCTATCGCAAGCGCCAGCTCCGCGAGGTCGATCGCCGCCTCAGGTATCTGTCGAAGCGCCTGGACGATGTCCAGATCGTCGACCCCACCGCGCAGACGCGGACGGAGCGCGTGTTCTTCGGCGCGACCGTGACCGTCGAGGACGACGACGGCGGGTCGTCGGTCTATCGCATCGTCGGGCAGGACGAGGTCGACGGCGCCGCGGGCGACATCTCCTGGAAGTCTCCGGTGGGCCGCGCCCTGCTGGGCAAGACGCTCGATGACGAGGTCGTCGTCAAGTGGCACGCCGGCACCCGCAAGCTCACGATCGCCACCATCGTCTACAAATGAGACGAACCGTCGCGGCGTGACGCGGGCTGGCTCACCCGCTCCGGCGTCAGATGTGCAGTCCCTTGCGAATCTTCTCGACGATCGCGCCCGGGCGATCGTCGATGTCGACGACGAAGGCGTCCGTCGGCTCCTGCAGCGCGGCGAACTGGCTGGCCAGCAGTCCCTCCCGCATGAAGTGTCCCGAGCGGTTGCGCAGCCGGTGCCGGATCAGCTCCATGGAACCTTTGAGGTAAACGAGGCGAACGGCCGGATCGCCGACCATGAGCTGCTGGCGGCTCTCGCGGCTGAGCGCCGAGCACGCGAGCGTCGCGCTCCGTCCGGAGGCGATCACCTGGGCGATCTCGCGGTGCAATTCCGCCAACCAGGGCCGTCGATCCTCCTCGGTCAGCGGCTGCCCCGCCGCCATGAGCTGGATGTTGCGCGGTGGATGGAAGTCGTCGGCGTCGAGGAAACGCCACCCCAGGTCTTCGGCCAGCCGCCCTCCAATCGTTGTCTTTCCACAACCGGAGACACCCATCAGAATGACGACCATGACGTCGACCATGAGGCTACCAGTCCTCGCGCGCGCTGTAACCTCCAAAACGGGGCGTCACCGGTGGGTAGGCGACACCCGGTGGGCGTCGTGACCGTCGCGACGGTCTCTGGCCCGGGGCTGCCGGGGGAAGATCACCACGAACGAGCGCGGGTCGCGCGTGATCAGCGCCGTGGCGCCCGGTCGCGGCCCGCGCGCGTACAGACGCCACCACGGCTGCGCGCGCACCGGCACGCTCGAGGACGCGTATTCCGGGACGACGAGATCGATCTCCACGAGCTTGCCCAGCGTCGCGGCGAGGACGCGGGGAGCGAAGCTGTAGGCGGCCAGCTCCGGCTCGGGATGAAGATCGTTGTGCAGCGCGCCGCCGTAAACGCCCACGAAGCGTGGCCCGGGCGCCGGCGCGGCGACGTCCGGGCGGCCGCCCGCTTCGCCCATGCTGCGTGCCGGGCCAAGGCCCCGCACGATCGCGGTCTCGAGCGCGCGGGCGGTGATCCGCAGCGTGCGATCGTAGTCGACGGCCCCGCCGTGGTCGCCCCGCATGGACTGATAGTCCGCGCAGGATATCGACAGGATGCGGGGGACGACGCCCCGTTCGTACGCAACGCGGATGAGGGCTTCGATCTCCGATTCGGTTTGCGCCGGGCGCTCGGTCGTCCGCTCCACGTCCGCGGTCACCGCCCGTTCGTCCGCCCCGCAGCGCCCCGTCGTCCTCCACGTCTCGATGACCAGGTGCGAGAACCGCCCGGCGAGAGGCGGGAAGATCCCGTCGGTGAAGCGCCGCAGCGCTGACGGAATCCCCACCGTCGCGCTGGTTTGATGGAGCTCGCCGAAGGCCACGACGCCGCCGGCGACGCCGGACAGCGCCGCGGCGACGGCCGCGTTGGGTGTATCGAACCAGGCCAGCCGGGGCGGCCCAGGCGCGGCACCCGGTCGAGCCGCCACCGCGGCCGCCACGGAAACGGCGCCCGCCAGCGCGGCGGTGGCCCCCATCACGCCACGCTCTCGCTCGTCGTGCCCGGAGCCCCCGCGGTGACCGACGTCGCGGACACCGGCACCCGACGCACCTCGCCGTCCACGGTCAAGGCGTCGGCGTCCACGTAGAGGTGATCCTCCACGATCGTGACCACCCAGCGCTGGCGCTCCTGGTCGTCGCGCGCCAGCGCCTCGACCAGTCCGGCGTCGACCTCACGAACATCGACCTCATCGAGGCCGGGCAGCGTCCTGCGGAACGAGTGCAGCCCCGCGAACAAGCGCTCACGCTCTTCCGGCGCTCCGAGCAGAATCCTGATCTTCGCTTGCCGCTGATGCTGCAGCACGTAGCGGAGATCTTCGACATCGGGATCCCCACAGATGATCCATTCGTCGGGCTTCCCTTCGAGGCTGTGCGACCAGAGATCGGGGCCGTCGCGATCGGCAGGGCCTGGCGCCAGGCGCAGCCCCTGGTCGCCGCCGTGGCCATCGCTGCAGAACAAGCAGTATGCGAGCACCCGCAGCACCACGTGCGTGAGCGGCTCGCTCTCCCGACGGGGGACCACCAGCTTGGTGCTCAGATCCAGCCCACGATCGATCGCGGACAGCACCAGGCGAAACTGCATGGTTCTCGAGCCGGCAGGCACAGCGCACGCAAAGCTAGTGCTCCTCCCGCGAAATAGCGACAACGTTCGGCCGACGATCCACCCCGCCTAGAAATAGCCGGGAAGACCTGTCACGGGCTGTTGCGCCTTCGCCTTCGGCCGACGAGGAGCCCAGCCGCAAGCGCGGCGGCGCCGAGGCCGAGGCCGCCCACCCGGCGCCCGCCGACCTCGCAGGCGCAGCCGCCGCCCCCGCTGGTCGCGACCTCCGTGGAGCCGTCAGGCGACCCGCCGGTGGGGACCGGGAACATCTTTTGCTCGCCCGGATAAGCGCTGTTGTTCGCCGCCAACCCCGCCTCGATGAGCGCCGTGTTGTCGACCATGACCGTGCCGGGGCCCACCCCATCGCGCTGCCAGGCCTTGTCCGCGGCGGGCAGCTTCTGCAGACCGGACAGGTCGTACGAGCGGTAGTCGCAGGTCGCCGCCGTGGACCCCGCGCGCACCCACGCCATCCGGCCATCCGCGAGCTCGAGGCGCACGGGAGCGTTGCACTGCATGAACTTCATGTCTCCGCACATGGTTCGAAACGTCGCGGTGTGCAGCAGCGGAACGTCTCCCAGGCCCGTCGTGGCGAAGAACAGCGCGTCCTTGGTCATCTCCGCGGGCGAGATGAAGGTGTTCATGCGCGTCATGTAGGCGTGCGCGTCGATCATGGTCTGCGCGGTGTGCAGGGGCTCGATGATGGTGCTCGAGATCGCCGCCGTCAGCGCGGGCAGGTCGAACTTGGGGAAGGAATACTGGCCCCAGTAGAACGAGATGTTCGCGTAGAACTGGGCGTCGCTGATCCCCATCGCCTTCACGGCGTCCGGCATCGGGATGTACATGTCGAGCAACGGCAGCACCTGGGGATTGCCCGCGAGACCGAGGCCGAGGAGGGCCTGGATATAGGCGGGGGGGGTCTGCGCCGCCTGCAGCCCGCTCAGGTCGAAGCGACCCGGGCTCCACAGCAGCCCGGCGGCGATCGTGGCCGGGCCCGCGTACTCGGTCACGAACGCGTCGCCGCCCGCCTCGTCGGCCGCCTTGCTGAGCAGGCTGTTGCTCAGCGAGGCGTAGTTGGACCCCGAGGACAGCCAGTCGATGCGCGCCTCGTCGATCGTGACCTCGAAGAAGTTCTTGGGGACGACGCGGCCGTCGGCGAACACCCACAGCCGGACCGGCATGTCGGGATTCGCGGCGATGGCGGTCAGCCGCAGGGGGATGCACGGCTCGGTGGCGTAGAAGGTCAGGACGATCGGCTGGATCGAGGTCGTGCCCATGCCGTTCATGAGCTTCAGGGCGACGAAGAACTTATTCTCGCGGACGTATTGATCGATGATGCTCGAGGCGTTGTCGTCCACGACGTAGCCGTTCGTGGTCAACCAGGTCTTCAACGCCGTGGGATCGGTCGACTGCAGCACGGCGGCGTCGTAGGGGCCCACCGCGCCCTGAAACGTGACGGTCACCGTTGGGCCGCCGACGGCGGTGCTTCCGCCGCTGCCCGAGGCTGACCCGGGGACCTGAATCCCCGCGTCACCGGCGCCAAAGCCTCCCTTGTTGTCGTAGGCGTCCGGCAGGCACGATCCCGCGACGGCGTACTGCGCCTGAAACTGGGGTTGCGTCGCGCCGAGCAGCGACGTGAAGAGCTGGTCCGTCCCCACGCCGAGGGTGGGCATGGCGTCGACCGGCACCACCCACGAAAACTTGGCCGCGTCGCCCGTGTAGAGGATCTGGATCTGCGCCGTCATCGTCGTGGCGCCCCCGGCCGGGTCCTTGTCGATGGAGAACACGACGTTCTCGCCGTTCTGCGCGACGGGCAACGGCGCGAAGGGATTCGGGGGAGGCCCGTCGCAGAACAGGCCTCCGCACGCGCGCGCCGCGCCGGGCGCGAGCGCGACGCCCACGAACACCGACGAGAGGCCCGCGAGCGCGGTCAGGCGCGCCAGCTTGGCGAATATAGGGCTTCCGATGAACAGGTTCCGCGACATGGAGTGCTCCTTCAGGTGGCGCCGCCCGCGCGACTATCGATAGACGACCCGCACGCGTTGGTTGTGCGTATCCGCGATGTAGACGTCGCCCGACGGCGCGACCTCGACGCCGTACGGCCTGTCGAGCAGCGCCGCTGAGGCCGGTCCCCCGTCGCCGGCGAACCCGTCCTGCCCGCAAACCCCCGCGAACGTGGACATGATGCCGAACGGCGAGACCGCCCGCACGCAGCTGTTCTCGGTGTCGGCGATGAGCACCGTCCCGTCGGCCATGATGGCCACGTCCGAGACCCGGCTCAGCTGGGCGGCGGTGGCCGGCCCGCCGTCACCCAGGAACCCGTCGACGCCGACGCCCGCGAACGTGTGCACGATGCCGTTCGCGTCGATCTGCCGCACGCGGAAGTCCTCTGTGTCGGCGACGTAGATGTTTCCGAGCGCGTCGAGGGCGATGCGGCCGCCCGGCACCGCCGACTGACCGAAGGGGAAATGGAAGCCCGCCTGCAGCGCCGGGCCCTCGTCGTTCAGCACGCAGGGCGCCGGATTCACGGCGTCCATGCAGTGCCCGGTTCCGGCGATCGTGTCGATGATGGTGGTGACGTGGTCGACCCTTCGAATCATCTGGTTGGCCTGGTCGGCGATCAGCAGGTCACCATTGGCGTCGAACACCACCGCGACCGGCAGATCGAGGGTCGCGACCGCCGCCGGTCCCCCGTTGCCGGCGAAGCCACGCTTTCCCGTGCCGCAGATGTTCACGATGTTGCCGGGCTCGGGCAGCGTCAGATCGACAGTCTTCACGCGGCTGTTGTGCCAGGCGGCGATCACCATCAGGCCGTTCGCGTCGAACGTGACGTTTGTCGGGTGGTTCAGGCGATCCGTCGACGGATCGTCGAGGTTCGCGCCCAGCTCACCGATGCCGGCGACGATCCGCATCTTGCCGTCCGCTTGAATGACGCGGATGCGGTGGTTGTTCCAGTCGACCACGTACAGCAAGCCGTCGGGCCCCATCGTCATGTCTTGCGGCAGGTACAGCCGGGTGGCGAGCGCGGGCTGAAGGTCCTCGCCGTCGCCGGCGATGCCCGTCCCCGCAACGGAGCAGATGTTTCCCGACGTGGTCGCGCATGGCTTCGTGGCGGGCGTCGCGGCTCCCCCGCCGCCGCAACCGAGCGCCCACGCCAGCGTCGTCGTGGCGATGGCCGCCCCGAGCATCATCGACGGTCGGGTCGGCGGCCGTCTCACGGCTGCACCACCCGTCGAATGCGGTTGTTGTAGGTATCCGAAATGTAGAGGTCGCCGGCGGCATCGAACGCGACGCCGAACGGGCGCCACAGGTTGGCCCTGATGGCCGGGCCGCCGTCGCCGCCGAACGCGCCGTCGCCCCCCGCCCCCGCGACGGTGGTGATGATTCCGGTCGTCGGATCGACGACCCGAATTCGCTGGTTCTCCGTGTCCGCGATGAACAGCCGGCCCCCCGGGCCGAGCTCGATGTCGCGCGGGTGGCTGAGCATCGCCGCCGTCGCCGGACCGCCGTCGCCGGAGTACCCTGCCGTGCCCGTGCCCGCCACCGTCTCGATGATTCCCAGCGTGAAGTCGACGCGGCGAATGCGCTCGTTCTCGGTGTCCGCGATGTAGAGTCGCCCCGCGGCGTCGAAGGCCAGCGCGCCCCCCGGCTCCGGGTTGTCCCCCCCGTTCTGCGTCGGATCCACGCCGGGCTGGACCTGGTCCAGCCCGTCCTGGAACGAGAGGCCCGCGGCCAGGGGATCGCCGCCGTCGCCGCCAGACCCGCGCGTCCCGGTCCCCACCACCGTGGTGATGACGCCGGTGGCGGCATCCACCCGGCGCACGCGGAAGTTGCGCGTGTCGGCGATGTACAGATCCCCCGAGGGCGCGAGCGCGATGGCCTTCGGCATGTTCAGCAGCGCCGCGGACTCGGGACCGTTGTCGCCCGCGTATCCGGGCCCCTTGCCGCACTCCACCTGGACCATGTCGCCGACGACGTCGAGCTTGCGGATCTTGTGGTTGTGCCAGGCGGCGAGGATCATCGTGCCGTCTGGCGTGAACTGGATGTCCGTTGGGTGGTTCAGGCTGACCTTGGTGCCGACCACCCCCGGCGGCATGGTCTCGTCCCCGACCATGTAGACGGGACCGTCGCCCGGCTCGTCGGTCCCGAGCACCGTCTTGACCAGACCCGACGCGCCGACCTGGCGAACGAGGTGATTGTTCCAGTCGAGGATGTAGGGGAGCCCGTCAGCGGGCGAGAACTCCACGTCCACGGGCCAGTAGAGGGACGTGTCGATCGCCGGCGACCCATCGGGCGTGAGGGCCTTCTCGCCGGTCCCGGCCCAGGTGCAGATGGTCCCGGCGCCGGCGCAGGCCGGTGCCCCCATCTTGCTGGTCGACGACGAGCCGCACGCGCCGCAGAGCGCGGCCGCGGCCACGCCCATCGCCGCCGCGCCGCCGGCCCCTTTGACCTTCATCCCCACGTGGGCCCCGGGGACTTGAGGGCGATTGATCCCTGAGCGCGCATCTTGTCGCGGGCCAAGATAGCAATGAACGTGCCCCCACCGCGAGCGCCTGCGGCCGCGGGCGCGGGGCGGCGATTCGCGGTGTTTCTTCGCGTTCGAACGCGTTGGCGCGCCGCCCGCCCTCGGAAATCCGTGCGGCGCACGGTGGGAACCTGAGAAGGCCTGACAAGGCGATCCGGCCTCCGTCGCGCGCGGCGCGCCGCTACTTCTCCAGCGTTACGAAGCGGGCGCCCGTCGGGCCGCGGACGCGCAGCAACCGGCCGCCCCTCCGGCTCGAACGCAAGGCCGCCTCCGCGTCTTCGGCGGTCGGGGTGGGCTTGCGGTCGACCTCGACGATGACCTCGCCGGCCACGAGGCCGGCCTTCTCGGCGGGGCTGCCCGACGCGACCTCGACGATGGCCGCGCCGCGGACGTCGCGCCGCAAACCCAGGGACTCCGCCAGCTGCGGCGTCACGGTTTGCAGCGCCAGGCCGAACCCGGACTCGTCCGTCATGGCCCCGGGCGGCTCGCCGTTCGGCAGCTCCGCCAGCACGACCGCGACGGTGGCCTGCTTACCGCCGCGAACGTACTGGACCTGAATCGTGCTGCCGATGGTCTGCGACGAGACGTAGTCGACGACGTCGCCGGAGCTCTCGATGTGCTGCTTGTCGAGGCCCACGATCACGTCGCCGGCGCGCAGACCGGAGGCAGCGGCCGGGCTCGCGGGGCTGAGGCCGCTGACGAACGCGCCCTCGACGGGGGCGTTGCCGGCGCGGGTCAGCGCCGCGCGTTGCGAGTCGGCGAGATCGCGCAGGTCGGCGAGCAGCACGCCGAGATACGGATAGCGAACCCGCCCTTCCTTGATCAAGGCCTGCGCCACGCGCCGAACTTGATTGATGGGGATGGCGAAGCCGTAGGCGCCCCCGGGCCCGGTGTTGATCAGCGTGTTGATGCCGATGACCTCGGCGCCGAGGTTGACGAGCGGCCCCCCCGAGTTACCCGGGTTGATCTTCGCGTCGGTCTGGATGTAGCTGCGGACGCGTTCGCCCGACATCTGCACGTGCCGCCCCACCCGTCCCTTGCCGCTCAAGATACCCGCCGTCACGGTCTGGTCGAGGCCGAGCGGGCTGCCCACCGCCAGCACCCACTCGCCGACCTCCAGCTTGTCCGAGTCGCCGAGGCGCGCCGCCGTCAGGTTCGGCGGCGGCTTGTCGAGCCGCACCACCGCGACGTCCGTCTGTTGATCGGCACCGACCACGTGCGCGGGCAGCTCGGCCCCGCTCGACAGCGTCACGCTGACCTTCGTCGCCTTCGACACCACGTGCCGGTTCGTGACGATGTTGCCGGCGCCGTCGAGCACGACCCCGGAGCCGGTTCCGCGCTGGGGCCCTGGCTCGCTCGGCTCGCCGAACTGAAAGAAGCGCCGGAGCCCCGGCGGCAGGCGCTCGCCTGCGGGAGCATCATCGTCATCGCGGTCGGGGTGGGCCACCTCGACATCGATGCGCACCACGCTCGGACCCATGGCGCGCGCCACGTTCGAGAACGCGCGTGACAGCGCCCGCGCCTCGGGAGGAATCTCCAGCTTCGCCGTCACGGCCGCGGCGGGCGGTGCCGCCGGCTTCGCGGTCGCGGACGGCAGCGGGACGGGCTTCGGCGACGTGTCGGCGCCGGGCGCCGGAGCGGCTGGCGCGGGAGACGCGAGCGGCGAATCGAGCGGCACCGACACCGACTCGTCCCCGGGCTTGCGGTGAGGAAGCGCGTTGCAACCTGGCAGCGCCATCAGCAAGCTCGCGACCACGGAAGCCCCGACCGCAGGTGATCTCATGCGAATGTGAGGGACGAGGGCCAAGGCTACGGAACGAGGCTCGTCGTCAGACCGAAGGTTCCGCATCCCAAACCTGTGACGTCTGTCTTGGTGTCCACGGTGATCGTGACGATACCGCGTTCGGCTCGAAAAGCATTCGTGATGATCGACGTCTTCAGGCTGCTGGGACACGCGACCGGGTCGGACGGGCTGTCGTCGACGCACAAGCTGGTCCCCCCGGATCCCGCCACGGCGCTGCAACCCAGATTCGGGTCGATGTCGAAGCTGCCTCGGTTGAGCAACAAGACGGTATCCGGCGCTCTCGTCAAGAGGTCGCAGGTGCTGGCGTTGACCCCGACGCCCGGGCACTTATCGAAATAGTAGGTCCGCCCGTTGCTAACCGTGGTCGCGCATGCGGGACGATACTGCTCGACGGCGTTGCAGGTCGAGGCCATGGTCGTCGTGCCGTCGGGCATGCCGGACGCGGTGGGCAACGCCACCGCGCAGCCCGTGGGGACGCGCTGGAAGCGAAGCGCGTAGCGGCCCGGGAGGCTGTTCGCCATCCGGGCCACCACGGTGTACGTGAGCCCACCGGTCAGGCCGACGAACAGCCGCGGCCACGACGCGGTCGTGCCGCAGGCTTGCATCCCGCTCGTCGGGGCCGCGCACGTGAGCGGGTTGCTGCCATTCGTCGGGCAGGCGCCTTGATAGATCTCCAGCGAGACGTTGACCGCGTTTCCGGCCGTGTCGAAGACGTCGAAGTACCCGTAGTACATCGTCGGCGCCGCCCCGACGGCGAGCGTCGGCAGGGTGAGCGTGAAGAAGACGTCGCCCTGCGCGCCCGTGCCCACGACGGGGCACTTGAGCGTGGTCACGAGATCTGCCTTCGCGTTGAACAGGCTGAACGGGAAGTCGCCGCCGTTCGAAATATTGAGCGCGTTCGCGCAGGTGTCGTTCGGCGGGGCGCAGTCGCTGTCGTTGAGTCCGGTGCAGGCGGACGGGCAGCACCCGTCGTTGTCGACGCAGGCCATTTGCTGACCGCCGTTAACACAGGCGGCGGCGCAGGTTCCGGGGCTCGCCAGCGTTCGCAGGGTGCAACCCACGGCGGGGCACGCGGTGGGGCAACTGCCCTTCAAGGCGGTGTCGCAGACCTCGGGCGGCTCGACGATGCCGTTGCCGCAGCTCGGGGTGCAGTCCGCGTCGTTCGTCGTGTTGCAGCCCGCCGGACAGCAACCGTCCTTCGCGGCGAGCGAGCACGCCGAGATCGCGCTGTGCGTGCACGACACGTTGCACGCGGCGTCGGTTCCCAGCCGCGCGTCCGTCGTGCAGGCGTTCCTGTCGTCGCAGGTGATGGCTGCACAGAGCGGGCTCGCTGGCGCGACCTCACACGTCTCGCCGCCCTCGAGCACGCCGTTGCCGCACGCCGCGACGCAGTCCGTGTCGTTGCTGGTGTTGCAGCGCGCAGGGCAGCAGCCGTCCTTGTTCACGCAGGCGGTTTGGGCCGGACCCGCCACGCACCTCGCGTCGCACGTCGCCGCGCCGCCCATCAACACCTGCAGCCGGCAGCCGATGGCCGGGCAGGCCGTGGGGCAGTTCCCGTCGCAAGTCTCGCCGGGATCGACGATGCCGTTGCCGCACGTCACCGCGCAGTCGGAGTCGGTCGCGACGGTGCAGCCTGCAGGACAGCACCCGTCGCCCGCCACGCAGGCCGTCTGGATCGCCCCGTTCACGCAGTGGGCATCGCAGGTCGCGACGCTGCCGGCGAGGGTCCGCTGCTGGCAGCCGAGCGCCGGACAGGCGGCGGGACAGTCCCCGTCGCAGAGCTCGCCCGTGTCCACCACCTTGTTGCCACAGGCGGGGGCGCAATCCGAGTCGGTGCCGCTGGTGCAACCCGCCGGACAGCATCCGTCGCCGTTCAGGCACTGGGTCTGGATCGCTGCCGGAGCGCAGGCGGCCTGGCAGGTGCCCGCGTTGGTCAAGCCAAAGAGCTGGCAGCCGTTGGGCGGGCAGGCGGACGGACACGTCGTCAACGGATCGCACGCCTCGCCCGGATCGACGACGCCGTTGCCGCACGTCGCGCAGTCGAGGTCACTGGCGGAGGTGCAGCCGGTGGGGCAGCAGCCGTCGGAGACGACCGCGTCGCAGCTCGCGGCGGCGCAACCTGCCGGCACGTCCGTGCCCACCTCAGCGGCGGCGCTGGCTTCGATGCCGCCGTCCAGACCCGCGTCGATGCCGGCGTCCAGGCCGGTCGTCGTGGACGAACCCACCAGCGTTATCGTGGCCTTGACCTGATTTCCGAACTTGATGGTCACCGTGGTCGAGCTGCTGGCGATCGACGTGCCCTGCAGGTCTTCCAGCTCGCCGGTGATCGTGAGCATGCCGGTGCGATTTCTCGGGTGGTAGTTCGCCGTGTAGGTCCCGCCCTTGAGGCCCATCGCCATGGGGAACTCCAGCGTGGCCCGGCCGGCGTCGCCGTCGCCATCGATGAAGATCCAGGCGTAGCGGACGCTGTCCCGCTCCACCTGCGTCAGACCGGTGCCGTCCAGCACGATGACGACGCCGCCCTGACCGCCGCCGCCGTTGCACGCGGCGGCGCACACGGTCAAGCAGGTGGCAAGCAGCCCGGCGCGCCAGGCGTTTCGAATGATTCCCCCCGCTTCGAGAAACACGCGGCCTAGACTACCTCAAGACGCCCGTCCTGAGCGCTGGCGAATACCGTCCAGGCGCGTTTCCCGAGGCCTCAACTTTCCCCGAGAATTCTGCGCATTTCGTCGCTGTGGCCGCCGTTGCCCCGCAGCGCGAGCGGTGCCTCGACCTCGCACGGCGGAGCGCCACCGCCGGGGGCGCCGCCAGCTTCGATGAGCACGCGGGAGGCGGGTTTGTCGAGGGTAGGATGAACGAAGCGCAGGCGCCGCGGCGGCAGCCCGCGGGCCACGAGCCCGCTCACCAGCTCCCCCACCCGGCTCGCCAGCAGGACGAGGGCCACGCGACCCGCGGGCTTTCGCAAGACAGCGGCGGCGTCGAGGCACTCCGACAGGGTCAGCGTGACCTCGTGGTGGGCGTGGGCGATCTCGGGATCGGGGGAGACGACGCCCCCGGCGAGCGGCCGGAACGGAGGATTGCTGACGACCAGATCGAAGCCGGCGCGCTCGAGCGGCGCCTGGCCGACGAGGCGCCGGATGTCCCCTTCCTCGAAGGAGACGCGCCCACCGAGCTCGTTTCGCGCCAGGCCGCGGCGTGCCAGCGCCGCCAACCGCGGCTGAATTTCGACCCCGACGCCCCTGGCCTCCGCATCCATCGCCGCCAACGACAGCGCCACCGCCCCCGTGGCGCACCCCACATCGACGAAGCGACCGAACGGCGGGCGAACGAACGTCGCCAGCAACACCGCGTCCAGACTGGAACGAAAACCGCGCGCCGGCTGCAGCAGGGTCACGCGGCCGCGAAACAGCGTGTCGACGGTGACGTCGTCCCCCTCCTCCGTGATGTCGCCGCCGCCAAGCGTAGGCAATCAATCGACCTCGGGCTCGATCGCGCCCTGCCGCAAGATCTCCATCTTCGCGCCGCGCACGCGAACGATGGTGCTCGCCGCCCCGCCCGGGGTGGCCCCGGCGTGCAGGACACGACAACGCCCGTCGAACACCTCCTCGACCGCCTCCGGCGTGGTCGCCGGGGGATCGCCGGCGCGGTTCGCGCTGGTGGTGGTCAGCGGCGCGCCGAACGCCGCCACCAGCGCCTGCGCCGTGGGATGCGACGAGACGCGCACCGCGACGCAACCGTCCTGCACGAGCGGCGCGGGCAATCCCGGGCGCGCCGGCAACACCAACGTCAGCGCCCCGGGCCAGTGCCTGGCGATGAGCCGACGCGCGAGGACTGACGGCGGCTTGCAGACGAGGCCCAGCATCTCGACGTCGCCCACCAGGATCGAGATCGCCTTCTCGGCGCCCCGGCCCTTCAACAGACGAAGGCGCGCCAGCGCCAGCTCGTCCAACGCGTTGACGCCGAGGCCGTAGAACGTCTCCGTCGGGTAAGCGACCACCTCGCCGCGCCGAAGGGCCTCCGCCGCGAAGATGATCTCCTCAGGAAACGCGTGGGTCACGGGACGCCCAGGACCGTCAACCGCGGGAGAATTCCGCCCTCACCTCGGCGTCGGACGCCAGCACCTTGTCGCGTCGGGTCTGGCGCTCGGCCTCGACCTTTCGCGCCAGCGCCGGATCGCCGAGCGCGACGATCTGCGCCGCCAGCAGGCCAGCGTTCTCGGCGCCGCCGACGGCGACGGTCGCCACCGGCATGCCGGGCGGCATCATCACCGTCGACAGCAGCGCGTCGAGGCCGCCGAGCGACCCGCCCGCGATCGGCACGCCGATCACGGGACGGGTGGTGTGGGCGGCCACGGCCCCCGCCAGGTGCGCCGCGCCGCCCGCCGCGCAGATGAAGACCTTGCATCCCCCGGCCGCCGCGTCGCGCACGAAGCTCGCCGTCTCCGCGGGCGTGCGGTGCGCCGACAACACACGAACCTCCACGGACAGGCCGAGCGCCGCAAGGACCTTGGCGGCGGGCCGCATCACCTCCAGGTCGGATTTCGATCCCATCATGATCGCCACGTCGATGTTCATGTCTCTCCTCGCATTCCAATGTCAGTTCGAAAGTGCATCCCTGCAAACCCAATCTGCTCCGGACCGAAACCTATCGCGCCGTAGGCGATGGCGCGTGCCGCCGCCAGATCGCCACCGCGGGCGGTGACGCCGAGCACCCGTCCACCCGCCGTGACCAGCCGCTCGGCGGCCGCGTCGCGGCGCGTGCCCGCCTGGAACACCCACGGGCCCGCCGCGCCGCCCCCGGCGGGGGACGCTCCGCCTGCCTGGCCCCAGGCGCCGAGGGAGATGGCGTCACCGGTGCGCGGCGTCCCAGGATAGTTCGCCGCCGCCAGCACCACGCAAATGGCAGCGTCGTGAGAGAAGCGAGGCTCGCCGGGCGGGAGGCGTCCGGCGGCAGCGCCCTCCAGCCATGGGAGCAGATCGTCCTGCATGCGCACCATAACCACCTGCGTCTCCGGATCGCCGAAGCGGCAGTTCCATTCGATGACCATCGGTCCGCGATCGCGTGTCAGGATCAGGCCTCCGTAGAGGAGCCCGCGAAACGGCCGCCCCATGGCGGCGAGCGCGGCGACGGTGGGACGGAAGATCCGGTCGACCATATCGCGCGCGCCGGCGGCGTCCACGAGCGGCGACGGCGAGTAGGTGCCCATGCCGCCCGTGTTCGGGCCGCGATCCCCGTCGAACACGGCCTTGTGGTCCTCCGCGGATGCGAGCAGCGCGATGCCCTCGCCGTCGCAGAGCGCCATCATGGACACCTCACGGCCGTAGAGCCGTTCCTCGAGCACGACGCGCGCCCCAGCGGCGCCGAGCTCGCGGTCCGCCAGCATGCGCCGCACCGCCGCCTTGGACTCGTCCTTCGTATCGGCGACCACGACCCCCTTGCCCGCGCAGAGGCCATCGGCCTTCACCACGACGGGCCCCGGCTGCGCGTCGATGAAGCGCTCGGCGGCGCCGACCGCTTCGAACACGCCGAACGCCGCGCTGGGGATACCCGCTTCGGCCATCAGCCGCTTCGCGAAGGCCTTGCTCCCTTCGATCTCGGCCGCCGCCCGCGACGGTCCGAAGAACGCGAGCCCCGCCGCGCGCATCGCGTCTCCGAGGCCATCCGCCAGCGGCCCCTCGGGCCCGCACACCACCAGATCGACGGCCGCCGCGCGCGCGAGCGCCACCATCCCTTCGGTGTCCTCGGCCTTCACCGCCGCGACCGTGACCTTGGGGAGCGCCGCGATCCCCGGGTTGCCGGGCGCCACCAGCAGCGCGTCGCAACGCGGGCTCGCCACCAGCTTCCAGGCAAGCGCGTGCTCCCGCCCGCCTCCGCCGACCAACAAGATCTTCGCCATCGAACGCCGATTGCTAGTGTTTGAAGTGCCGTTCGCCCGTGAAGATCATGGCGATGCCGTGCTCGTCGGCCGCCGCGATCACCTCCTCGTCGCGCACCGAGCCGCCGGGCTCGATGATCGCCGAGACGCCCGCCTTCGCCGCCTCGTCGACGCCGTCGCGGAACGGAAAGAACGCGTCCGAGGCCACGACCGAACCGGTGAGCGGGACCCGCGCCTTCGAAACGGCGATGCGCACCGAATCGACGCGGGACATCTGCCCGGCACCGACGCCGAGCGTGCGCCCGCCCGCGCAGAACACGATGGCGTTCGACTTCACGTGCTTCGACACGCGCCACGCGAAGTCCAGATCCGACAGCTCCGCCGCCGTGGGCCCGCGCTTCGTGACGACCTTGCCGGCGGCCGCGTGGGCCGTGTCCGTGTCGCGCGTCTGCACCAGGAAGCCGCCCGACACGCTCCGCACCTCGTGAACGGCGGGACCCGCCTTCTCGCGCGCGGCCGCGGCCACGAAGTCGTACGTCAGCACGCGCAGGTTCTTCTTCGCGGCCAGCAACGCCAGCGCCTCGGGCGCGTAGGCCGGGGCGATCACGCACTCGAGGAACGTCTCGCTCAGCTCGCGCCCGAGGGCCGCGTCGACCGGACGGTTGATCGCGACGATGCCACCGAACGCCGACACCGGATCGGTCTCGCGCGCCCGGCGGTACGCGTCGAGGACGCCCGCCTCGGACACGGCGCAGCCGCACGGGTTCGTGTGCTTGATGATCGTGACCGCAGGGGAGGTGAACTCGGCGCCGAGGCGCATCGCCGCGTCCAGATCGAGGAGGTTGTTGTAGGAGAGCTCCTTGCCCTGAAGCACCTCGGCCGCGGGCAGGGAGAGCCCGCCGTTGGCCGCCGGCGGCAGCGCATAGAACGCCGCCTTCTGATGCGGGTTCTCGCCGTAGCGGAGCGCGCGCGCGAGCGTGGCGGACCAGTGCTGTGAGCCCGGAAAGTCGGTTGGCGCCGCGTCGGGGCCGCTCAGGCGCGACAGGTACGACGCGATGGCGCCGTCATAGGCGGCGGTGTGCGCGAACGCCTTGCACGCGAGCTCGAAGCGCAGCGCCGCGGAGAGCTCGCCAGTCGCCTCGAGCTCGGCGGCGACGCGGCCGTAGTCGGCGGGATCGACCACCACCGCGACGCGCTCGTGGTTCTTCGCCGCCGAGCGAATCATGGCGGGGCCACCGATGTCGATGTTCTCGATGATGTCCTCGAACGGGGCGCCACGCGCCACGGTCTCGCGGAACGGATACAGGTTGACCACCGCCAGATCGATCGGCGACAGCCCCGCCTGCTGCATCTCCTCGCGATGCTTCGCCGTGGGTCGCCCGAGCAGCCCGCCGTGAATGCGCGGGTGCAACGTCTTCACGCGCCCGTCGAGGATCTCCGGAGCGCCGGTGAAATCGCTGACCTCGCGCACGGGCACGCCCGCCGCGGCCAGCGCCTTGGCGGTCCCGCCGCTGGCGAGCAGCTCGACCCCTGCGCGCGCCAGGGCGCGCCCGAAATCGGCGAGGCCCGTCTTGTCGGAAACGGAGAACAACGCGCGTGTTGGCTTCGACACGGGCCTGTTCTAACGCGGCTTCGGCGCGCACGGAAGAGGGTACGACACGCCGCTCGCTCCCCCGCGGCGACTATGGCGGCGCACGCGCCGGCCCGGCCTCCGGCGGCATCTCCACGGCACGCAGCGCCGTGAGCCAGGGGCGCACGGGGACCGCCAGCAGCAACACGAGACCGATCAGCGCGACGGGCCAGATTCCGTGACGCGTGGGCGCGGCCAGCCACCAGTCGACCTCGGCGGCGTCGTACGGCCGCTGGATATCGAGGGTCAACGACGTATAACGCTTCCAGGGCGCGTCCGCCTCGGCGGTTCGCCAGTCGTCACCTGCGATGTGGTGCTCGAGCAGCCACCATTGCCCGAGGATGGGCTGCATCGGTGGCAACCACTCGATGGGATAGACGTGCTCGAAGCACGAGAAGCATGGTTTGGGCGCGAGCGGGGTCCCGGAGACGTTCGGCCGACCCAGCCATGCGTGCTGGGCGTCGATGGACACGTTCGTGAAGTCGCTCCAGTCGTAGGCGTTGCCGAGCAGCTGAACCGCGAAGCCCGCGAGCGCGACGGCCACGAAGGCGGCCGCCGCACGCCCGCCCGGTCGGGCCGCGGCTGGCGATGGGTCCCCCAGCAATTCGGCCACCGGCAGCAGCAATGCGGGCAGCGCGAAGACCAGGTAGCGGGGTCCCCATGCCCAGTCCCCGGACCAGAACACGTAGCGCGCGTAGATGAGGACGACCGGTCCCACGGTGACCGCGACCGCGACGGCGACCGCCCGCCGCCGCGCCACGAATCGACGCAGCCCGAACAGCGCGAGCACGAGGACGGGCGAGTAGAGAAAGACGCTCTTGCCGGGGGAGAGGAACTGGCCCCAGAGCCCGACCAGGATGTTCTCGCGCCACAGGCCCGCCGTGACGGCGCCTCCGTAGCCGCTGGAGGTCAGCGAGCCCCAGCGCACGAAGTTGTAGAGGCAGAACGCGAGCAGCCCGGGCAACAGCCCGGCCCCCATCCACGCGAGGCCCGCCACGAGCTGCCGGCGATCGGCGCGCAGGCGGTAGCCGACACAGAGGCACGCGCCGGGCAGACACGCGAAGTAGACGTTCTTCGCGTTGATCAGCAGCGACGCCGCGAGGCCCAGATACAAGAGCGAATGGCGGCGCGGTTCGCTCGCGGCCCGACAAAGCGCGCCCAGAAAGAGCAGGAAGCACACCGCCTGGACGATCTCCGAGTACGGCCGGTGCGCGTAAACCCAAACGGAGGTCCCCGTCCCGAGCAGCAACGTCGTCCCCGCGACCTGCCGCCGGTCGTAGCCGAGCTGCCTCAGCAGGCGAAAGAACAGCGTCGGGACCAGCGCGCCCAGCACGAGCGGCGCGACCTGAGACGTGAACACGACCGCCGGGTGCGGCGCCGCGGGTGAGTCGGCGCCGAGCAACGTCTGCAACAATGCGCCCGGGACGTGGACCAGACACGCGAGCAGCGCGGCGACCGGATAGTAGAGGCCGCCCCTCCCGACGGGCGCGTTCACGGGCCACGGCCGGCTGATCGCGAACGACCCGTGGCGCACCAGGTTCTCGGCGGCCTCCCACATCGGAACGGCGTCGCCAAAGGGCGCGCTCCGGCTGGCCGTGAAGAGGTAGAGGCAGAAGAACCCCAGGAACACGTCGCCCGTCTGCAGCGTGCGCGGGGCCCGGGGCGTAGGCGGCAAGCCCGAAATTCTAACTCAGCCGGGCGAGCCGCGCGCGTGCGGCGGCTTGCGTTCTAGAAGTCGAACTTGCCGAAGGAGCCCAGCTCCTTGCAGGCCTGCACCAGCCGGGCGGTGACGCCCTTTTCGCCGAGGTGCACCCAGCCGCGCGGGTCGATGTACTTCTTGTTCGGCTTGTCGGGGCCCTCGGGGTTGCCGAGCTGGCTCAGCAGGTAGGCGCCCTTCTCGTCCATGAAGGTCTTGATGGGATGCGTGAACGCCCACTGCGTGTCGGTGTCGATGTTCATCTTGACGACGCCGTAGGACACCGCCTCGGAGATCTCCTCCGGGGTCGAGCCCGAGCCGCCGTGGAAGACGAAGTTCAAGGGCTCGTCGCCCGTCTTTCGCTCGCGCTTCACGTGCACCTGGGAGTCGCGGAGGATGCTCGGCTTGAGCTTGACGTTGCCGGGCGCGTACACGCCGTGGGTGTTGCCGAACGACGCCGCCACCGTGAAGCTGCCCACAGGTCCGAGAACGTCGTAGGCGCGCAGCACGTCGTCGGGATGGGTGTACAGCTTCGAGTGCTCGACGCCGGAGTTGTCGACGCCGTCCTCCTCGCCCCCCGTCACGCCGAGCTCGATCTCGAGCGTCATCTTCATCTTGGCGATGCGCGAGAGATACTTGCGGCTGATCTCCAGGTTCTTCTCGATCGGCTCCTCCGACAGGTCCAGCATGTGAGAGCTGAACAGCGGCTCGCCGTTCCGGGCGAAGTACTCCTCGCCCGCCGCGATCACGCCGTCGACCCACGGCAGCAGCTTCGCCGCGCAGTGGTCGGTGTGAAGGATGACCGGCACCCCGTACACCTTGGCCAGCGTCCGCACGTGCAGGGCACCCGCGATGGCGCCGGCGATCGACGCCTGTTGCGCGCTGTTGTCCAGGGTCTTGCCGCCGTAGAACTGCGACCCAGTATGGGAGAACTGGATGATCACCGGCGCCTTTGCCTCGCGCGCGGCGGCCATGGCCGCGTTGGCTCCGTGCGAGCCGATGACGTTCACCGCCGGCAGGGCGGCATCGACCTGCTTGCAATACGCGAACAACTCCACAAGAGCGTCGCCCGTGATGACCCCTGGCTTGAGCTTCAACATTTCCGGTGTCCCTTTCGCGGCCTTTTTACCACGCCTGGCGGACCCGGATACGGAACTTTCACCCGGACCGTTGGCGTGAGAAACTCGAGTCGCGATGGCAACTGACGTGTTGGCGATCATCCTGGGCGGCGGCCGCGGAAGCCGTTTGTTTCCGCTCACCTATCGGCGTTCGAAGCCGGCGGTCCCCATTGCTGGGAAGTACCGCCTCATCGACATCCCCATCTCGAACTGTCTGAACTCGAACATCCGGCGCATCTTCGTGTTGACCCAGTTCAACTCGGAGAGCCTGAACCAGCACGTCAGCCGGACCTACAAGTTCGACATCTTCTCGGAGAGCTTCGTGTCCATCCTGGCGGCCGAGCAGACCGAAGAGGGCGACAACTGGTTTCAGGGCACCGCCGACGCCGTCCGTCAGAGCCTGCGCCACATGCGCCGCCACCCGGCCCGGGACATTCTCATCCTGTCTGGCGATCAGCTGTACCAGATGGACTACGGACAGATGCTGGACACCCACCGCCGCAGCCGGGCGGACTGCACCGTCGCGGTGATCCCGGTCAGCGCCGACCAGGCGAGCGCCTTCGGCATCCTCAAGATGGACGCCACGGGACGAATCACGCACTTCGAGGAGAAGCCGCCGCGGGATCGCCTGCCGGATCTGGTGTCGGACATCCCGGGCATCGGTCCCGGCTACCTGGCCTCGATGGGCATCTACATCTTCGAGCGCGGGACCATGGAGGCCGAGATGACGCAATCCCATCGCGTCGATTTCGGCCGCCACATCATCCCCGATGCCGTCCCGAAGATCCTGGTGCAGGCGCACGTTCACCGCGGGTACTGGGAGGACGTGGGGACCATCCGCTCGTACTTCCAGGCGAACCTGGCGCTCACCGACGCGTTCCCGCCCTTCGACTTCTACCAGGCGGGCGCGCCCGTCTACACGAACCCGCGCTTCCTGCCGGCCTCGAAGGTCTCGAACTGCACCGTGCACAACGCGCTCATCTCGGAGGGCTGCATCCTGCTCGGGGCGGAGATCGAGCGCTCGGTGATCGGGATTCGTTCGCGCATCGGCGCGGGGACGAAGCTGCACAACACCCTCGTCCTCGGGGCCGACTCGTACGAGACCTTGCAAGAGATCGAGACCTCGCTCGGCCAGGGGCTGCCCCCGATGGGCATCGGCGCCGAGTCGATCATCGAGAACGCCATCATCGACAAGAACGCGCGCGTGGGCCGCGGCGTGAAGATCGTGAACGCCAAGCACATCGAGGAGGCCGACGGGGACGGCTACTTCATACGCGAGGGCATCGTCTGCGTGCCCAAGTCCGGCGTCATCCCCGACGGAACGGTCATCTGACGTGGCGAGTAATTCGCCGGCGCCCGCGGACCGCGGCGCCTCACGCGCCCCGGCCGCCCCGGTCCGCTGGGGTGTCCTCGGTGTTGCGCGCATCGCCATGGAGCGGGTGATTCCGGCGACGCAGGCGTGCGCGCGCGCCCAAGTTGTCGCCCTCGCCTCCCGCTCGCTCGACAAGGCGCGCGCGGCCGCGCAGCGCCTGGGCATTCCCCGGGCCTACGGCAGCTACGAGGAGCTCCTCGATGATCCGGACATCGACGCGATCTACAACCCGCTGCCGAACCACTTACACGTCCCCTGGTCGATCCGGGCGATGGAGGCGGGCAAGCACGTGCTCTGCGAGAAGCCCATCGCGCTCGATGCCGCCGAGGCCCGACTGCTGCTCGCCGCGCGCGACCGAACCGGCAAGCTGGTGCAGGAGGCCGCCATGGTGCGCACCCACCCGCGCTGGCTGGGCGCGCGCGAGCTCGTCCGTTCGGGGAAGCTCGGCGACCTGCGCGCCGTGACGGGATTCTTCTCGTACTACAACACCGCCCCCGAGAACGTGCGCAACCAACCCGACATAGGGGGCGGCGGGCTCCTCGACGTCGGCTTTTATCCCATCACGATGTCGCGCTTCCTGTTCGAGGCCGAACCGGTGCGCGTCATCGGAATGCTGGAGCGCGATCCGGCGTTCGGCGTCGACCGCCTGGCGTCGGCGCTGCTCGAGTTCCCCACCGGCCAGGCCACGTTCACCTGCGCCACGCAGCTGACGAACCACCAGTGGGTCGACATCTTCGGAACCCGCGCGCGCATCGGCGTCGAGATGCCGTGGAGCATGCCGTCCGATCGGCCGAGCCGCCTGCTGTTCGACGACGGGCTGAGCCTGACGAAGGACACCGTGGTGCCGCTGCCGTTCGACGCCTGCGATCAGTGGCAGGTGCAGTGCGATCGATTCTGCGAGGCGATAGAGCGGGGCGGCCCCGCCCCCATCCCCATCGAGGACGCCATCGCCACCATGGACGTGATCGACGCGATCTTCCGCTCCTCGCGCTCGGGCCGCTGGGAGACGCCGTTGTTAACGAAGTCTTGACCCCAAACCGCTTTCTTCGCGGGTGAAAGTCGTATATCCACCGCTCATGGGTTCGGTGGGCGGGGTTTCGAAGGGGTGTGACGCGCGATTCTTGGTGATGGGCGTGCTGGCGACGCTCGCCTGCTCGTCGCCGCCGGCCGGCGAATCCATGGCGGGCGAGGCGCTCTTTCACGATCGTGCGCCGCTCGGGCTCGGCGGAAACGGCCGCGCCTGCTCCGACTGCCACACGGACGCGAGCGGCTTCCAGGTCGGTCCCGTCGACGTCGAGGCGCGATACCAACAGATGGTCGCGACCGGGATCGACGATCCCCTGTTTCGGCCGATCGACGCGGATGATTTCGTCATCAATGGACCCCTCGCGGCCGACTACACGAACTTGCGGAGCAACGGGTTATTTCGAATACGGATGCCGCTGCCGGCGAACATCAAGCTCGTGGATCCGACCAGCTGCCTGACCGCCGGCGCCCCGGCACCCTGCGAGTCGTCGGAGACCTACGCTGTGTCGACCTCGACGTTCACCGACGTGTGGCGAGCCGTCCCGAGCGTGCTGAACGTCGTGTATTCAGGCCCCGATCGTGACGGTCCCACGTGGCCGCGTGGTCCCAACCCACAAGGCGGTTATCAGCTGGACGGACGCGTGGACACGCTCCAGCACCAGGCGCTGGGCGCGTTCCAGAGTCACTCACAGGTCGTGGTGGACCCTGCCCCGAAGATGCTGGACGACGTGGCTGCCTACGAGATCGGGCTTCGCGCCGCGGCCGAGCCGCCCCTGACCGAGCTGCAGGCCGCAGGCAAGGTGGTCTTTCAACGGGCCTGTACCCAGTGCCATGGCGGACCCGGGCTGAGCAGACCACTCGTTTCGATTCGCCGCTACTTCGATGATCTGGTGGCCTGTCCCCGCTCCGTGGACACGGTTTCACCCGCTCGCTGGGACTTCGGCGCCTGCCCCGCCGGGCTGGTGCCAAACCAACAGGCCTACGAGATCTCGTTCACCGACGGCTTCAAGACCCGCCGCACCTCCTCCGATCCTGGCCGCGCGCTGTTGAGCGGCTACGTCGCCTCCGCGCCGCCGGCCCCGGACGGGTCGTGCGCCCATGTGCCCTGTGGCGAGGAGTTCGAGGACGACTGGCAAAAGTTCGACACCTCGCCCCTGCATGGAATCTCCAGGACAGCGCCGTATTTCCACAACAACAGCGCCGCCACGCTCGAGGAGGTCGCCATCCACTACGAGGAGCTGTTCAAGCGGGTGCAGGCGTTGTTTCCGCCTCCCGTGCCGCTGCCCCCCCTGCTGACGACCGACGGGATCCACGCCGACCGCCCGAACCTCCCGACCGAGCGAGCCGCCCTGGTCGCCTACCTCGAGGTCCTCTAGGAAGTCGTCGCCCCGCGCCGAGCCACCCCGTTCAGAACCCGGCTCAGGCGGCGGCCATCTCCTCCGCGAAGGACTCGCCAAGCAGCGAACGCAGGCGCTTCGTGGCCTCGCCGTGGATCTGGCAAACCCGCGACTCGGTCACGCCCAGCACGTGGCCGATCTCCTTCAGGTTCAGGTCCTCGCAGTAGTAGAGCGCCAGGACCTGTTGCATCTTCTCCGGCAGCGTCTCGATGTGCTGGATCATGTGGTCGAAGAGCTCGCGGCGCGCCGTCGCGGCGCAGGGATCAGGCGCCTGATCGTCGGCCGTGCGATCGAGAAAGGAGGGGCCGGCGTCGTCGAGCCCCACCACCGACCAGCCGGACAGCTTCGCGTGCCGGTCGCGCACCACATCGACACCCACGCCGAGGTGCGAAGCGAGCTCGCCCTCGGTCGGCGTGCGTCCGATCTGATTCGCGAGCTGAGCGGAGGCGTCGCGAAGCTCGGAGCAGAGCCGGCGCATGTCGCGTGACAGGGAGTCCCGCGAGCGGAGATCGTCAAGCATCGCGCCGCGAATGCGAAACTCCGCGAAGGCCTCGAACTTCTCGTTGCGGCTCGGATCGAAGCGCTCGGCCGCCTCGATGAGGCCGATCATGCCGGCCGACTTGAGATCGTCCAGATCGACGTGCCGGGGAAGCTTGCGGGCGAGGCGCCGAGCCACCTTGTCCACGCATCCCAGGTACCGCGTGACGTATTCGTTCCTGCGTGCAACCGCCTCGCCCAGCTGCTGAGAAGAACGCCCCTTCGACCCCGAGTCCCTTGTGTTCGTTTGCATGCCCGAACGTTCAGCAGGGACCGTGCCACGTTTGTGGCGTCAGGAAGGCGCTCGAATCCTCCGGAGGCGCGCGGCGTGGCTTCTCACGACCGTCAATCGGGTGACGCTTTCGTCATCGAAGCCCCGTCATCCAACTGACGGCCCTGGCGGGGGCCGTGCTGGCGCGAGAGCCGCGACCTTGTCGCCTACATCGTTGTCCCGAGGTATTCGGGCGACTGGCCCGGCGGCTTGAGCCTTCCTGCCGCGAAGCGCGCGGTTCGGCGAAGATTCGCGACGAAGCTCGCGGCGGGCCTTGAGCCCCCGTGAGGCGACAACTACGATGCCCCCCATGTGGTCGCGCCGTCGCCCCGTTCCCGGCAGCGCGCGGGCGCTGCTCCCCTGGGCGCTGGCGCTGGCGGTGGCGCCCGCCGGCTGCGGCTCGGCGTCGGGCCCGCCGGTCGCGAAGGGACACGTCATCGAGATCGACATCGATGATCACGGCCTCGCAGGCCTGTGGATGGCCAACGCCCCGAACATCAAGGGGCTGATCGCCCGCGGGACGCTGGCGTTCTCGCGCGTGATAGTCCCGACCCACAGCAACCAGAACAACATCGCCCTCCTGACGGGCCAGTACCCGGACGGCCACGATGTCCCCGCGAACTCGTGGCTCGCCCGGGACAGCGGATTCACCAACCCTGTCAACCTGCCTGGCCTGGCGGTGGGTGACTATGCCCTCTACCAGAAGAATCCCCTGCTCACGCGGGGCGACAGCGTCTACCGGGCCACGCGGCAGCTCGGGGGCAAGAGCGCGTACTTTGGCGAGCTGCCGACGTTCGAGGCCGGCGCCGACGACGTCCACCTGTCGATCGTGGGCCTCGACTTTGGTCGATACACGGTGGACGCCACCCTGGGGCGAGCCCTGCTGGCGGATATCCTCCACTACCCGCAGGCCCTCGTGAACGGATACCACTTCGACGGCCCGCCGGCGCCCGGGGAGTCCTACACGCACTTCACGTTGAACGACGCGGCGGCGTTCATCCGCGGGACCTCCGCGGCCAACCCCATGCCCGCCTTCATGTTCATATGGGACTTCTTGGCCCTCGACAGCGATCCGACCAGCGCGTCCGGAGCGGACGGGCCGGGCGTCGTCGCGGCCGTCGAGGAATACGACGCGGCCCTCGGCGAGCTGCTGGCCGCGCTCTCGGACAAGAGCCTGCTGGCCGACACCAACATCGTGTTCACGCTTGATCACGGCAAGGTGGACGCGCACAACCAGGTCGCGCTGGGCACGCGCGGCGGCGGGGACGCGACCATGCCCGCCGACGGTCAGCTGGCGGCCGTGGTGGGGGCCGAGGGTCCTGCGTTGGGCATCTCCACCGCGGACTACGCGGTCTTGAACGAGGATGGCGACGCGCAGCTCTACGCGCGTGTCCCCGGCGCCGGCACGCCCGCCGGCGCGGCCCGGCAAGCGGAGGTTACCTGGGCGTTGCTGTCGATCGTCCAATCGGGGGCCATCGTCGGGCTCGACGTGAGGCGAACTATGACCGCGAACGGCGCCCTCGGGACCCGGCGATTCCAGGACTTTCGCGCGGCGGGTCCGAATCAGGCGGACATCGTTGTATTCCCGAACGACGACTGGACGCTCAATCAGGTCGATGCGACGAACGCCGCGCCCGGCCCGTTCCAGGACCACCTCGCGTACCCCTACGGGCGACACGGTGGGTTCTCGATCGACGAGCTCTACGTCCCGCTCATCATGGCCGGGCCCGCGTTCAAAGCGGGCGTCTTCCTCCCCTATCCGGTCGAGCACCCCCAGGTCGCCGCGACCGCGATGTGGGCGCTCGGCCACGGAACCTTGTCGACCGCGGCCCGCGGCCCGCTCGCCGCTGCTTTCGCGAACGACTCCGGCGAGACGATGCCGCTCGGCGGCGACCCATCATCGGTCACGCGCGACCTCGTCCTCGGGATGAGCGGCTTTGGCGGAATCCACGCGCTCGCGGGTGCCCCGGCGGCGTCGGCGATCGTCGTCGACGTGGCGGGCCTTTACGAGGATGAGCTCTTCGGCGACCCGACGCTGGCCGACGCCGTCGCGCCGTTCGCGGCGCTGGCGGCGCGCGGCACCTGCTTCGAGGACTTCTGGACGGAGAGCCGCGACTGGCCCGTCACCGAATACCAGCTCCTGGTCGGCGGGCTGCCCACGCTCACGCCCGCGAACGCGCCCGCGGAGGACGATCCCATGCAGCAAACGCCGCCGGGCATCGGGCTCCTCCAGATGCCCCCGGTGCCGGGGTTCATCGCCAACCGGCCAGGTTACGAGGCGTGGCGGCAGCCGACGCCGTGGGCGAGCGAATCGTTGTTCGACGTCGCGCGGAAGCTGGGGATGACCACCGCGCTCGTCGGCCAGCCCGACTTCCACGCCACCCACCTCCCAGCGGGAGCGATCGACCTCCAGCTCGCCGCGGATCTCGACACGGCGCCCGACATGGTCCGCGCGCTGCTGGCGCAGCAACCGCGTATGCTGGCGGTCGTCGCCCTCGGGGGCCCGCGAACGGCAGATCGCCACGCCGCGACCGCGCGCGCCGAGCTCGCCGCCCTCGCGAACGCCGTCGCCAGGATCGCCGACGCCGCGGGAAACGCGCTGGTCGTCGTCACCAGCCGGGGCGCCACGACCATCGATGATCCGGGGGCCGACTTCTATGGCGCCGGCACCTCCCGACACGTGCCGCTGTTGTTGTTGGGCCCCAACGTGCGCCCCGCGGTGATCTCGGGACAGCCGGGGGCGCCTGTCGACCTCCCCGCGACCGTGGCGTTCGGCCTTGGCCTGCCCACCACCACCGACTTCGTCACCGGGACCTGGGCCACTGGCGACGGGGTCGGGGGCGTCCCCCAACCCTCGCCGCGCGACGCCACCGCCGGGCACGCCCTCCTCCGCGCCTTCCAGCTTGCGCCCTGAAAAGCCGCAGGGGGCCCGGAAGCGTGGGCAGCGCGTCAGCTCGCGCGGGGGCGGATGGGGGTGTTTCGATCGACGGCCCCGCTCACCTGACCCTCGGAGCGGAGCTCGGGGCCAAACAGGGCGAGCATCAGGGCCCCTACGCTGACCCGCGCTCCCGGCCGGATGTGCGGCGCGACGGCGGCCGCGAACTCCTCGGCCGTTTGAAACCGATCCTCGACCTCCGTCGCCAGCGCCCGCTCGATGATCCGCCCGGCCGGCTCGGTGGTCGCCAGGATGTACTCCATCTCCTCGCGGGTTGGTCCCGTGGCCGCGTGAAACAACGTCTCGCCGGCGGTCCGGTTCCGGTACACCAGCTCCCCGGTCAGCGCGTGAACCATCACCAAGCCCAGCGAGAACAGGTCGGCGCGCCCGTCGACGCGCGTGCCGCGGGCCTGCTCGGGGGCCATGAACGCCGGGTTCCCCTTGATGTTCGCCACGTCCGACCGCGACAGGCGATCCTCCGCCTTCACGATCCCGAAATCGAGGAGCTTCACGTCGCCACGCGTGCTGACCATGATGTTCGCCGGGGAGACGTCGCGATGAACGATCCCCAGCGGCTCGCCATTCGGGTTCGTCCGATCGTGCGCGTAGGCCAGCGCCTGCAGCACGTCGTGAACGAGATAGAACACGGTCGGGGCATCCAGCGCCCGCCCGAACCGCTCCAGGTGTCGCTCGACGATCTGGCTCAGGTTCCTCCCGGGGACGTACTCCAGCGCCATGAAGTAGCCGTCATCGGCCTCGCCGAAGTCATGCACTTGAACGATGTTGGGATGTGACAGCAACGAGCCCAGCCGCGCCTCGTCGATGAATTGCTCCACGGCGGCGTGATTCCGGGACAGCTCGCGCTTCAGCCGCTTGACCACCAAGATTCGCTCGAAGCCCTTCGCGCCACGCATCGTGGCCGAATAGATGTCGGACATCCCGCCCTCGCCGATGCGCTCCACCAGCTCGTAGCGTCCGAACTTCCGCAAGGTCCCGCTCGCGGTCATGGCAGCCGCCTGGCCACCGGGCGGCCGGAGGGCCACACCGTCGGGGACGTTGCGGTGACCCGAGTCGCCCGCGTCGTCGCGCGCGATGGGTGCCGGCGCGGGAGCTGCCGCCGTGATCGCCAGGGCGGCACCAGGTCGTCGCCCGCGTCCTAGCAAGCCAAGCGTGGCGGCCGCCACGGCCGCGAGCCCCACCAGCCCCCACATCCACAGCCGCCCGTCGGGTGGCGGCGGCAACGTCCGCTCGCTCCACAGCCATAGTCCGCCGCCGAGCGCACTCGGCGCGACCACGAACCTGCCATCGTTCGGAAAGGTGGCGTCCCGTTCGCGGCCCGCGATCGGGATCCGCTCGATCCCGATGTCGCTGCCAGCGACCAGGCGCTGGCCGTCCGTCACCGCGAGCGACGTTCCCGCTGACCGAGCCCACTCCCCGACGAGGGCTGCGTCGATCGGCCGCGTCAGGACCAGCACCGGAGCTCCCGGCAACTCCTTCATGGCCACCGCGCCCACCAGCGCCGGGACGCCAGCCGTCTGTTTGAGCTCCGAAACGGCGCCTCCCTCGGAGCGGGCGCGCGCCGCGATGTCCGTGTCCGGCATGACCTGGTGCATGGGATGCGACACCAGCGTCCGTCCCGCGTTCACGATCGCCACCGAGCGCTCGCGGAAGGGCCCCCACCAGTCCTCGGTCGTGAACAGGTCCTCTAGCGTGGCCGCATCGACCCGGTTGCCGAGGGCGGCCCGAAGCTGCGGCACCGCCGCGGCCGCGGCGACCTCCGTCGCCATGGCGCGCCCGGCGCCCGCCACGACCGAGGCCGCGAGCTTCGCCGCCTCGTCGCCCGTTTGCAGCGCGAACAGCGTCGCGCTGGAGTGTCGATCGACCACCATCACGCCCGCCGTGAGACCGGCCGCGCCAATGGCACCCACGCCGAGGACCGCCCCGACCACGTTCCACCCGTTCGCCATGGTCATCTACTCTTTGTAAGAACCGTACGGCATTCCGTACTTGTTGTTGTGCGGCCGTTCTGCCTCCGCCCCCAGCGTGAAGCTCACCGACGCTCCCCCGGTCCCCACCTCCACGGTCTGATCCGCAGGCCGCGTCTTCGGGCTCCAGGCGATGAGCCTCCGGGTCCCCACCGGGACGTTCTCGATCCGGAAGCTTCCGTCGGCGGCGACCCGCGTCCAGAGCGCGTTGGGCACCACCAGCACGCTCGCGTGCATCTTCGAATGCATGTTGCAGAACAGCTCGACGACGCCTGGGGACGTCATCTCGATCGCGCGCGGCGCATCGCCGGCACGGTAGCTTCCCAGATCGAAGGCGTGAGGAGGCCCGGGCGAGAACACGTTGTGGTAGACAGCGTCGAAGTTCGGAAACGACACCCGCGTGCCCCGCTGCACCACGGCCACGGCGGGGACGAACTGCTTGTCGCGCTGGGCGATCTCCACTGTGCGCCCGTGGGCGGCTCCGCCGTGGACATTCTGCACGTACACGTAGACGTCGGCGGCCCCTCCAGGCGCCACGATCTTGCCGGTGACGGTGGCCGTCCGCTCTGGAGTCTTCCGGGCCGGGGGCTCGGGCGCGGCCGTGCTGGACTGGGCGTTCATCGGCGGGATCAGCAACGTGCCTGCGCCGCTGGCGCCGGAGTCAGCACCCGCCCGCGGGCTCGCGCCCCCTCCCTGGCTCACGTTCTGAATCAATTTCAACAGCAGGTCGTAGTGCTGCTGCTCGATCTGGATGGACTGCAGCAGGATGTCCCGCTGCTCCTTGATCTGCGCCTCCAGGCGGGCCACCTCGGGCGAGGTCGGGGCCGCGCCCGCCCCAGGCGACGAGTGGACCTGCTGTACTCCCGCCATCATGGGCAGGACGACGACTGCGGAGGCAATCCAGAGCTTCATTCGCATGGTTTTACCCCTCCTCGGGTCGAGATGACAGCACCGACCATGTGACAAAAACGTTGTTTGGCGCGCACGGGACGAGCCGGCATTCTCTCGGGCGAGTCTCCTGTCATCTTCTTCTTCGCGCCGCGTTCGCGTGGCGCACGACCCTCCTCAGGATCGCGGGACCGGCCGGTCACGCGCCGTGGGGCGGCTCACCAGAGAGCAGGTCGCGGACCAGCGGCCCGCGACGCGGCGGACGTGGGCCTCCAGACGAGCATCGATGTGATGAACATAAGGTCATGACTGTATGACTCGAATCGAACTACGCAGCACGGAGCAATGTGCAACGCACACCTTTGAAAAGAACGTATCGCCACCCAACCGGACCAATCACGCGCAAGCGGCCGGGAACGTGGTCTTTTGTGCAAGTTGATGCTCCAGAAACGAACGCCTGAAAATCAATGCGATTTTGTGACCCATTTGTTGAGTTGGCCGCCTGGGTCCACATTGAAAGGTGGATCGAAAAGTGAAAGAGTGCTTTGGCACGAAACTGTGCACGGAGGTTGTCATGAGCTTCATGGGCGAGGTTGCCTGCAACGATGGTCTAGACGGCCTGCCGCTCCACATCTTCCTGTGGATCGCGGGTCGCGCCAGCGCGATCACGCCTCGAGAGGTCCAGGTCTTCCTCCGCATGCTCGATCACAGCGGGTGGTGCCAGAGCCGTTGGGCGCGCGACAACCTCTACCGGACGCACGAACGGTACGCGACCAGTTGGGGCGTCGAGGCGCTGTCGCGGATGACGCGAGACCTGGAGGCGCTGCAACTCGGGCTCCGCCGCCTGCGCGAGGTCGTGACCCTGGCCGAGGCCACGTCGGTTCGGGCCGATCTCCTGCGCTTGGCCGAGGCGACGGCCCGGGCGGCGACGGGGCTCCTCGGCCACGCCTCGTTGCGGCGGGAGCAACGGGATGCGCTGCTGGTCTTCGCGGCCCTGTCGGAGGCGCTGCTGCTGGCGCCAGATGACCGCGTGCGCCCAGCGCCCAAGCCCACGGTGGTGACCGGGCGGTCACCGCTACGAGGCGAGCCGAATCCGGCCACCAAGGCGCGACACTCCTTGCGCTGCGTCCAGGTCATCGACGAGACGCCCGACATCAAGACGTTTCGGCTGGCGTTCCCCTCCGACGCGCGGCTCTCCTACCACCCGGGCCAATTCGCCAGCGTGGAGATCGTCGACGGCGCCGAGACGCTTCGACGCTCCTACACCATCGCTTCATCGCCGTCGCGGCCCAACGTCATTGAGCTGACGATCAAACGAGTTCAACAAGGACGAATGTCCAATTGGCTGCACGACAATCTAAAGGTTGGCGATCAAATTGCGATCAGCGGGCCCATGGGCCGCTTCAGTTGTCAGCTCGAGCAAACAACTGACAAGTTGCTCTTCATTTCGGCCGGCAGTGGAATTACACCCGTCATGTCGATGTCGCGCTACTTGCACGACACGGCCGATCCTCGAGATGTCGTCTTCCTTTACAGCGCCCGAACGGAGCAAGATCTCGTCTTTCGAGATGAGTTGCATTTCATTGCCAACCGAAATCCTCACTTTCGTCCGGTATTCACCCTCACGGGGGCTGGCTCGCAAGCCTGGCCCGGGCTGACCGGGCGCATCTCGGCGACGTCGCTCGAGGACGCCGCGCCGGACTTTCGGGAGCGCACGGTGTTCCTCTGCGGTCCCAGCGCCTTCATGGAGACGGTGCGGCGAGAGCTGATCTCCGCGGACTTCCCCATGGCCAACTTCCACGCGGAGAGCTTCGGCGGCTCGCGTGCACCCCGAGCGGCGACTCCGTCGGGCGTCGCAGTCGACGCGGACGCCGGCCCACAACCGGCGACCGGGCGGAAGACACGGCCATCCGGCCTTCTCGACATCCTGCCGGCCCCGCGCCTGGTGCTGGTGCGCGCCGAGGCCGCAGCGGTCAAGGCGGAGGCAGAGGTCGCGCGAAGCCCCTCCGCACCAGGGCCGTCCGCGGCCCCGGGGGCCGCCGTGGTGTTCAGCGCCTCCGGCCGCGAGACGAGCGCCCGCGCCAGCGAGACCATCCTCGAGGCGGCCGAGGGCCTCGGGCTGCCCATCCCCAGCGCTTGTCGGGTCGGCGTCTGCGGAACCTGCAAGACGCGGAAGCTGTCCGGTACCGTGAGCATGGACTGCGAGGACGGCCTCGATCCCGGCGACCGCTCGGGGGGCTTCATCCTCGCCTGCACGGCTCGTCCCGTGGATCGGGTCACCGTCGAGGCCTAGTGCGGGCCGAAGATGTTTGGGCGCATTTCCGAACGCAGCATTCGCATCGTGCGTTGGGCGCTGGTCGGCGGCTGGCTGCTCTTGATCGCGTCGCTCCTGTTCGATCCGTACTCGGCGCGCCTGACCAGGCCGGACGTGGCGCGGAGCCCATTTCGGCTCAATCGCTCCGCCGCCGCCAGCCAGGCGAGCGACCGATACCGATGTCCGGTGGCGGACGCCCAAGGGGCCGTCGATTGGGCAGGGCTCGCGCCCGGCGCGTGCGATCCCCGCTGCGCGCGGGTGCGCGATCGTTGTCTGGTTCAACGCCCCTACGCGCTCGGGGCGCGCGTCTTCTGGACCATGATCCTTCCCCTCGTTCCCTTGTTTCTCATGGTGTTCGGGCACGAGGCCTGGCGGCGCATCTGCCCGCTCTCGGCCCTCATGCAGATACCGCGACGCCTCGGCATCGGGCGGCGCGACACCGTCGTGGATCCGCGGACCGGCAAGCGTGAGTCGCGGGTGCGGCTGGTCAAGGCCGGAGGGTTCCTCGCCAGGTACTTCTGGTTCGTGCAGTTCGGCTTGTTGTGGCTCGGTCTGTCGTTCCGACTGCTCTTCATCAACTCTGATCGCTTCGCGCTAGCCGCCTTCTTTTCGGGGGTGATCGTCGCGGCGATCGCCGTGGGGTACTTGTTTGGCGGCAAGACGTGGTGCCAGTACCTCTGCCCGGTGTCCCCCGTACAAAAGTTCTACACGGAGCCGCGCGGTCTGTTCGAGGGCAAGGGGCACCTCGGCGCCGGGCCCGGCGAATCGACGCTGACCCAGTCGGCGTGCCGAAAGATCGACGCGCAGGGCAAGGAGCACTCCACTTGCGTCGCGTGCCGGTCTCCCTGCCCCGACATCGACCTCGAACGGCAGTACTGGAGGGACCTGGAGACCGCGGGTCGGCGCTTTTTCTACTATGGGTATCTCGGTCTGGTGCTCGGCTTCTACTGTTACTACCGACTCTACGCCGGCAACTGGGAGTACTACTTCACGGGCGCCTGGACGCACGACGAGAGTCAGCTCGGCACGCTCCTGTCGCCAGGGTGGTTCGTGTTCGGGCGGGCGATTGGCGTTCCGAAGGTCATCGCCGCGCCGGTCACCCTGGCCGCCTTCATCCTGGTCGCCTACGGGTGCGGGAGGCTGATCGAGTGGATCTACCGTCTGTGGTCCGACAGCCGGGGCCGCCCCCTGCCGGTGGCCGAGCTGCGCCATCGGGTCTTCGCCCTCTTCACCTTCGCGACGTTCAACGCCTTCTATGGATTCGCCGGTCGGCCCAACATCGCGCTCCTGCCCCCGTTCTTGCGGGCTGGTGTGGACGCGATTCTGGTGGTGGTGTCGACCGCGTGGCTGGTGACCCGGTTCGGGCGAACGCTGGACCAGTACGAGCGAGAGAGCATCGAAGGCAGCCTGCGGCGTCAGCTGGTCCAGCTGCGGCTCGACACGCCGCGGTTGTTTCACGGACGCTCGCTCAATCACCTGCGCACCGACGAGATCTACGCGCTCGGGCGGGTGTTGCCCGAGCTGACGGCCAGCCAGGGGCGGATCGCCTACCGCGAGACCGTGCGGGACGCGGTGACGGCGGGCCACACGCGCAGCGCGGCCGCGCGCGACGTGCTGCGCTCCTTGCGCCAGCAGTTGAAGGTCAGCGAGGACGAGCACGCGTCCGTCATCTCCGAGCTGGGATGGGGGGAGCAAGACGGACTCGACCCTGCCCGGGCGAGCGTCCAGGAGCGCCACCTGCGCATGGACGCCTACCGGGCCGAGATCCAGGCCATCCTGACGCCGTTCCTGGAGTCGGGGACCAACCTTGGTGAGGCGCTGCGAGCGCCCAAGGTCCAGGCACGCGTGGCGAGGCACCAGGCGACCTACTCGATTGACAAGCTCGAGCACGAGGAGGTGTGTCAGTCCTTGCTCGGGAGCGAGGGCGCGCTCATCAGGCGGGCGCGCGACGTCACGCGACACCTCCTGCGGCTCGATCGGATCCGATCCACCTTGATGCGCGTCGTGGGGGAGCGACAGCCGCTGGCGAGGCTGTTGGTCCTGAGCCTGGCCCGTCGCCAGGAGCGCCTGGCGAGCCGCGTGGCCGCCCACCTTTCGGCCCTGGGAGACGCGGAGGAGTCGCGCTCGATCGGGCGCATGGTGACCCAATCTCGCGCCGCCGCCACCGCGGTGCTGAAGGCGGCCAACCACCTCGAGCCCGCGCTCGTCGCCGTGATCGAAGATGTCGAGGCGGGCACGCGCGCACCGGAGGACGAGCTTCCGCTGTCGCTGGCGTTGACGGAGATCGCCACCTCGTGGGAGCCGCTCGCGCAGCACATCGCCCGGGCGCTCGCCTCGGAGGGTCAGCCGGGCGCCGAACAGATCGAGGATCTCGGCCCGCTCGACCGCATGAGCCAACTGGCCGCGTCTCCGCTATTCGAGCATCTCTCGCTCGAGGCGCTCGCGGGCATCGCGTCCGTGTCGACGCCGCGCGAGTACGCCGTCGGCGAGGTGATCTGCACGCGGGGAACCCCCAGCGACGGCGTCCTGCTGGTGGTCTCCGGGGCGGCGCAGATCTTGATGACGACGCCGGAGGGAGCGACCCACGGCATCGTCGAGGCGGGCCAGACGATCGGCGAGCTCGGCGCGCTGAGCGGCGGCAAATGGAATGAAACCGTGGTGGCGGCCCGCCAGGGCGCCTCCGCGCTCTGCATTCCAACGGAGAGGTTTCGCGCCTTCCTGGACGCGGACCCGCACGCCGCGGCCGGGCTGCTGCGCCTCGTCAGCGTGCGCCTCCGGGATTCCCGCACCAGCGCGACGCGCGCGATCGTCTCTTCGCACGACGACGGGTCCCCGCCGAACTGAGGCCGGGCCAGTCCTCAGAGGGCTATCTCGGCGCGCATCAGGCGGTCTTCCGGGCTGAACGTCACCCGGAATCCGAGGTTCGTGCACACGCGTTGCATGCCCACGTTCTCGGGCAGGATGTCACCGGTGACGCGGTCAATCTTCTCGAGGCGTCCGATCTCCAGCAGCCGGCGCAGCACCTCTGTCCCGATTCCCTGCTTCTGGTAGTGGTCCGCCACCAGCATGGCGAAGCTGGCCTCGTTCGATCGGCCCTCGCGGATCAAGCGCCCGATCGCGATGATTTCCTGTTCGGCAGGCTTCCCGTCGCGGACCGCCACCAGGGCCATCTCGCGGTCGTAGTCGATGAAGCAGGCGCGCGCTACCCGGTCGTGGGCGGTGCGTTCGCTGATCTTCAGGATCTGGAAGTAGCGCTGATAGACCGCTTGCTCGGAGAGCGTGCCATGAAACCTCACGACGGACGGCTCGTCCTCGGGGCGAATGGGCCGCAGGCGTACCTCGGGCCCGGAGGGGAGGCGGTACGTCCACGAGTACTGCGCCGGATAAGGCCGGATGGCCGTGCGCGGTAGCGCGGCGTCGGCGATCTCCGGACCGTGCAGGATGATCCGGGCGTCGAGCGCCAGCAACCCCTGCGGCGACGCGAGCAGCGGGTTGATGTCGATCTCCTTGATGCGCGGGTGCTCGGTCACGAGGGCCGAGAAGCGTACCAACAACCGCTCCAGCGCCTCGAGGTCGACGGCGGCGGCGCCGCGAACGCCCTTGAGGGCGGTCAAGACGCGCGTCCGTTCCATCATTCGTCGCGCCAGCGTGGTGGTCAGTGGCGGCAGCGCCAGCGCCCGGTCTCGATACACCTCGACCATCTGGCCGCCCCACCCGAACAGCAGCACGGGCCCGAAGCTCGGATCGATGCTGCTGCCGATGATGAGCTCGATGCCCCCGCGGCGAACCATCGGTTGCACCGAGACGCCCTGGAACGCCGCCGCCCCCGCCGCCGCCGTCACGGCGGTCTGGATGGCGCGGTACGCCGCCCGCACGGCCGCGTCGTCGCCGAGATCGAGCCGCACCCCGCCCACGTCGGTCTTGTGGGTGACCGTCTCCGAGTGCAGCTTGAGGACCACCGGGTAGCCCATGGCCCGCGCCGATGCCACGGCGGCGTCTTCGTTCGCGGCCGGTCGCGTCGGGACCGTCGGGATGCCGTAGGCCGCGAGGATCTCCTTGGACTCCACCTCCGTCAGCAGGGTCCGCCCGGCTGCCTTGACGGCCGCGATGATGCTCTCGGCGCGCCCGGACATACCATGCGCGTCGTCGGGCTCGGACGCCAACACCGGGGTCTCGAAGAGCGCGCGAAGATTGTCGGTGTAACGCCACATGTACGTGAACACGCGCGCCGCCGTATCCGGATAGGGAAACGTCGGAATCCCCGCGCGGTTCAGGATCGCCTCTCCGGCTGCGATGTCGCTGCCACCCATCCAGCTGCTCAGCACCGGCTTGCTGCCGTGGCCCACGGCAGCCTTCAGTCGCTCCGCGGTCCCGGTCGGGTCGGTCATCGCCTGCGGCGTGAGGATCACCAGGGTGCCGTCGCTGCCCTCGTCGCGGGCCGCGATCTCCAGCGCCTGCGCGTAGCGTTCGGGCTCGGCGTCACCGAGCACGTCCACCGGGTTGGCGTGGCTCCACGCGGCGGGCAGGACCTTGTCGAGCGCCGCCAGCGTCTCGCTGGAGAGCGTCGCCAGGACACCGCCCTGGCCGATGAGCTCGTCCGTCGCCAGCACGCCCGGACCGCCGGCGTTGGTCACGATGGTCAGACGCGGCCCGCGCGGGCGCGGCTGCTTCGACAGCACCTCCGCCATGTAGAAGAGATCGGCGATGGAGTCCACGCGCAGCACGCCGCAGCGGCGAAATGCTGCATCGAGCACGTCGTCGCTGCCCGCGAGCGAGCCGGTGTGCGAGGCGGCCGCCTTCGCGGCGGCCTGGGTGCGCCCCGCCTTGATGACGATGATCGGCTTGTGCAGCGCCACCTCCCGCGCCGCGCCCAGGAACGATCGGGCGTCCCCGATCGACTCCATGTAGATGATGATGCTCTTCGTGCGCGGATCATCCCCCAGGTAGTCGATGAGGTCGCCCCAGCCGACGTCGGCCATCGAACCGATGGAGACGAAGGCGCTGAAGCCCACCGACTCGCGCAGGCTCCAGTCGAGAACGGCGGTGCACAGGGCGCCGCTCTGGCTGATGAAGGCGACGCTCCCCGGCCGCGCCATCCCGCCGGCGAACGTGGCGTTCAAGCCGCTCGTCGGGCACATCACGCCGAGGCAGTTGGGTCCGATGACCCGCATGTGGCCGCGTCGGGCCTCGTCGATGAGCTGGCGCTCGAGCGTGGCGCCGGCGGCGCCGACCTCCTTGAATCCGGCGGAGAGGACGATGGCGGCCTGGATCCCCGCCGCCGCGCACTCGGCGACGACGCCAGGCGCGGCAGGCGCGGGCGTTACTATCACGGCCAGGTCCGGACACTCGGGCAGCGCGGCGACGCTGGGGTAGGCCTTGACGCCCAGGATGCTGCCGCGCTTCGGGTTGACGGGGAAGACGGTCCCGCCGAACGGGTTGCTGATGAGGTTCCAGAACACCGTCCGCCCGACGCTGCCCGCCTTCTCGGTCGCGCCGATGACGGCGACGGAGCGCGGCGCGAACAGCGCCGTCAGCGGCTGCGAGCGCTCCCGACCCCACAAGCTGCTCGGCGGCCGGCTGGAAGGGCGTGGCGGCAAGGAGGACGAATCGTTGTTCTCGATCGAGGCCATGCGTGCTCCCGCGTTTGCGAAGATGGGTCGGGGAGGCGCCTCGCCGACGGAGATGCTCTTGTGGCGCCCGACCCTGGCGTCACGGTCGGGTGAGCCCGACGACGCTTCCACCCAGATCGGCGATCGAATCGTAGAGCAACTCGGCCATGTAGTCGAAGTTGTGAGCCCAGGCGCCCGGCTCCTTCTGGGAGAGCTGATAGTTGAACGTCGCCTTCATCAAGGCGGCCGTGAACGCCGTGAAGCCGTTCGCCGCGACGATCTCCGTCGGGCTGCACTGCTTGTTGCCGTCCGTGTCCTTGAAGAAATAGGGATACGTGGACGGGTCGTAGCACAGGGGAGCGACGGTCTGCATCGCCGTCATCAGCTTTGCCGCCAGCCCGCTGATCTCGGCGGCCAGCGGCTCGGTGGTGTTGCCGTCGCCGTCGTAGTCGGCGGGGTGCACCATGCGGATCTTGTTTGGATCCCCGTCGGCGTCGGCGTGGCAGGTCACGCAGGTGGTCGCCCACGCGTCGGTGATGAGGAACGTGTGGTGGCTGCCCTTGGGATCGTGGCACGAGGCGCACTGCGTGCCCCCCTGGTGCACCAGCGGTCCGGCGTAGGTCTTTCCGTCGTATTCGTAGCCGACATGCACGGCGGAGCCCAGCTTGGTGGCGCCGGCCGGCAAGTAGTGGACATTGAGGAACTTGAACTTTCCGGTGGCGATCTGGGCGTCGACCGTCGCCTTGGCCTCCCGACCGCGGTGGCAGGTCTCGCACACGTTGTCGAAGCCTGGCTCGGTTCGGACGACGCCGCTCGGGAACTTCACCGATGGAACCTGCACGATGCTGACCGGCTCGGTCACGCTGTCGTGGCAGGTTTGACACTCGAGCCCGTTGGCGGTCTCGAGGACGACCTGGCCGACGCCGTACTGGACGAAGAATCGAAAGCCCTGCTGCCCGCCGTGGCACGACGAGCACGTCGCGTCCACCTGCTCGCCGCTGTCCCAGTGCCGTGCCGGCTCGCCGGTGCCGTCGAAGTGCCCGAAGTCGGTGCGGACGGCCTTCGACATGTCGACCTTCACGACCAGGGCCTGGTTCATGTCCTGCACGGAGTCGTAGAGCAGCTCGATGATGTACTTCGCGTTGTGTGCGAACGCGCCCGGATCCTTCGAGGCCATCTGGAAGTTGTAGGTCGCCCGCACCAGCCGCGCGGTCCAGCTCTTGAAAGCGTTCGCATTCACGGCCTCGGTGGCTGAGCAGGTCTTGTCGCCGTCGGTGTCGTTGAACCAGTAGGGATACGCGTCGCCGTTGTAACAGACCGGCGTTTGCTGCTCGTTCCCGTACTCGACGATGGCCGCCAGCGTCTTGTCCCGCAGGCCGACGAGCTCGCCGTAGATGCCCTCGGTGGTGTCACCGTCGCCGTCGTAGTCGCGCCCGACCGAGGACATCATGCGGATGTCGTGCGCGCTGGTGACATCGGTGACGCCTGTGTGGCAGGTGCTGCACAGGTTGAACCGGACCTGGGTCGAGTGAGGATCATGGCAGCCGATGCAGGTGTTGAAGTTGTCGACGTGGCGAAAGCGAACGTCGTACACCTGACCGGCGTACTGGTAGCCTCCCTTGGCCACGCCGGCGAACAGGGTCGCCGCCGCCGGGAAGTAGTGGATGTTCTGGAAGGTCAGCGCCGGGCTGACCTGATCGTCGGTGGTGACGCCCGCGGCGGCGATGGTGGCGTCCACGTCCTTGCCCGAGGCGCGCCCCTGATGGCAGGTCATGCAGCGCGCCTCGCCGCCGAGCCCCGTCACGGTCGCCCCGGACGGGAAGGTCACGCTGGTCAGCGCGTCCGCGGCGGGGTTATGGCACGTCACGCAGCGGATCACCGACTCGACGGGCGCCGGCTTGTCCACCTGCCCTGGGGGGCTGCCGTCGCCGCCCAGGTAGTCGATGAAGCCCTCCGAGCTATGGCAGCGCGCGCATTGCACCGGAACGCTCCCCTGGGCCACGAAGTTGGTGAAGGGCAACGTGGTCGGGTCGGAGTGCGGCGCCATCTTCCACAGCGAGTAATAGGGAATGAGAGCGGTGTCGTCTGGCGGGAGAACCACGACGGGGTAGGCGCCAACGGCCTTCGTCCCGGCGCCGGTCGCCGTGACGGTCGTCTCACCCGGCGTCACCGCCGTCACCACGCCCAGGGTATCGACGGTGGCGACCGCCGGGGCGGAGCTGGTCCATGCGTAGGACGCGTCGGTGCCGTTCACGGTCGAGGCCGCGATCGCCAGCGTGGTCCCCACGACCATCGCGTGCGACGTCGCCGTGGTGATGACCTGAGGCGTCTTCTCCTTCTCGAGCTGCGCGCAGCCTGCGCATCCGGCGAGCACGAGCGCCGACCCGAGCAACGCCCGCCCCAGGGGCGACCTCGCCACGCGGACGCTGAGGCGTTGTCGAGGACTCGCAGACCACCACTCTCGGCTCATGGCAAAGCTCCTTGCTGAATCCAACGCAACACCGTCTCGTACTCGGTCGACCCCGAGGCGTACACGACGCCGCCTCCGTGTCCTTGGCCCGACATCTTCGCGAGCATTCGGCTCGACCCCGGCGCGCTGGTGTCGATGAACGGCATCAGCTCGGCGAGATCCGCGGCGGCATTCCCGACGAAGATCAGCTGGGTGTCGCCGGCCTGCCCCCCCGCCACGTGGCAGCGCGGGCAAGCGGCGGTGAGGATCGGGTACACGTCCGTCGCGAACGACAGGATCGCGTCGCCTCCCGGCGACGCCGCCTCGGTGGCGGCGTCGGCCGCGTCGGGCGCCGCGCTCCCGCGCGAAAAGTCGGCGCAACCGACCGCCAGCAGCGCGAGGGCGACGGTGGCGACCCCGAGCCTTGATGCGGTCACGCCCTCGATGATCCGTCGCTCAAAAATCATAGGTCAAGCTCACGCGCAAGAAGTCGTCGGGGATCTCGGGGCCCTTTTCCAGGTTGATGAAGTAGAACGCGCCCCCCGACAGGCCGCCCCAGCGGGCCACGACGCCGAAGCTGTGCGTCGACGCGTCGGCGCTGGTCAACCGGGTGTCGTCGATGATCAGCCCCCGGCGATTGTCGAACGTCCGCAAGCCTTCGCGATACTGGACGTAGAGCCAATCGTTCGGGTGAAACCTGACCTGAAAGTAGCTGCCGAAGTGATAGTAGTCCTTGCCCGGACCGCCCGTCCCCTCGGCGCCTCCCCCCGAAACGTCGGCGCGCAGCAAGCCCGCCGCGAAGCTGAAATGCTCCAGCACCGGGATACCCCGCATCCGCCACAACATCACGTCCGCCGCCTGCATGAACAGGTGCCGGGAGAAGCCGAGATTGTTGAAGTAGGCCGAGTACCACGCCGACAGCGGCCCCCACGCGCCGCCCAGCCGGTCACCGATCCCGAGGCGCGAGCTGTCGTCCGGCGAGAAGTCGTTTTGCAGATTCAAGACGCCGTCGGCCGCCCGAAGCTGATAGCCCCGCACGATGTAGAGGTCGTCGGTGACCGCGAGCTCTCGCCTGTGCCACAGGAGGTGGCCCGCGACGCCTTCCTGGGCCCAGATCACCGGGAGGATCTTCTGATCGAAGCCCACCAGACCGCCGTAGCTCTGATGCATCAGCGGATCCGCGCCGAAAGGCACCAGGAGCTTGCCGGCGGCGAAGACGACCTGGATGGGGTGCGCCGCGGCGGTCCAGCGATAGTGCGCCTCCCAGAATTGCAGGCTCAGCACTTCGACCGAGAGTCCGATCGGATCGTCGGCCGACTCACGCGACAGAAACAGAAAATGGTGGTAGCTCCGCAGCGCGTTCACCGCCGAGGCCTTGAAGGGATCGCCCGTGTACCCACGGCGCTCGTACGCGACGTCGAACCGGCCGTTCAGCTGGAATCCGTAGGGGAGATCGTTCCAGCCGCGAGCCCCGACGCCCGGTGACGTTCCCGGGCCGGGGGAGCCGACCGGGCCGGCGGCCACCGCTGGCAGGCAGACAGGCGGTGCGGGCGTGCACGGCGCGCCCCCCCTTTGTTGCGCGACGACCGGGCTCGTGAGCGGCGCGCCCGCGACGACCCAGCTCAGGATCAACGCGTGCCCCGGGCTCCCCGCTGGAATGATGGGGCCGCCGACGTGGGCCTGGCCGGAGCCCTTCACCAGCAACGGGCTGTTCGGGGGTGCGGCCACGTCGACCAGCGCACGGGCGGCAAGATAGTCCTTGCTCGCGTCACCGGTGAGCACGAGGTGCGTGATCGCCGCTGGACCCGCGGGGCCGTGACAGGCCGAGCAGAGCCGCATCATCACCGGATGCACGTCGGTCACGAAGTCCACACCCCGGGGGATCGGAGGCGCCGACCCCGGAACCTCCGCGACAGCCGCGCCCGCCGCGGCTGTCGCATCGGGCGCGGGGACCGCAGGCGTCCCGGCCGCGGTGGCCGGCGAAGCGCCCCCAACGGACCGACCCGCCCGCGGCAGCGGCATCACCGCGGCAGCGGCCGGCGGCGCCTCGGCCGCGGGCCCCGCGTCCAGCCGCGCGCCGGCCTGAATCCACGCCAGCATTCGTGCGTAAGGCCCGCTGTCGTCCGCCCACGGCGCTCCGCCCGCGTGAATCTTTTGACCCGACACCTTGGCGAGCAGCAGGCTGTCGGCGGGGGTTCGAACGTTCACCAGGCGCGCCACCGCCGCGTGGTCGGCCGCGGCGTCGCCGGATAGCAGCAGGTGCGTGGCCGCCGCGGGCGCCCCCGGGGTGTGACAGACCTTGCAGGTCTGCATGAGCAACGGGTGAATGACCCGTCGGAACGACGGCCCGGCGACCCGGGGCGCGGCCGTCATTGCGCCACCAGGCTTGTCACCCGTCTTGCTACCCGCCTGCCCCTCCCCCGGCGAGCCCGGCGACGCAGCTTCGGCCGCGGGCTCAGGCGCGGGCTCCGCCGTCGGCGCCGCCTCCTTCTTCTCGAGCCCCATTCCCTCGAGCAACTTCCGGCGGCTCTCCTCCTGGCGGCTGCGCGGCTTGGGGGCGGCCGTTTGCGCCCAAACCGGAGCCGCTGGCGCCACCACCAAGACCAGCGCCAAGAGCGGCGCCAAGATGGCGGCGCCGATTTCACCTCCCGGGCGCATGGCACCTCTCACAGGCTGTCCCCGCGACCGCGAAGGCGACGGTTCCGTCGTGACAGTGCCCGCACCGACGTCCCTCGCTCATGTCCGCGTGGGTGAACGCCACCGGCGCCTGCGGAAACGTGGACGGATGACACACGAAACACCCGAACGAAGCGTGGGTGCGGTGAGAAAACAAAGCCTGGGGCAACGACGGCATCCGCGCCTCCTCGCGCTTTTCTCGCGGAATCCGGAGCGCGCTCGGATACGCGGCCGCGAGCACGGGCGCCGCCAGCAGCGCGGCCAGCGCCACACCCCACGCCCCCGCGCGTCGCCTCCGTCGCGCCGGCGCCGCCGGTGTCGAGGACATCAGAAGGCCCCCTTCGTCTTCATGATTCGCAAGACTGCCAGCAGGAACATCAGGGCGCCGGCGAGCACCAGCGGCAGGCCGACGGCGGCCGACAGGATGAAGGTCAAGGGCGTCCAATGTAAGGACGCGGCCAATTGCACTCCGAGGCCGATGCCTGAGACCACTGCGGCGCGCCTCATGGCCGGAGGCGCGTGGTCGGTCATTTCGCTTGCCATAGCTTGTGCGCCTCCACCGCCTTCAGATCGTGGGCCACGTTGTGACAGCCGAGGCATGACGTCTTTCCGTCGTAGAGAGCGTCGAGAACGGGCGCGTGCGCGGCCGTTTCGACGAACTTCCGTGAGTCATCATGACAATGAAGGCAATTCGCGCTGGCGTAGGGGTGATAAAGCGCGATCTTCTCGGGAATCTTGCCGAAATAATGAACCCAGACATGGCGAAGCCCGTTCATCTTTGCGGTGACGTCGCCGAACATCGCGTAGTCGGCGTGACAGGAGTAACAGGTCGTATCGCGATCGATGAGACGATTCTGATAGTGCACCGCGGAGACGGCCGTGCGGTTGTTCGCGAACAGGCTCATCCCGTAGGGGCGCATCTCGTGACAGGACAGACAGAACTCCGTGCGGCTCGACTGGTGGAATCCGAAGCCGAGGTTCACCGTTGAAATCAGCAGCGGCAGCGCCACCAGCCCGATCAGCAGGGTGATCCTACCGCCCGTACGCAAGGCCATCTGTGGGACGTTGAAATAAATCAACCCCACGAGCACGACGCCCACCACCAGAGCGACGACGACGTAACCGGGCAGCATATCCCTCGCTATCCTCCCTAAGAAAATCTAGCCGAACGCGATTCTCTTGTTTCTGGTGTTTCAAATCAAGAGCATTGTGCGAACCGAATCGTGATTGTTGTCTTCCGCGGTATTCCAGGGACGCCGATTGCGATTTGTTTGAATCACACATTGCCTTTGGCGCCAACGGACTTCGATTTCTTCCATTCAGCTTCTATTAAGTTGTTCGGCGTTGCCGGCAAATCATTGTCGTTCGACGCAAACCGGAAATTATTTCGTGCGAGCGCACGATTTGCGCGATTTGTCACGTTCGTGTTTCGCGAGTTCCGGGATCGCCGAGCGTGGCCCGGTGACTCCCCCCTCCCGACCAGCCACCGGGCGGGCGCTTTCCGTCTCGGCCCGTTCGGGATAGGGTCGGGAACGATGAGCTCTGATCAGGACAAGGCCTCATGAGCGCCGCTCCCCCCTCCCGACGAGATGGCCCCGACCGAGGCCCGCCTGCGCCGCCCCCCGTGGCCCCCACGCCCACGCCCACGCCCGCCGAAGGCCACCCCGACCTTCGTCGCTTCGAGGTGGGGCCGTTCCGATTTCGCGATCCCCACCTGTACGAGCGCCACCTGATGTTCGACAACGCCGTCGATGACTCGCGCGCGCACACCCGGCAACGATTCGAGGCGCTGGCGCACACGGTGCGCGACCTCCTGATGCAGCGCTGGGTCCTCACCAAACAGACCCAGGACGCCGCCAACGCCAAGGAGCTCTATTACATTTCGATGGAGTTTCTGATCGGGCGCGCCCTCACCAACAACCTCCTCAACATGGGCGTGGAGGACTTCATCAAGGCGGACGTGCGCGCGGACGGTCAGGACTGGCGCGCGCTCGCCGAGCAGGAGCCCGACGCCGGCCTCGGCAACGGCGGCCTCGGACGGCTGGCCGCCTGCTTCATCGACTCACTCGCCACCCTCGAATACCCGGCCATGGGCTATGGGCTGCGCTACGACTACGGCATCTTCCGCCAGACCATCGAGAACGGCTGGCAGCGCGAAGGTCCCGACAACTGGCTGCGCCACGCCGATCCCTGGGAGATCCCCCGCCCTCATCAGTGCTCCACGGTGCAACTGGAGACATCGTTCGTCCTGCGACACGGCCAGATCGTCCCCCGCCCGGGCCAGGCGATGAAGCTGACCGGGGTGCCCTTCGATCGTCCGGTTGTGGGCTTTGGCGCCAGGACGATCAACACCCTGCGGCTCTGGGGCGCGGCCGCGCCGGACAGCTTCAACTTCGGCGAGTTCAGCGACGGCGACTTCTTCGGCGCGGTCTCGGATCGCGTGATCGCGGAGTCGCTCACGCGGGTGCTCTACCCCGACGACTCCAAGCGCGAGGGGCGGTCGCTGCGGTTCATGCAGGAGTGCTTCCTCGTCTGCTGCTCGCTCGAGGACATCATCAAACGCTTCCGGCGGCGGGGGAACGACTGGACGGCGCTCCCGGACAAGGTGGCGATCCAGCTCAACGACACTCATCCGGCCCTCGCCGTCGCCGAGCTGATGCGAATCCTGCTCGACCAGGCCCATCTGTCGTGGGAGGCAGCGTGGGACCTGACGGTCAGGACGCTGGCCTACACGAATCACACCCTCCTCCCCGAGGCGCTGGAGAAGTGGCCGGTGGAGCTGTTCGAGGCCCTGCTGCCCCGGCACCTCCAGATCATCTACGAGATCAACGCCCGCTTGCTCGCCGACGTTCGCGCGCGCCTCGGCGACGACGACGCGCGGCTCGCCCGCATGAGCCTCATCGAGGAGGCGCCCGTGCGCTCGGTGCGGATGGCCCACCTGGCCATCGTCGGGTCCCACAGCACGAACGGCGTGTCCGAGATGCACTCGGCGCTCGTGCGCTCGCACCTCGTGCCCGACTTCGCCCGGCTCTTCCCCGAGCGGTTCAACAACAAGACGAACGGCGTGACGCCACGGCGCTGGCTGTTCCAGGCGAACCCCGCCCTCTCCGCGCTCATCACGGGCGCCATCGGCGAGCGCTGGATCGCGGACCTCGAGGGGCTGCGGGCGCTCGCGCCGCTGGTCGACGATGCCCCGTTTCGGTCGGCCTTCCGCGCGGCCAAGCGCGAGGCCAAGCTGCGGTTCGCGTCCTGGCTCCGCGACAGCCAGGGCACGATCGTCAATCCCGACAGCATCTTCGACTGCCAGATCAAACGCATACACGAGTACAAGCGCCAGCTCCTGAACGTCCTGCACATCATAATCCTCTACCAGCAGCTCGAGACCGATCCCACGGGCTCCCCGCCGCGGACGTTCTTCTTCGCGGGCAAGGCTGCCCCCGCCTACCGACTGGCGAAGCTCATCATCAAGCTCGTCCACAACGTAGCGGCGCACATCGACGCTGATCCCCGGGCGCGCGATCGCATCAAGGTCGTGTTCCTGCCGGACTACAACGTCAGCCTGGCCACCCGGCTCATACCCGCCGCCGACGTGTCGGAACAGATCTCCACCGCCGGCTTCGAGGCGAGCGGCACCAGCAACATGAAGTTCATGATGAACGGGGCCCTGACCATCGGGACGCGCGACGGTGCCACCGTCGAGATGGCCCGGGAGGCAGGCGAGGAGAACTTCTTCCTGTTCGGCCTCACCGACGAGGAGGTGGCCGCCAGCCGCCCCTGGTACCAGCCGAACTGGCACTACTGGAACGAGCCGGAGGTGCGCCAGGCCATCGATCTCCTCTTCTCGAACCAGTTCGCCGCCGGTGAGCCCGGCGTCTTCGAGCCCTTGCGCCATCGGCTGCTGGTGGAAGGCGACTACTACATGCACCTCGCCGACCTGCGCTCGTACGCGCGCGCCCAGGAGCGTCTGGGGGCCCTCTACGGGGACGTCGACGCCTGGACGCGCAAGGCGGTGTTGAACGTGGCGGCGTCCGGTCGCTTTTCGAGCGATCGCACGATCCGCGAATACGCCCGCGACATCTGGGGGATCGACCCGGTACCGGTCCCCGGTTGACCTCTCCTGCCGACGGACACCCCGCATGGCCACCACGACCCCGCTCGATCTGATCGCGCATTCGCTGGCGCCAGGCATCGCGCTGACGAGCGTCATCTTCTTCAACACCAGCCTGCTCAACCGATTCGCCTACGTGACCGGGCGCGTACGCGAGCTGACCCGCGAAGCGCGCGAGCTCCGCCGCACCACCCGTGACTCGCCCGACCCCGTGCGCCTGCGGAGCATTCGCGCCCAGGTGGATGCCCTCATCGTGCGGGCGCGGATGATCCGGCGGACCATCATGCTGGTCTACGTCAGCCTGCTGTCGTTCATCGCAGCATCCTGCTGTTGCTGTCGTTCGCGCTGCTCGGGATCACGTCAGCCGCCTACCTCCCCATCATCGCGTTCGCGGCGGGCCTGATCATGTTCGCGCTGGCCGCGTCGCGGGGCATCGCCGAGATCGCGCTCTCGTACCACACCATCGAAGAAGAGGCGCGCAACAGCGTCAACATCGACGCGGATTGACCCGGAGCGTCGCGCCCAACCACGGCCGTCGTTTGACCGTCCCCGTGCTTTGGATTTACAAATCTGCCATGCGCATGCGCTTGGCTTCGTTCGCGTCGTTATCTTCTCTGGTGTTCGCTCTGTCACTTTCCCTCGGCTGCGACAGCGGCGGTGGCTCCGGTAAAGGCGGCGCCGGGGGCGGCAAGGGAGGTGCTGGCGGACGAGGCGGCGCGACCGCGGTGGGTGGCGCGGGCGGCACGGCCGCTGGAGGGGGCGGCGCTGGCGGCTCGGGGATCGCGGGCGCGGGCGGCGCGGCGTCGGGCGGCGCGGGCGTTGGCGGCTCGGGCATGGCCGGCGCCGGCGTGGGCGGCTCGCCGGCGGGCGCTGGCGGCTCGACCGGCGCGGGGGGCTCCGCGGCCGGCGGTGCGACGGCGGGCGGACACGGGGGAACAGCGATCGGCGGGGGCGGCGGGGGCGTGACGGGCGGAGGCGGCGGCGGCGGCGGAGGCGGCGCGGGTGGCGCCGCTGGCGGCTCTCCCGGCGGCGGCGGCGCGGGTGGCGATGCGAGCGCCCTGACGGCAAGCGATTTTCCCGCGGTCAGCCCCTGCCCCAGCCGGGCCATTCTCGGCGACGCGACCATGTTCACGGCGCTGAAGACCGCCCTCGCCTCGGGCGTGGTGACATACATGGACGTGCCCTACAACGCCGCGGACGCGAACATCTTCAAGAAGAAGTGCGGCCTGGAAGATGTGAACGGCTTCGATCCGGCGATCTACACCGACATGATCCCGGCGGCGGGCGGCGGCGGCCACGCCGACGTGACGACGGGCGGGATGCCCGAGTTGACGAAGATCCTCACGCTCGGAAATGCCGGGATCTGCGCCACCGGTTTCACCGCGACGAGCTTCGGCACAGGCGAGGGCTTTCCGACCGCGGGCACGTACCGGAAGGAATTCCGCGTCGCATACATGGGAACCACGTACCGGATTCGCGCGAAGATCGCGGTGAGCGGCGCATCGGCGGGGCACACGTTCGCCCAGGATTCGCTGACCCCGGCGGGTACGGCGGGCCTCGCCTACCAGGTCAACGGGGCGACGGTCGTCGAGACGGGGTTGTGGGGGGCGCTGCTGGGGGCGATGGCGCCGGGGGCTGCTCCCCACGCGACGCTGACCGCCGCCAAGACCGCGGGGACGCCAATCTGGTCCGCGGACGTCGCCTTCGTCTGCGCGTCTTCCTCGTAGGCGGTCACGCGGCTCCCCGGCGGCGGCGTAGCGCGAGCAGCGCGGGGACGAGGGTGAGCTCGGCGGCGAGCGCCACCAGGATGCCGGTCGGCAGCAACCAGCCGAGCGCGCGGCTGGCTCGAAAGTCCGAGTATCCCACCGCCGCCAGCGAGGCCGCGACGAGCACGGATGTCGCGAGCGCGGCCGAGCCGAAGCGACGATACGCGCGCGAGAGGCTGGTCGCGATCGGCGCTGTCGTATGCCGCATTGGCCACAGCAGATGGATCGTGTCGTCGGCCGCCAGGCCGAGCACGATGACCGGCAAGCCGATGAGCCCGAGCGACCACGAGACGCCCGCTGCCGCCATCACCCCGCCCAGCACGACGACGGGCGCGACGTTGCCGAGCAACCCCGCCACCACGGCCCGGCACCTCCCCAGCCCGAGCGCGAGCGCCAGCACCAGCAAGACCAGATCCCCGGCCAGCCCCCAGGCGATCCCGCCGCGCGCCTCCAGCTCCGCCGCGTGATACAGGTAGCCGACGCCGCCGAACCCCACGTGAAACCCGTCGAGCATCGTGCGACCGAAATGCTCGATCCACCCGAGCAGCTCGGCGCGGCGAGCAAAGGTGGTCGGGGCGAGCAGCAGCAGCGTCCGGGTGGCGCCGTGCTCGAGGTCGATCCAGGGCGCGAGGCGCCGATCGTGCTCGACCGGGGCGAGGCGGCGGCGCACCTCGCTCCGATCGGTCATCGCGCGCGCGAGCTCGCGCGCGCGCGGGTCTGTCGCGAGCAGCTCGTCAGTCAGCGTCGCCACCGAGAGCGACAGCCGCGTCTCGGGCAGCGTCCGCAGGTATCCGTCGAGGGTTGTCGTGGCGAGCAACAAGGCGCGCGCGTCGTCGCGGCGGGCAGGCGTCGCCTCGACGTAGACCTCCAGGGGAACGAGATCGCTCCCCGTCGCTGTCCTCACAGCCGCGAGGTCACGGGCGAACGGGTGGGTCGCGACGAAGGCGTCCGTGTAGCTCGACTCTGCCGCCCCGAGCCGCGCCATGCCGGCTGCGGCCGCCACCACGGCGCAGAGCCACAGGAAGGCCGTCGGCGCGACGCGACGCTGGGACAGCGCGATCACCCGGCGTGCGAAGCGGCTCGGCCCTTCGGGCGGGCGGCCGCGCATGCTTGCCAGACGCAGCAAGGGCCCGGCGACCACGAACGACAGCGCGTAGGCCGCGGCAGTGCCCACGGCGCCCCACACGCCGAACATGCGAACCAGCGGCGGGCCCCCGGGCGTGGCCATCGCCAGCAAGCTCGCCGCCGTCACCAGCGCCGTCACCAGGCACGGCAGGGCGAGCTCGCGAGCGGCCTCGGAGACCGGATCGGGGTGGCCAGCCGCGCGCAGGCGCGTCGCGCATTCCCACAGGTGCAGGGTGTCCATGGTGGCGACCGACCAGACGAGCGGCAGCAGGATCAGCACCCACGGGTGCAGCGCCCCGACCACCGCGCGATAAAGCAACACCGTCGCGGCGCTGGCGAGCCCCGCCATGATCAGAGGAAACACGGCCGCCCAGGCGGAGCGAAAGAACAGCGCCGGGACGATCACCGCCGCCAGGATGAGCAGCGGCAGCGTCCGCCGCACGTCGCGTCGCGCCTCCTCCCAGGTCGCCACGCGCTGGGGTAGGAAGCCGGAGATCCGGACCGTGAGACCAGCAGTTGCCGCGACACCCGCGAGCCGCGCGTGCAGCTCGTCGAGGACGTGGCGCGCGTTCGACAGCGTCGCTCCCGACGGCGCCACCGACACGATCAACAACGCCACGCCCGGGACCGGGCGAAGAAAATGATCGAGCGCGGTCGGGAACCCTGCCGGGGGTAGACCGCGCTCGAGTCGCAGTTGCGCGCCGACGTCGGCGAGGGCCAGGCGGGGGCGCGTCGCGGCTGAAAAGACGTGGCTCACGCCGGGCGCGCCGGCGATGCTGTCCTCGAGCCGCAGCAACTCGGCGTCGGAGGGGGGTCGGCCCGCCGCCGACGCCGAGACGAGAACGAGATCGCTCTCCGCGCCGAAATAGGAGCGCAGGCGGCGCACCTCGGCGGCCCGCGCGGGCGGCATCAGCTGCTCCACCGTGGGGACCTCGCTCGGCGACAGCGTCGCGAGGTATCCGAGCGCGGGGAGCAACAGCGCCGCCGCGACCCCGAGGATCAGCCTGTCGCGTCTCGTCCTGGAAGGCACCTGTCGTCACCCATCCTCGTGCTCGGGCTTCCACTCCCCACGGAAGAGCGTGAAGCCGAGCACGCGGGTGACCTCGAAACGATCGCCCGGGCGGCGTTCGTGGCTCTCCACGGCGCAGCAAGCCGGATCGGGGATGTGCGTGTTCCACTCGACCATCATCGCGCTCGCCAGCAACACGCCCACCCCGGACGTCAACCCGCCCGCGCGCAACCAGTCGCCCAGACGAGCACCCTCGAAGGGCCCCCAATCCCTCACGCCTTCGCCCCCTCGCCCTCGACGGCCAAAGGCGACGGCGTCACACGACGGGACGGACTCACGTTTCCACGGTATCACGACGACCACCGCCGCCACCATCACGATCCCGGCCGAGGGCGAACTGATTTGTCGCGCTATTTCAAGTGTTTGCAAAAAACTCCCGGGGGCGTGTCGATCGCCCCGCGGGCGGTTCGTTGTGTTAGCAGGAGCGGCAGAGGGTCGGCTCCGGAACCCTTTCACCTGGAGGATCGTCATGGAAAACGCGCTCAAGCCAATCACCTCGCTCCGCTTCATGATCATGCACAAGAACGACCTGCGCACCGAGGCGGGCGAGAAGCCTCCGATGGAGCTGATAGAGAAGATGGGCGCGTTCATCGGCGGGCACGCGCAGGCGGGCCGCCTCATTGATGGCGCGGGCCTGGGCGCCAGCAAGACGCGCACGCGCCTCTACTTCCGCGACGGGGCATGCACGGTGAAGCACGGCCCGTATCGCGGCGAGCACGAGCTGCCCGCGTCGATGTTGCAGCTCAAGGTGAGGACGCGCGACGAGGCGCTCGGCTGGGCCGAGCGCTACGGCAAGATCCTCGGCACCGGCGAGCTGGAGCTCGGCAAGGTGAACGAGCCCTGGGACATCGGCCTCATGCCCGAGCCCGAGAACCCACCGCTGCAGTTCCTGCTGATCGAGAAGGCCGACCCAGCCACCGAGGCCGGAGGGCGCAGCCCCAGGCAAAAGGCCGAGCTCACCCGGCTGCGGACCGAGATGACCAAGGCCGGCGTGCTCGTGCGAACGACCGACCTGCAACCGAGCGCGGCGGCCAAGCGTCTGTTGTTCACCAACAATGACCTGCGCGTGCTCGACGGCCCATTCTCGGAGTCGAAGGAGCTCGTGGGCGGCTTCGCCGTGCTGGCGCTGTCGGGGATGGACGAGGCGGTCGCGATGTGTCGGACCTACGCGGCGATCCTCGGCGGAACGCTGGAGATCGACATTCGGCCGCTCGCGGGGGGCGAGCCGGCGTAGCGGCCCGGACGGCGTCCTCCGGCAGACGACGCTCGCGACCGATATCGTGTATTTTCCGCGACTTGCATGTCGTTGTCCGGGACCGCGCGGCTCATTCGACGACCGTGTGAAAGGACGACAACCAATGTTCACCATCGACAGCACGATCGACATCGCCGCCCCGCCCTCCCACGTTCTCACCGCCATCACCACGGAGTCCGGCTACCGCGGCTGGATGGCGGAGGACACCGACTTCGACGGCAAGCAGGCCACATTTCGGTTCTCTCAGCCTAGCGAGACGCGCTCGGTGACTCTCCAGCTCGACCGTTACGACGCAGGCGGCGTCGTGATGACATGCGTCGCGCACGAGCACAACGCCGATTGGCTCGGCACCACGCTCGTCATCGAGCTCGGCGAGACGCCGACCGGAACGCGGGTCCACCTGGCCCACTCGGGCTACCGCGCGAGGAATGAAGTCTTCGAACGGTGCAGTGAGGCGTGGCCGCACTTCCTGCGCAGCCTGGCGAGCTACACAACGACCGGTACCGGCGAGCCGTACCCCAAGGCGGCATGAGGAGCGTGCAATGACACCCGATGACAACGATAGCGCCGGCAGCGAAACCGACACGCGGAAGACCGCGATGCTCATCTTCCGTGACGAGGGCGTCGATTGGGCCCAGCTCACGGCCGACGGTCGATCGAAGGCGTTGTTCCAGAAGCTCGTCGACTGGGCCGCGGACCTCAAGCGCCGCGGCGTATATGCCGGCGTGGAGGCGCTCCAGCAGAGCGGCAAGACCGTGCGCCGCAAGGGCGCCGGGGTCGTCATCGACGGTCCGTTCGCCGAAGGGCGCGAGGCGGTGCTCGGGTTCTTCTTCGTGCGCGTCAACGACCTCGACGAGGCGTGCGCGATCGCCGGCGAGTCGCCCCACGCGGAGGTCGGCGGCGCGACCGAGGTCCGGATACTCGGGGCGTTTCCGAAGCCCTAGCAGGCCTCGTCACAACGCTGCGAGGCGCTCCTCGAGAAAGCGGCGCTCGGGCGCGGTTCCCGCCAGCTCGAGGGCGCGACGATACGCGGTGCGCGCCGCGCGGACATCGCCGCGCTGCGCTTCGAGCTCGCCGATCGCCGCGGCGAGCACCGGATCGTCCTCGAGACGTTCGTTTCCGACGAGGTTCACGAGCGCGCGTAGCCCGGCGCGGGCACCGCTGGCCCGCCCGACCGCGATCGCTCGCTGCAGCGCGATGACCGGTGATGGCGTGAGCGCGAGCAGCTGATCGTAGAGCGCGACGATCTGCGGCCAGTCGGTCGCGGCGTACGTCGTGGCCAGCGCATGGCACGCCGCGATCGCGGCCTCGAGATGGAACGGCGACACGACGTCTCCCGTCGAGGAGCGCCCGAGATGTTCTAGCCCCTCGGCGATCATCGCGTGGTTCCAGCGCGCACGGTCCTGACGATCGAGCGGGATCAGGTCGCCCGCCGCATCCACGCGTGCCGGGAGCCGAGCGGCCTGCAGCAAGAACAAAGCGTGCAGCGCGTGGCCGCGCGGCGTGGCAAACCGGGTCGCGAGCAACATCGCGCTCAGGCGGATCGCGGTGTGACACAGCTCCTCGTCGATCTGCGTGTCACCGGCGTGGGCGCTGTAGCCCTCGAGGAACAACACGTAGAGCGTGCGCAGGACGCCATCGAGGCGCACGTCGAGCTCGCCATCAGGGGCGCCATCGAGCTCGAGCTCGACTTGCTCGTCCCGCAACACCTGACGCGCGCGCATCAGGCGCTTCTCCACGGCGGCTTCGTCGAGCCGCAACGCGCGCCCCAGGGCCGGCACCGGAAACCCGCATAGCGTTCGCAACGCCAGCGCCAGCGCGCTCTCGAGCGGAATCGCCGGATGACAGCAGACGAACATCATCTTCAACAGATCCTGGTCGCGATCGGGCGCGGCGTCGGGCGCCTCGAGTCGATCGAGCGCTTCGCTCGGCGCGATCCACGTCGCGCGCCGGATCGAATCGATCACACGCCGCCGCGCAGCGACCTGCAGCCAGGCACCGGGGCGCTCGGGGACGTCAGCGTCCCAGGTCTCGATCGCCGCGACGAAGGCCTCCTGAACGGCGACCTCGATCAGATCGAGGCGACGCGCGCCAAACGAGCGCGCGAGCGAGGCCGTGATCGCCGGCGCGTGCTCCCGGTAGAGCCCGTCGAGATCCACCACGCACCCAGCGTAGCGCCCGACACCCCGATTACAAGCCGTAGGCGCGTCGGATGATTTCCTGCTATCAAGGGCTCGGGGGGACGAATGGGTCTGGTCAGGATTGCTTCGGTCGGTGTGGTTTGCTTTGCAGAGCGCGGTCGGCGCCTCATCTTCTTCGTGGTCGCGATGGTCTCGCTCGGCGCCGGTTGTCGCTATCAAGACCAACCCCGGAGCGGCGCGCAGCAGTGCGCGGCGCCCGGACAGAAGCGGTGTCCCGACGGCTACGCATGCGCGCCCGACAACCTGTGCTATCGCGACGGCGCTAGCCTCGAGGCCGACGCGGGCGCCGGCCGAGCCGACGAGAACGATGATTCGCGGACGCCCGATGTCGGGCAACCGGGCTCGGAAGGGGGAGTGGACGTCGCGTCCCGGGACCTCGTCGCGACCGACAAGTCGCCCGAGGAGACCGGAGGCGCCGAGGCTTCCCCCGAGGCGGGCATGGACACCGGCGGTGGCGTCGATATCGGCCCGACCTGCACGCCTGGGGCGGTGGACTGCGCCTGTCTCTCCAATGGGTCTTGCGACGTCGGCCTCACCTGCGATCAGAATCTTTGCCATCGGGCTACCTGCGGGGACGGGCACCTCGACCAGGGCGAGCGCTGCGACGATGGCAACACCAGCAACACCGACGCCTGCCTCGCCACTTGCGTCCCGGCCAGCTGTGGCGATGGGTTCGTACGTGCGGGGCAAGAGGAGTGCGACGACGGCAACACCAGCAACACCGATGCTTGCACGAGCGCCTGCAAGCTGGCGAAGTGCGGTGACGGCTTCGTGCAGGCCGGCGAGGAGTGTGATGACGGAGCCACCGACAACAGCGGCCCATGCCTGATGACCTGCAAGCTGGCGAAGTGCGGCGACGGCTTCGTCGACCGAGGCGTCGAGGCGTGCGATGACGGCAACACGATCAACACCGACGGCTGCACCAACGCCTGCAAGCTGGCTTCGTGCGGCGACGGGATCACCCAGACCGGTGAACAGTGCGACGATGGCAACACCAGCAACACCGATTCGTGCACCGCCTCATGTCAGCTGGCGCGCTGCGGAGACGGGTTCGTCCAGGGGACCGAACAGTGCGACGACGGCAACACCAGCAACACCGACGGCTGCACGAGCTCGTGCAAGAAGGCGGCGTGCGGGGACGGCTTCTTGCAAGCGGGCGAGGAGTGCGACGATGGCAACGCCATCGACACGGATTCTTGCCGGAACACGTGCACGAAGCACTACAACGTCGCGTTCGTCAGCTCGGTGACCTACGACCTGACGACGCTCGGCGGGGTGTCGGGCGCGGACGCGAAATGTCAGGGCCTGGCGATGGCGGCCGGGCTGGTGACGGGCGGGGCCACGAAGTACGTGGCCTGGATCTCCGACAGCCATACGTCGGTCGCTTCACGACTCGGCGCCGCGCGGGGCTGGGTGCGTCCCGACATGAAGCCGTTCCTCGACGACTACAACACCGCGACGACGTTCTATCCCCCTGAGGTCACCGAGAAGGGCAATCACGTCACCGACAGCCCGTCGGCCCTGGGCGGTTACACGGTTGCGTCGGGAGCCGAGTGCGACGACTGGACGCCAGGTTCCACCGGCCTCTTCCTGAACGGCGACCCGACGGCCGGGAGCGGGGGATGGGTCGGCTCGTACGGGGGCGCATCGTGCTCAAGCCCGTTCCGTATCTACTGTCTCGGAATCGATTTCGTGAGCACGATGACCTTCACCAAGACGGCGGGTCGGCTGGCGTTCGTCTCGGGGTCGTTCGCGCCGACAGGGGGGCTGACGGGCGCCGACACCCAGTGCCAGAATGATGCGACCGCGGCCGGGCTTGCCAACGCATCGACGTTCAAGGCCCTGCTGGCGACGACCTCAGCCAGCATGGCGTCGCGGTTCAGCACCGCGGGCGCGGTCTGGGTGCGCGTCGACGGCGTTCCCATCGTCGCCTCACCGCGCGATCTGTTCGTGCTCGGCGGCAAGATGATCGCGCCGCTGGACGTGACCGCCGACGGGACCTACCTCGCCAACTACGGCGGATGGTCCGGCAGCGCGGACCCGAACCTGCCGGGCACGGCGGCCACGACGTGCAACAACTGGACATCGAAGTCGGCGACCGGCGTGGGTGGGCGCGTGCTGTTCTCGATCCTGTCAAAGGCCTTTGCCTTCGACACCGCCAACTCGTGCGACAACCAGTACACGTATCTGTACTGCTTACAGCCCTGAGGCCGATAGCGCTCGGTCAGCAGACCTCAGGCGTCGGGCTTCCGCCGAAAACACGCCGCTCGGGGCCAGCGGTCGGTCCCGTGTCAGAAGCGTCAGAAGCGGCCGTCGAGGACCGCGATACCGCCGTCCTTCGCCGGGAAGAACGAAACCTTGGTTTCGCGCTGTTCGGCGCGATTGCCGATGATATAGGTCGTCACCCCCGCGGCGAGCAGCGCCCCGCCCAGGCCATACCCGACCCATTGGAGTGTTTGATAGCGCCGCCCCGAGCTATCCAGGCTCGGATCGAACACCGCCTTGTTGCTGGCTCGGTTCCCGGTGGCCTGTGCCGTCAGGCCGAACCAAACTCCCGCCCCGAGCGCCGCGACGCCAGCGCCGCCCAGAATGATTCCCGCCAGGCGCGCCCCCGATCCGCCGCGGGTATCTTCGTCTCCGCGACCTGGCGCCTCCGAGCCCCGCGTGTCGCTGACGATGGCTTCCGCGGGGACCTGCGCTGCCTGGGGAGGTGCCCCGCCTACCACGGGCGGCGCGCCCGGGGCCGCCGCCACGCCTGCCTGGGAGAGCGCCGGCGGGGACGTGGGAACCACCGCGCGCGAAAGGTTGACCGTCTCCCTCACCAACGCGCCCGCGACGATCCGCACCGTGCGCGTCTCGGGCTCGTAGTTGGGCGCCGTCAGATTGAACCGACACTCGCCGGCCCGGACATGGATGGGATTGGCCAGCGGCAGCTTGCCGACCACGGCACCCTCGATGACGATCTCCGCCCCCGCCGGGCCGCCCAGGACCTCGAGCGCGCCGATGTGCTCGCGAACCTGCGCGAGCGACTTGCGCAGGGTCGTGCTGTTCTTGCTGATCCAGGGGTCGGAGCGCGCGCCCACAGCCTCGGCGAGGTGCGCCTCCGCATCAATCCAGCGTCCAAGCGCGACCTCGGCGAGGCCCATCTGTGCCGCTGGGCGCGGGTGGTGATGAAGGTCGTAGGCCTGTCGGAACAGCTCCAACGCCTTGAGGTCGTCATTGGTCCGCCGGCTATCCACGCCCTCGTGGATGAGCTCGTCCTCGCTCTTGTCGGCCGCCGTCGCTGGCAACGCCAACGCCGCCAGAGCCCCGATTCCAGCCAGAGTCCCTATCATCCACCTTTTCATCGATCGCCACGCACGGGCCGAAAGGTAGCCTTCGGCAGCAGCGAGGTCAATGTGGGGGCGGGCGTCTGGCGGCCGCGCTGACCTCGCCCCGGGCGATGGTCAGCGCGGCGACTCGCGCTACAGCGACGGTGCGGGCCCGGGGCTCACGTTCTTCAGCAGGAAGACGAAATCCTGGTAGTCGCCGTTGCTGGCCTCTTCCCAGCCGATGAGATAGGCGTGCGGAACGACGACGCCCGCGCGATCCTTGAGGGGATAGACCCGCACGCGGTGGCTGTGAACCGCGTCGATGTTGAGCGAGTCCTGGGTGTAGTCGTAGTCGCCGTTCCCCACGTTCGGCGCGGGCACACCAGCCGAGCTGAGACCTCCGGTGGTCCGTTGGTTGGAGAACGTCCAGATCCCGAAGGTCATCGTGCCCGGATCGAACGTCGTGCCGTCGGAGCCCGTCTTGAGCGGCGGCAGGATCTGCTCGCTGTAGTTCGACGTGTTCCAGTCCACGCCGAGCGGGCTGGAGAGCATCGTGGCGACCACCTTCAGCGGCGCCGGTTGCGTTGCCGCTTGCGTGGACGTGGATGGAATCGCCGCTGGCTGTGCGTCGGTGACGGTGGGGGGTGCGGCTCCCGCCGCGCCGCCCGCGCCCGCGCCACCTGCACCCCCTGCGCCCCCCGCGGCTGCGCCCCCAGCGCCGCCTGCGCCGGCGGGCATCCCGGTGAGTGACCCGACGGGGTACCAGCCGTAAGGGAGGTCGGTCGGCGGAGCGAATCTTCCCACCGCCAGCAACTGAACGGGCGCGGCGCTGTCCGCCTTGACGAAGGTGTGAATCTGCACCTCCTCGGTCGAGTAAGCGGGGCCCAGGATCGCCATGTTGTTGGTGTTCAGCGCTTGGATGAAGTCCGAGCCCAGGTTCACCTTGTAGCCGAGCGTGGCGACGACTTGCCCGAACGTGGGCTCGTACCGCGCCCAGTTGGCCGACGGCAGCGTCGGCGGCGTCGTCGTCGAATCGAGGCCCGTCTCGCTGTTGTTCCACAGAGAGACCGCGTAGAGGCCTGCCGGGATACAACCCGGCGCGTCCGTCTTCGCCACCAGCACGGCGCTGACGGCCTGCCCACCGATGTTGTACATGCGGTCTGGAGGGTTGGTCTGGGTCGACAGGAATTGCACCGTCACGTCCAGATCCGCGCCCGCCGCCAGAGTGGCGGGAATGGTCTTGTTCGGCGTGATCTTGAACGCCGCTGGCAGGCTCACCTCGTTGTAGTTGAGCGGGAACAGCGTGCCGCCGGCAGCGCCTGGGGTCGCCGGCGGGTTCGTGCCCGGCGCCAACGTGTTCCCGACCAGCTGCAAGCTCGTGATGTGGACATCCGTGGTGCCGCCATTGTGCAAGCGCATGATCTGCGTGTGCGGATCGTCGACGGTGTTGATGAAGCTAAACAGGGCCTCGCTCGGGATCACGCGCGGATCGCCCTGGTAGGTCACGTTGGTGAACGCCAGGCTCGTCGCCGTGCCGCCGCCGGCGCCCGCCGCCCCGCTCGCGCCACCGCCCGCGCCCGCGCTCGATCCCGCGCTGCAAAGCTGCGCAAGCGTGGGTGACGTCGCAGCCGCCCCACCCGCGCCACCCGGGCCACCCGCGCCACCTTGCGCGGCGCCCCCCGTTCCTGCTCCGGCGGCGCCACCGGTTCCCGGTCCTGCAGCACCACCGGTTCCCGCACCCCCGGTCCCCGCGCCGCCGGTCCCCGCGCCGCCGGTCCCCACGGTGCCGCCGGTCCCGGCCCCCCCGGTGCCGGTCTTACCTCCCGTCGCGGAGGCGCCCCCCGAGCCGGACGCTCCGCCCGTGCCCGCCTTGCCACCCGTACCGCTGGGCGTACCGGAGTTGCTGCCACACGCTGCCACCAGCGCCAACGGAGCACCTAAACACGCCAGGACCAACAGTCGTCTCATGAACATCCCCCCACGTTGCGTTTGAGAAACGGCTTACCCATACCTACTTCCCTGTACAGCCTCGCATATTTCTCAAAACTCCCCCACTCAATCAACAACGATATTTGCGCGGATCGCGATTCGAGCTTGCGCGCTCAGGATAGGCCGGTGACGGTCCGCACGTCACTGAGGATTTCGTCGAACCCTCCTCGCTGGCTGACCGACAAGCTCGGCGCATCTCTCCCGCCGGCGAGACGCACGGCCGCCCGTCAGCCGGCGGCGGGAACCGCGTGCTCCGCCCCGGCGACCGCGAACCCGAGCCGCAGCGCCAGGCGATCGAGATCTTCCGGGCGCCCTGCCCGCGTCCGCAGCTCGGCGGTTCGCTCCTCGATCATGTTGCGGGCCAGCGTGCCCGCCGCCAACGCCGGCCCGGCGGCGTCGAGGAGCAGCAGCGCGACGTCGATCACGGGCGGCGTCATGGTCCGCGCGCTGTCGAGGAGCCGGAGCAAGAGCTGGCCATAGACGCCGAGGATCTGGGCGTCTCCCGGGCTGCCCCCCGTCCCGGTCATGCCCCGGCCAAGCGCCAGCGCGAACCGCGCGGCGGCCAGGGGATCCCCCTCGGCCACCAGCCGGGGAAGCAACAACGGCAGCAAGCGGTGCCGGTCCTCGCGCGGTAGCTCCTCCGGGGTGACGGCGATCCCATCGGCCAGGCAGCGAAACCCCTCCTTGTCGTCCCACTCCGCCCGGAAATTCACCTCTCGCACTGTCCCGGTGCGGAGCATCGTCACGCGCGCCGCGCCGAAGGCGCGCACGTCGTTGCCGGCGTTCTCGACGCCACCTTCCGTCACCTCCACCTCGCATCCGGCGGGCGCTACGTCCAGGATTTCGTCCGGTGCGGCGACCCGCGCCAGCGCGACCGTCGCCACGGCCCGCGCTGGGGTGATGCGATCCTGCGCGACCCTTCGAAACACGTCGGCCCCGGTCTCGCCGGGAGGCTGGTTGCTCTTCGCGGTCGCCAGCAGGTCGAGCATCTCGGCGAGCGGCGGCTCGCCCCCGGCCTCCTTCATGAGGTCGGCGGCGTATGCCCCGAGCCGGATCACCAGCGTCGCCTCGAGCCCCGCCACGTCGTCGAAGTAAAAGCCGCAGCTCGCGTACATGAGCAGCGTGGCCCGCTGCAGCTCCAGCAGCAGGCGGGCACGCTCGCGCGCCCCTTCGCCGCCAGCCTGGAGCGCGTCGGTGCCAAATCCCGCCAGCAAAGCGTCGCGCGCCGGAATGGGATCGTCGACGACCTCGCCATAGGCGTCCCGCGCCCCCCAGGGATCGAGCAGCAGCTGCGACGCCGCGTCCTCGTAGAACTCGGCGGCGGCCCCCTGCAGGGTGTCCAGCGCCGCGCGCAGCGGCGTTCGCCAGCGCTGGTTCCAGCCGTGCTCGGGCGCCATCATGGAGCACCCGCAGTCTGTCCACCAGCGTCCCACGCCGTGCGAACAGCTCCAGGCGCTGCCCTTCCCGTCGGGCCCCTCGGCGAGCTTCATGTCCCAGGTCGCGGGGTGGGCGTGCAGGTACGCCGCGAGGTTCGTGGGCGCGATGCCGTGGCGGGGACCCTCGACGAAGTTGGTGAAAGCCAGGTTCATGTCAGCGAACTTCTTGTGGTGCCCGAACAGCTCGCCGTCGGAGGCGCAGAGCACCAGCGGCGCCGGGGACACCGACGACCGGCGGGCGGCGGCCTGGATGGCCGCCACGAAGACAGCCGCGTCGTGGGTGGTCTCGCCGAACGCCACCGCGCGCGACAGCGGGCCGTCGAAGACCGCGATGGAGAGGAACCGTCCGGACCCGTCCGGGTGCATCCACTTGTAGGCGCGGCCCGTGTCGACGGTGTCGCGATCGACCTCCGTCCATGCCTCGCCCGGCGCACGAACGGCTGCCACCTGCTCGGGGGCCAGGATGGTGAACCCGACGCCAAGGTCGATGAGCGTGGCCAGAGTGGCGCTGGAGGCCGCCGTCTCGGGCAGCCAGAAGCCCTGCGCCGGCCGCCCGAAGCGCCGCCGAAAATCGGCGAGCCCCCAGACGATTTGCGTCCGGCGATCGAGCGGCGATGCGAGCGGCAAGATCGGGTGGGCGTAGGCCTGGGCCACGGCGCCGCCGTAACCGAGGCGCTTGCGCTGATCGCTGTCGGCCGCCTGCAGCCGTCCGTGCGTTCGCCCGTCGTGGCGCTCGATCCAGCGCGCCAGCGTGGGGCCGAAGTTGAACGACATGCGGGCGTAGTTGTTCTCGATCGAGGCGATCCGCGCCGCGCGGTCGTGAATGCGCGCGTAGGCGTTGGCCCGGTAGCACTCGGCGTGAATACGCGCGTTCCAGTCGTGGAACGGCGCCGCGCTCGGCTCGGTCTCGAGCTCGTCGGACCAAGGGTTCTCGCGCGGCGGCTGGTAGAAGTGGCCGTGGACGACGAGCGCGATGGGGCGAGTCACGACGGCGCCGCCTGCTCAGAAATTCCGCGAGCGGGTCAACAGCGTGTCCTTGGCCTTCTGGACCACCGTCACGCCCCCCTCGCTCACCGTGAACCGCAACTTGTCGCGCACTGGATCGTATCCGATGTGGTCGCCGTCGGCGACGCGAACGTTCTTGTCGATGATGACGCGGGACACCCGCGCGCCGCGGCCCACGTAGACGTTGTCGAACAGCAGCGAATCCCGCACCTCCGCGCCCGCGTCGACGAAGACGTTTCGTCCCAGCACCGAATCCTTCACGAAGCCGCCGGCGACGATGCATCCGCCCGACAGGATCGACTGCAAAGCGATCCCGCGCCGCGTGTCCTCGTCGAAGACCAGCTTCGCCGGGGGATCGGGGAACTGCGCCGTCATGATCGGCCAGTCCCAGTTGTAGAGGTTCAAGCTGGGGACCACGTTCTTCAGGTCCATGTTGGCTTCATAATAGGCGTCGAGCGTCCCCACGTCGCGCCAATAGGCGTTCTCGATCTCGTCGGAAACACCCCGGATACGATTGAGGCCGAAGTTGTAGGCGAACACCCGCCCCGTCCGCAGCATCGACGGCAGGATCTCGCCGCCAAAGTCGTGCCGCGAGTCGCGCAGGTCCGCGTCGATCCGGAGCTCGTCGACCAGCGCCCCCGGGTGGAACACGTAGTTCCCCATCGAGGCCATGCAGTGCTCGGGATCTCCGGGGATGGTCACGGGATCTCGCTCGGGCTTCTCTTGAAAGCCGACGATGCGGCCCTCCTCGTCGATCTGGACGATTCCGAACTGGCTGGCCTCGCGCGCCGGAATCGGCAGGCAGGCGATCGTGGCCACGGCGTTCTTCGCGTGGTGGTGATCGATCATCTGCCGGATGTTCATCTTGTAGATGTGGTCGGCGCCGAAGACGAGGATGGCGTCGGCGCGAAACTCCTCCACGAGGTGAATGTTCTGGAACACGGCGTCCGCGGTGCCGCGGTACCACTGCTCGCCCATGCGCATCTGCGCGGGCACGACGGTCACGAACTGGTCGTAGCCCATGCGCGCGCCCCAGGCGCGCTGCACGTGCTCGGCGAGCGACTGTGACTTGTACTGCGTCAGCACGTACACGGCGCGAATTCCCGAGTTCGCCATGTTGGACAGGACGAAGTCGATGATGCGATAGCGACCCCCGAAGGGGACCGCGGGCTTCGCGCGATCGAGCGTCAGGGGAGAGAGCCGCGAGCCCTTGCCGCCCGCCATGATCAAGGCCAGATATCGACGCTGTCCATCCATTTTTGGTTTCGGCGCGACAGTATACCGACATGCCAGCGAAAAGGGATTTCCGGCTTATAGTTCGCCGCCATGAACGCGGCCGAAAAGTTCAAGGAGCACCTGACCGCCCTCTCGCGGAACCTGTGGTGGTCATGGAACCCCCATATCATCAAGCTGTTCCGCGACATCGACACCGAGGCGTTTCGCGCAGCGAACCACAACCCCATCCAGATGCTGGAGGGCCTCGACCCCGAGCGCGCCTCCCAGCTCTCCAAGGACGCGACGCTCCGGGCGCGGGTGGACGCCGCCCATCGCGAGCTCAGCGACTACATGGACGAGCCCCGCACCTGGGCCTCCACGCACGCCGCGCCCCTGCGCGTGCGGCCCGTCGCTTACTTCTCCGCGGAGTTCGGGGTTCACGAGTCCTTGCCCATCTACAGCGGGGGCCTCGGGGTGCTGGCGGGAGATCACCTGAAGAGCGCCTCGGATCTGGGGCTCCCGCTGGTCGGCGTGGGGCTCTTCTACCGGGAGTCCTACTTCCGCCAGCGCATCGACCAGGAGGGGCGCCAGCACGCCGAATATGCTCGGTCGAGCCCGGAGAGCTTGCCAGCCTCGCCCGCGCTCACTCCCGCCGGCCGGCCCATCGTCATCGAGGTGCCGCTGTCGATGACGGAGACGCTGTACGCGAAGGTCTGGCAGATCTGGGTGGGCAGGACCCGGCTCTTGCTCCTCGACACCGACGTGGAGGGGAACAGCGAGGACAATCGGGCCCTGGCCGCTCGCCTGTACTTCGGCGACCAGCGCGTGCGCATCCGGCAGGAGTTGCTGCTGGGCGTGGGCGGCATCCGCGCGCTGCGCGCCGCCGGCATCCACTGGGGCGGCCTGCACCTGAACGAGGGCCACAGCGCGTTCGCGACGCTGGAGTACACGCGGCTCCGCATGGAGCTGACGGGGGCTGACTTCGCGGCGGCCGCCCAGGACGTCGCCCAGAGCACCGTGTTCACCACCCACACGCCGGTCGACGCGGGCCACGATCGCTTCCCGCCCGAGCTGGCGGACAGCCACCTCGAGCCCCTGCGCCGCTCCCTGGGGCTCTCGCATCAGGACTTCCTCGGGCTCGGGCGCATCCGGCCCGAGGACAGCCGCGAAGCGCTGTGCATGACCGTGCTGGCGTTCAAGATGTCTCGCCACGCCAACGGCGTGTCGGCCCTGCACGGTCGGGTCACCCGCAAGTCGTGGCAGGTGCTGTGGCCGAATCACCGCGAGGACGACGTGCCCGTCGGCCACATCACGAACGGCGTGCACGTGAGCACCTGGCTGGCGCCGGCGATGCAACGGCTGTTCGCGAAGGTCATCGGACCCCACTGGCGCCATCACCTGTCCGATCCCGAATCGTGGGCTCGCATCGAAGGGGTGCACAACGCCGAGCTCTGGGAGACCCACCGCGTCCTCAAGGCGGATCTCGTTCACTTCGTACGTCGCAAGGTGCGCGAGCAGCGCGTGAGCAACGGGTACAACGACGACGCCATCAAAGCGTCGCAGATGGTGCTGGATCCCGACGCCCTCACCATCGGCTTCGCCCGGCGGTTCGCGACCTACAAGCGGGCCGACCTGATCTTCCGCGACTTCGAGCTCATCAAGCGGCTGTTGACCGATCCCGAGCGGCCCGTCCAGCTCATCTTCGCGGGCAAGGCGCATCCGGCGGACCGCCCCGGGCAAGAGGTGCTGCGCCACGTTCACGAAGCGGGCATGGCGCCCGAGCTGCGTGACCGCGTCGTCTTCATCGAGAACTATGACATCAACGTGGCACGCCACCTGGTGCAGGGCGTGGACGTATGGCTCAACACGCCCCGCCGCCCCCAGGAGGCGAGCGGCACCAGCGGGCAGAAGGCGCTGCTGAACGGCGCCCTCAACTGCTCCGTCCTCGACGGTTGGTGGGCGGAGGCCTACGACGGCTTGAACGGGTTCGCGATCGGCGACGGCGTCACGCACGTGGACGTCGACGAACAGGATCGCCGCGACGCCCAGAGCCTGTACGACGTCCTGCAGAGCGAGATCATTCCGCTGTTCTACGAGCGCGACGAGATGGACGTCCCGCGCGGCTGGGTGGCGCGCATGAAGCGCACCATCCGCACCCTCGGCTGGAGGTTCAACACCGATCGGATGGTCATCGACTACACACGCGAGTGCTACCTGCCGGCGGCGGGCGCGCAGAGCTGTGTGATGCCCAAGTAGCGCCGCGACACCGACGCGAGCTGTGCTCGTCCAGGCTCCGACAGCCGCGTCACGTTCCTGACGCGCGTCTCGGCCCATTTTTCCCATCAACCCTCCGCGCGGAGGTGCCGATGCCCTCCGGTAATGCGGTGGATCGGCACCTTGGTTCGAGGGTCTGTGGGCGGGCTCGCGGCGCTCGCGCTTCTCCTGCACCCCGCCGGCGCGCGGGCAAAGCCGGCCAAGCAGGCTAACAAGGCCGCCGTCGTCGTCGCGAAGGCGGACACGTCGAGCAAGGCCGCGTCTCCCGCGCCTGACGCCGCCGCGCCAACCGCGTTCTTCGAGCCCGACATCGGCCAGTCCTCCGACGTCCCACGCAGGGTCCACCAGGCAGCGCAGACGCTCGACCACTCCGAGATGTTGAACCTCGCCAGGCGCTACGACAGGGAGATGGCGGGGGCGCTGCTCGAGGGCGAGCGGGCCAAGGCGAACGCCATCGGCCTGCGGGACGCGTTGAAGCTGTCGTGCATCCAGGACCGGCTGGCCAACATGAAGCTCATGCGCCGGGTCTCGGTGGATCACCTGGCGGCGCTGGAACGACAAGATGTCCAGTCCGACGATCTTCACCTGCGCCACGAATTCCGCGGTGTGGAGATGGCGTCGGAGCGGATCGGCATGCTGAGCCAGGAGCTCTCGCAGTGCGTGGGCGAGTCACTCGACGTCGCTTACGGCGCCGAGCACGACCAGGTGCCCACCACCCCCGCCAGCGATCCCACCGGCAGCACCGACGTCACGCCGATCGACCGCCCTCCCCCGGCCAGCATGTTCCAATAAGGATCCGATAAGAACGCGGGGTGGACCGGCCATCGGGTCGCCCGGCGAGCAGACGATCGGCGCCGGTCGGATCGGGATCGAACTGTATTACGCTCGGCGCCCCATGCCGTACGTCGCCTTGCCGCGGTTTCTGTTTCGCGCGCCGCTGTTGCCCTTGCGGGCGCTCGGCCGTCCAACGGAGGTCCTGGCGGCGAGCGCGCTCGGCGCCGCAGCGGTCGAGCTGGCGAGCCCCGACCTCGCGGCGGCGCTGGCGCGAGACCCGGCGGCGGGTGCCGGCGCCGCGGTCGCCCTCGATCGCTACGCCCGGCGGGCGGCGTTCCGGCCCACGCCGCACGGCTATTGGGCCGGCGTCGGCGTGGGGCGGCTCGGCGCGCGCTCGCGCGTACGCACGCCGACGCCGGTCGGCGTGCTCGCCCCCGCGTGGGCCCGCATGGCAAGTCTCGGGCGCGCCCTCCTCGAGCACCCTGGCGTGCTCGCGCACGTGGGCGTCCGGCGCGCTCCCTCCCTCATTCGAGGGCCGTCCACGCTGATCTGGCTGGCGCCCGGCCGCGACGACGGGTTCTGCGAGGAGCACGTGGCCGAGCTCGACGACGCGCTCGAGTCCGTGCTCGATGCCTGCGCCGGGTGGACGAGCTGGCCGTCGGTTCGAGCCGCCGCCACCGTGGACGAGGCCGACGAGGTGGACGATTGGCTGCTGACGTTGGTGGACGACGGCGTCCTGCATGTCGACGTGGTGCCACCGCTCGTGGGCCCGCCCGCTGTCGAATGGATGGCGGCCAGGTTGGCGCGGCTGCCCGGCGCGGAGGCGATCGCACGCCAGCTCTCCGCGGTGCGAGGCGCCCTCGCGGCCGGCGAAATCCGCGCGGCGCGCGCGGCCCTCGACAGCCTGCCGAGTGCCCAGGCGGGGCGCGCCTCCACGGATCCCCCCCCGGCCTCGTTGCAGGGCTCGCTCATCTTTCCCGCGGGATCCGGGCGCGCGACCAGCGCGGTCACGCTGGCGCGCGCGGCCATTGACCGCGCTGCCACCCTCGCGCCGCTGCTCTTTCGTATGCAGGAAGCGCTCGCCCCTCCAACGGCAGAGCGCGCGCCGGGGCACGGCCTCGCCGGCGCCCTCGAGGCGGCAACGGAGATCTTCGGCGCGGGCGCGCTCGATGTCGCCGCGCTGGCGCGCGGGGAATACGGGACGTCGCCGCACGAACACGCGAACGCCGACCTCGCGGGCGCGCATGATGACGATCCGCCCGACGTCGAGCGGAACGCCACAGCGCCGATCATTCCCTTCCTCGTCGAAAGGATGCTCGAGGCCGCCCGCCTGGGCTCCCACGAGGTGTCGTTGCGGGCGGAAGACATCGCGCCGCTGCTGCCCGAGGCCTTGGCCCCGCCGACGTGCGAGCTCTTCGTGACCCCGAGCCGCGGGCATCCCGGGCAACCGGCGGGAACGGGCTGGCTGCTCGGCGTTCATGCGCCCGCCGGTGCGAGCTGGGGTCGATTCGCGACCGGGCTGGGCGTCGACGGGGAGGAGCTGCTCGCCGACCTGCGCCGGGCCGAAGAGGCCGCGCACCCTGAGGCGCGCGTGCTCGATGTCGTCTTCGCGCCCAATGCCCGCCTCGCCGAGCTGTGCGCGCACGCGCCCCTTCGCGCCGCCGCGCTGGCGCTCACCGGATGGCCAGACAGCGGAACCGGCGCGGTCACGCCGGCGGACCTCGAGCTCGTGTCCGATCCGAGCGCGCTCGAGCCGCTGGCGCTGCGGACAAGGGACGGGACGCCCGTGCTCCCATCGCCGCTTCATCGCGTCCGTTCCAGCACGGCGCCGGCGGGTCTATGGCGCCTGTTGGTCGGGTGGAGCTTGCGCCGGCAGCACGCGCCCTGGGCCCTCACGTTCGGCGCGCTGGCGGGGCTGGCGCGGCTCCCGCGCGTTGCCCTCGACGGATTCGTGGTGGCCCCCGCGAGTTGGCGAATTCCCGCGGCTCTGTCGGGCGCGACGACGTCGTCGCGCTCGCCGTCCTCGTCGCAGCGGCGGGCGCTCGCGCGGTGGCGGCGAACGGAGCGGCTCCCTCGCTTCGTTCAGGTGGGCAGCGAGGACGAGCTCTTGCCCGTCGATCTCGCGTCGCGCGAGGCGCCGCGACAGCTCGCAGGGCACGCGCGCGCGTTCGAGATCTGGCCGCCCCTCGCCGACACGCTGGACGCGTCCGGGCGGCGTATCGAGGCGGTCATCGGCCTCGTCGACGCCCCCGACGCCGAGGCGCGCGACCGCGCCGACGCCAGCGCCGAGGCCACGCAGGCCGCTGGCGCCGTGCCGCCCCCCTGTCGCGCGCCACCGGCGGCGGACGTGGCGTCGTGGCGTTCGTTCAAGCTGTTCGGTGCCACCGACCGGCAAGACGCTGTGCTCGCTGACGCTGTTCAGCCGCTCATCGCCGACGCGCGCGCCGCGGGGGCCATCACGGGGTGGTTCTTCCAGCGCTACGTCGAGGGTCCGGGGCGCCGGCCGCACCTTCGCCTGCGCGTCGCGGGCGACGCCGCCCTGTTCGCGCGTGCCCTCGAGGCGCGGCTCGCCGAGGCACGCGCCGCGGGTGACGTGGTCGCGATCGAGGAGGCCCCCTATTTCCCGGAGGCCGCGCGATTCGGCGGCCGAGGAGCACTGGCCGCGATACATCGTGCCTTCGAAGCCTCCAGCGACCTCGTGCTGTCGCTGCTGTCGATCAACGCCGACGCCGACGGCGACGGCGACGAGGACCACGACGCTGACGAGCGACTCATCTCGCTCGTCGGCACCCACGACGCCCTCGCGAGGGCCTGGGGCCTCGACGCCCCGGCGCGACGCGCGTTCGCCTGGCAGCGGCGCGCGGCCCACGCCCCCGATGTGGACGAGGACTTCGCCCGCGTGCTCTCGGGCGAATTTCGGCTCTACCGGGCGCCCCTGCGCCAACTCCTGGGCGGCGCGGGCGACGGGCGGGTGGCGCGCCTGCTGCGCGGGTTCGAAAAGAGGGCCCGGGCGGCAGACCCTGGACTGGCGCCCCCCACCCGCGAACGGACGCTCGCGGCCGTCGCGCACCTGAACGCGGTTCGCTTGCTGGGTCCCGACCGCGACGGAGAGATCCGCGCCTACACCTTCTGGGAGCGCGCGCTCGAAAGCCTCGACCGCCACCCCGATCGTGAAGCGAGTCGATCCCCGTGAATTGACGGCACGGTCAGGGGGCGGTCGGCGGGCCGTGGGGCCGCGAAATCAGCATTATGCCCGGCCCGAAAGTTGCTTCACAGGGCAGTTCCCCCCAGGCCGGAGGGCGTTCGACAACGAAGGTCGTAACAAAGCGAGCTCGAGGCCAATCACCGTCAAATGTCGAACCGCACATTGTCCTCCCGGCGCTTCGCGTTGGCGCGTGTGAGCTCTGCTCACTCGCGCCGTCCCGCGGGGGATTCAAAGGACCCTCGCGCGGTCCTTCTGTTGATGGTCACGGCCGGCCTCGTACTCTGCGGCGCCCGAGCCAGGGCTCAGACCGCGGTCGGCGACCAGGCCGGCATGTCAGACGACGCCTGGGTGGACCAGGCCACCTATGGAGACCAGGCCAACGCCGGCGCTCCGTTGATCCCACCGAACGTCGAAGGCCCGGCGCTCCCGGCGCCCGATGGCAGCTACTGCTACGTGGGTCCCCATCCCGCGGACACGCGGGTGGTGCCCGGGTACTCGTGGGACGGCACGCAGGGACCGCACCATCGCGCCTACCCGCCGATCGACAACCGCCTGTTCGCATTTCGCGACGGCTGCTACTACTTCACCGGGGATCCGCGCGACTTCGGCTACGGTGGCCAAACCTACGCTTATTACGGCGCGCACCCGATCCTCGACGGATACGGCGGCGGGTGGTGTTTCATGATGGGACCGCACGCCCACCTCTGGGCGCCGTGGTCGCCGAACTTCACGGTGGTGGGGACGTGGAACTACTGGCACGGCCCCTTTGATCCCTTCTTCTGGTCCTACTGGCCGTACTACTCGTTCTACTATCGCTCGTACTACCCGGACTACTACGGCGGCGGCCGGTTTTACCGGGGCGGCGGTTATCGCGTCGCCCCCGCGATTCGCTCGGTGCCCCCCCAGTCCTGGCGAGGCGGCGCCGCTCGCACCGCGCCCATCTACCGAGGCGCGCCGACAGGTCGAGCCTTTCAGTCCGCCCCGGCGCCTCGCTCGTCATTCTCGTTCCCGGCTCAAGGTGGCGGCTTTCGCGGCGGCGGCTTCCGCCGACGGTAGCAGGCCGGTCGTCAATTGAATCCGTGCGGGAAGAAGCTGTCGTCGTAGGTGAATTCGTTGTTGCGGTCGAAGATGATCGCCAGGAACAGGTTGACGGGGATGGAGACGAGGACCAGCGCCTTGAACAGGCGCGACAGCGGCCGGTTTCCCACCGCCAGGATCATCATCAAGAAGACCATGTAATCCAGGCTGAAGCGATAGCCGACCTGGATGTAGCCGGAGTTCTGGTAGAGCAGCGACGGTAACGCGGTGGCGAGCACCGTCAGCCATAGCGGAGCCGTGAGCGGGCTGCGCTCGGCGGGGGCGACGGTGTAGCCGAGCGCGGGCGAGGTCACGAGCAAGCTCATCCCGTGTTGGCTGATCTTGACGAACGGAAATCGCGTCAGGATACGAGGCAGGAGCACAAGCGCTGCGGCCAGATTCCGGGACAAGAAGTGATAGTTGAACAGGCCAAACCGCGCGATGCGATCCTGCCACTGGATGTTCAGGTAGCGATGGCCGAACTCGAACGGCTGCCCGAAGCGGATCCAGTTGTGTGCGTACAACGCCGCCTGAATCAGCAACAGCGGCCACACGAAACGAAGCAGCTTGCCGGCCAGCGCGCGGTTCGGCCGCAGCCGCCACCGCCCGTCCACCGTCGACCAGGCGCCGGTGGCGCGCGCGGCCTCGAACAAGAAGAACACGGACATGAACAGACCGGGGGGTCGAGACGCCATCGCCAACCCGACGAACAGGCCGGCGCGCGCCGGTCGCTCGGCGCCGAGCGCCGCCCAGGCAAACGCGATGGACGCTGACACGGTGATGACGTGCGCCGTGTACCAGACCTCGCCGACGACCGAACAGAAATAGTAGACCGAGCCGACACCGAACAGAACGGTGAACCAGAGATCGTCCGTTGCCTTGCGACGCGAGAGGCCGCGGCGCGCCAGCTCGCGCAGCAGCAGGAACAACAGCAACGGGTTCGCGGCGGCCCACAACGCCGTGAACAACACGTCGTTGAACGCCAGCCTCCAGATCGCCACGAAGGGCAGCATCACCACCGCCGGGAACGGTGGAAACGACACGTAACGAAGCGCGCTGCGCGACAGGATGTCCCCCGGCGCGATGGTCTCGGCCTTGCCCCGCAACGGATAAAATCGATCGGCGGGACCGCCCCGGCCCCCGTAGGTTCCCTTCACGGTGCGGTGATCGCGCAGGACCAGCACGTCGACCTTGGCCCAATCGTTCTCGTTGGGGGGCGGCCCGGACAGCGCCAAGCGGCCGTGCAGCCAGCCGTCGGCCAGGTAGACGTAGTGGTTGTATTGCGAGTGCCGGGCCAGGCGATCCCCCGACGCCCCGAGGTACGCGCCGGCGAAGGCGAGATAGAGCACGAGCAAGCCGCGCCAGGATCCGAGCCCCCGCTCGACGAAGGCGCCAAGCCGCGCGCCACGCGTGACGGCGGCGGGCGCTCCCGCGCCGGCGGGCGAGGCTTCGATTGGCGCCGTCATCGGGGATCCCGCTCGTAGACGTTCACGAGGGGGACCCCCTCACGCTCGCGCACCAGCACGGGCCGCAAGGTGGCGTAGTGGTCCCAGATGAACTTCTCGTACAACGCCCAGTGCTTCTCGTGCACGAGCAGGCCCATGGACGAGCGCTCGACGCCAGGCTCACCGAACCCGGTGTCGCCGACGGTCATCGCCAGGCGGCCCTCGCGCTTGTACATCGCCAGCGCGTCGCCAAGCACGTCGTGCCAGTACATGCGGCGGTTCTCCGGCCCCTGACGGTTGATCCAGTCGAGCATCGGTAGGACACAATATCCCCAGAACTGCCGGTTCATCCCCAGCGACGCGCCGCCCGTGAAGCCCCCGGCGATCATGTTGTAGTGGGACAGCCCGTCGGGACGAGACCGCTCGGTCTCGACGATCGCAGGGACGCAGACCAGGGCCGACAGCGCCGCCACGGCCAGTCCCGGGCGGCGGGCCCGCAGCCCGGCCGCGAGGCGCTCGCCGACGAAGCCGAGGCCGACCGCGGCCGCGACCGCCAGGTACGGCATCGCCGGCATGAAGTGCTTCACGCCCCCGAAGATGGGCGTCGACGGCAATGCGATGATCGCCATGGGACCGAAGATCTGCACGGCGATGAACGCGCCCGGCGCGCGATCGACGTCCGCGCCGGGGCGCAGCCACGAAGGCGAGGGCGAAGGCGAAGACCAGGGCGGATGCGAAGGCGGCTCCCCGGCGTCGCCGTCGCGGGCTTCCGTGTCGCGTCGACGGCCAAACAAGACGAGGCCGCCGAAGACCGCCAGCGCCAGCGTCGTCACCGGGACCGTGAGCCCCGTCGATACGAAGGGAAACGTCGTCCGCAGCAGCTTGAGATCCCAGTCGGTCGGGGGCAGGTTCCAGTTCAGGCCCAGGTACTCGAAGTTGTAGTGCTCGTGCTCGAGGTGGCGCAGCACGTAGCTGCGCGTCCGCGCGATGGGGTGGTGCCACAGCCACGGCCAGTGGAGAAAGAACAACAGCGGACCGAGGACCGCCATCGCCACGAACGCCAGTGGCACGCGCGGCGGGCGCAGCCGGCGGAGATCGCCCCGCCGCATCCACAGATAGTGAAGCCCCAGAAAGAACGGCATCAACCACGCGTTGTGCTTGACCCCGAGCGCGATGCCGAAGACGACCCCCGAGAGGACGCCCCAACGCGCCGAGCGCAGCGCCTTCCAGTACGCGTACCCGACGGCGAACGCCATCGTGGTGATCGGCGCGTCGAAGCAGGCGATGGGCGCGTGGAAGAAGTAGTGAGGCTGCGCGATCGCCAGCACGGCCCCCGCCGCCGCCGCCGGCCAGGGGACGAGCTGCAGCGCGAAGCAGAACACGAGCGCCGCGAGCAGCCCGGACATCAAGATCGCCGGGAAGCGAAACGCCGTCGACTCGCGCGCGAACAGCGGCAGCGTCACGTGCCGGGCCCGCACCGGGATTGGGTGCAGCCCGCGGGCGGGACCGAGACAGGTGCAGCGATGAAAGGCGCGCCACGACAAGCCGTAGAGCGTCTTCATGACGACGGGGTGGTCGGGGGCGTTGTCGCTCCAGTAGTGATCGATGGCGGCCGCGGCGAACGCCCGGCCCGGGTGACCATCGCGGACGTCGCGCCCCAGCTCCTCGAACCACCCCCAGTAGCGCTCGCCGGCGCGCATGTACTGCGCCTCGTCGCGACCGAAGCCCTCCGTCCCCTCGGTCGCGAGCAGCCAGCCTACGACGCCCAGAAACAGGACCGCCGCCACGATGCGATTGCGTCCGCGCGCCGCGACGATCAACGGCGGGCCTCCGCCGCGAACGCCAGATAGCGCAGGGTGGGATCCGGCGCCGAGATCTGCACGCGCACCGACGCCGTTTGCCCGTCGCGCGCTGTGGTGTCGATATGAACGGGCAACCAGCCACTGCGATTCCCGATCGTCACGCTCCTGACCGGCTGTCCGTCGAGCCAGACCTCGACGTTCACCGTTCCGCGACCGAGCTTCCGCGCCCACACGTCGTGAAGCCCCGCCGCGAGCACCATCTCGCGCCCGAGCAGGGCGGCGGGGAACTCCACGGCCAGGATCGAGCCGGCGACCGGGGGCACCATGACGGCACGCCGGATCCGTGTGTCCACCTCGACGAGCTCGCGGTGAGCGCCGCCGCCCGACGGACACACGAAGCGATCACCCTGCCAGGGGCACGCCTCCAGGCGCTGCGTGGCCGGGGTCCAGCGGGTGACCCGGGCGTCGGTCCAGCGCTCGAGAAAGTCGTACGTGACGGAGGCCGCGGGGCGCTCCAACAGACGCAACGTGAGCGCCCCGAAGTGGCGCGTCAGGGTGGCCGTTCCACGCGCCTCGGCCGCGTGGGCGCCGTGCTCGCCCACCTCCCAGACGCGGCCGTAGCGCGCGTCATCCATGCGCGCCGCCGCGGGGATGGTCAACACGTCGCCGAGATACTGGCGCATCACGGGATCGGCCCACGCGGGCGCGGCGACGATCAGATCTCCGGCGCGAAAACCCCTGTGGACCTCGCCCGCGAGCGCCGCCCAGTCGGCCGGCGTTGGCGCGCGGCTCGGCGCGACGAGGGCCTGCGCCGTTTCCAGGATCGCCAGCGCGGCCAGCCCCGCGGCCGCCGCCAGCCCCAGCCGCGCGCCCGAGGACGGCACCCTCGGCGCCTCCGGGGCGACTGTCGGATCCGTGGTCACGAGCGCCCGCAGCCTAACGCAATTCGCGGCCGGGCGCCGCATCGTCAAGATCGCTCGCTCCGACGGCGCCGGCGCCGGTGCGCGGCGACGTTCTCGTCAGTGCGGGGGCGTCATCTCGCCCGCTTCGATGGCGACGGACAGCCGATTTTGCGGTGGCGGCAGCGGGCAGGTCGCGAACGGCGTGAACCCGCACGGAGGTGTGTAGGCCTCGTTGAAATCGAGGACGATCGTTGCGTCGTGGTCGTGCGGCGGATCGGCGTACAGGAATCGTCCGGCTCCGTAGGTGCTGCGCCCCGAGGTCGCGTCGCGAAAGATGAAGAACCACCTCGATTCCCCCTCCTCGAGCACGGGATCGAGGCGATGAGTCTTCCCGCCGAGCTCGAACTCGACGGTCCCGGGGCAGGGCATGGCCTCGGTGACGCCGATGACGCTCGGGACGTCGATCCGCGTCGGCCTCGCGTGCGCCACGAAGCGCGCCGTCACCCGCAGCTCCGGCTTCACCGGGAACCACCGCAGACCCTTGAAGCCCCGCCGGATCTCGCTATGGAGATCCTTGAGCCGCACGCCCAGCTTGCCGCCACGATCGATGATCTGCAGGGTGAGCGATCCGAGCGTCAGCACGTCGGGCTCGCCCGCGGCGTCCGAGCGGAGCAACCGCCGCCCGACGGGAGCGCCACCGAGCGTGACCGGCGCGCCGCGCGCGACCTCGACGCTCACGTGGCCCGCCTCGAGCGTGAACACGCCCGCCTCGGGAGGGGCCGCGTAGGCGGGCAGCACGATGTCGTTCGCCGCCGCCGACCCGAATCGATTCGCGCCGGGCTTGAGCCAGAACAGGCCCGCGACCGTCAGCCAGCCGCCGTCCGCGGTCAGGCGCCCGAGACGCTGCTGGCGCCACGCCTCGACCTCCCGCACATAGGCTGCGGGAGCTGCGGTCACTTGTTGAGCCAGGAGCAAAGCCAACAGCATCGCCGGTTCCGGTCGGCGAGCATACCTCGCGGCGGCACGACTCACACCGGCCGCAGGCGCACGCCCTCGTCGTAGAGGGCGCCGCCCTCGCCGATGTCCGTCAGGCGCGCCGCGACGAGCGCGTTCGCGCAGCGGCCGTCGCGGCGGTGGCCACCCTTCGGTATCAGGGCCACGTCGCGGCGCTGGCGTGGGTCGCAGCGGACCGTGACCTCCATCCCGCCGATCGCGGATTCCAGCCGGGCGCGGTCGCCGTCCTCCAGCCCCGCGGCTGCAGCGCTGGCGGGGTGGACGGTGCATTCGGCGAGGCCCTCCGGGGCGACCGACCACTGCGAAGATTGCGCGCGATCCGTGGACAGCGACATCAGCGCGAGCGGATAGTCCGGCGCCCGCGGCGGCACCGGCGCCGGCAGCTCCGCGAGCAAGTTCACCCGCCCGCTCGCCGTCGCCACCTTGCCCTCCGCGAACAGCACCGACGGCGACAGGGGATTGCGAAACGCGCCGCGCTCCAGCCGATCGACGCTGACGCCCACCGCTGCCGCCGCGGGCGACACGAGGCGTTCCTTCCAGGCGCGCGCGTCCCCTGCGAACCGCGCGCCCAGACCGACCCGCTCGGCGAGCCCTTGAATGATCTGCAAGTCGCTGCGTACCCCCGGCGGCGGCGCCACGATGGGGCGTGACGCGGCGATGTAGTGGTGGCCGTAGGCACCTACCACATCGTCGTCCTCGAGCAGCGTGCATGTCGGCAAGACCAGATGAGCGAGGCGCGCCGTGTCCGTCATGAACGGATCCACGACCACCAGGAAGTCGCGGCTCGCGAGCGCGCGCGTCACCCTGTCCGAGTCGGGGAGCATGACGGCGGGATTGCCCGCGGTCACCCAGACCGCGCGCACCGGCGGATCGTGGGCCTCCAGGATCTCGCGGCCGAGCAGCGGCTCGCTGAGCGTGCGAGGTGGCGGGCGACGGTCGCCGAACGACGTGTCGAAGCCCCGCCGCCGGCGATAGTAGAACGAGACACCGCCACCCGACACGCCGAGGTTGCCGCTCAAGGCCGAGAGCGCGTCGAGCGCCCGGACGATCGCGCCGCCGTTGAGGCGACGTCCCATGCCCCACCCGACCAGGATGGCCGTCGGCCCGGCGGCGAGGCGCGCCGCCACGTCCTCGGCGGCCGCGACCGGAACGTCGGCGTCCGCGCACCACGCCGCCACCGGCTGCCCGAAAGCGAGCGCGCGAAAGGCCTCGACGTTGTCGCAGCGCCGCGCGACGTCCGCCGCGACCGACCCGCGCTCGAACAGCCGGCGAGCCACCGCCATCGCAAACGCGAAGTCGCCGCCTGGGCACGGCTGCCAGTACTGCTCGCACAGCGACGCGGTCTTGTGGTGAACGGGATCAATCAAGCACAGGGCGGCGCCGCGCGCCCGGGCCTGTCGCAGCACAGGCACCGCGTGCGGGTTCGACACGAGGACATTCTTTCCCCACACGAGGATCTGGCGCGCGTTCACGAGGTCGAAGAGATCGTGACTCTCGCACTCGCCGAAGTCGGCCTCTTGCGCGGCCTCGCCCGCGCCGGAGCAGATGTCCCCGCGCTTGACCGTGACCGGGCCGAACGCCCGAAAGAAGGCGTCCGGCACCGACTTCAAGAGGCCAAGCGAGCCACCGCTGCGGTAGTGCATGATCGCCGCCGGCCCCGACTCGGCGCGGATCGCGAGCAAGCGCGCGGCGGCGACGTCGAGCGCCTCGTCCCACGAGACCGGGCGCTGCACGCCGTCCGGCCCGCGCAAGAGCGGCGCGGTCAAGCGCTCGGGCCCGTACTGCAGGTTCAGAAAGTGATTCGTGCGCCAGCACAGGAACCCGCGGGTCACCGGATGTTGCGGGTCGCCCGCGAGCTTGACGATCCGCTCGCCCTCCATCGTGGCGACGATCCCGCAGGCGTCGGGACAGTCCCGGTTGCAGATGGTTCGCCGCGTCTCTCGCGCCCCCGACGCTCCGACGGCCCCGCTCATGTAGCCGACTTTATCGCGGCAGCAGGCCTCAGGCGAGCCGTCCAACGATCCCGCCCGGCGGAACGACCGGCCGACCCTTCCATTGACATCATGACATCATTGCATCATGCTTTCACTGGTGAGCACCACGATTCGGACCACCTTGCACATCGACGATGACGTTTATCGCGCGGCCCGTAGCCTGGCCGACGCCAAAGGCAAGGGGCTGGGTGCAGTCGTCTCGGATCTGGCGCGCCAGGGTCTCCAAGCCCGGGTTCAGGTCGGAAAGCAACGGCGCGGTTTCCCGATGTTCGATGTGCCCGCGAATGCCCGGCCGCTAACAGCCGAAATGGTTCAGTCGGCGCTAGACGACGAATGACCCGCCCGGCGGCAAGCGTGCTGGGCGCCCGGCGGGTGACCGACGAAGGCCGCGTCCTTGCCGATATCAACGTCCTCGTGGCGCTGGCGTGGCCCAACCATGTTCATCACCTGGCGGCGCTGTCCTGGTTTGGCGATCCCCAGCGCAGAAAGTTCGCCACCTGCCCCGTCACGCAGTCAGGATTCGTGCGCGTATCCTCGAACAGTCGAGCAATTCCCGGCGCCCGCTCACCGCGTGAGTCGCGCGAGATCCTGCGCCGGATCACCGACCTGGCGGGCCACGTGTTCTGGGAGGATGACATCGATCTGGCGCGTGACCCACGAATCGCGTGGGATCGCCTGGGGAATCCTTCGCAGGTGACGGACGCGCACATCCTGGCCATCGCTCTCCGACACGGCGGACGCCTGGCGACCCTGGATCGTGGGATCGCCAACCTGCTTCCACCCGGCGCGGCGGCGCAGTCCGTCGTCTTGATCGACGCTTGATCCCAGGACGGCGATCTCCACGGCGTTCGGGAGATGGGGTTCACGGAACGGGGCACCAGACCGTCACCTGCGTTGAAACGGTCGCACCGGCCGCCATATCGAAGAGGGAGGAGCCGTAGCAGCCGAGGTTGGGATTCGGCGCCCGAATCTCGATGACGTACTGACCCGGTCAGGGTACGGCGATCCGGTAGCCGGCGCCGAGGCTCAAATAGAGACCACCCGCCGCGCTGCTCGATACCCCGTCGGTATAGCGGAACAGCGCGGGGCCCGCCTCCGCCCAGGCGACGAATCCACAGCCGCAGGCGTATTCGATGCCCGCGCCGACGGTCACGAGGGGGTAGCTGCGACCATGGGCTGCCCCTTCCTGGGCGTTACTGAAGAAGTCCCCCGCCCGGACCATTGCATAGGGGCTGGTGTGGTGGTCGCTGAAGAACCAGCGCGCGCCCAGATCGATCATCGTCCGTCGTCCGGTCGCGTCGTAGGGGAGCGCGCCCACCGTCAGGTCCAGCGCCAGCCGTGGTGATAAATTGACACCCACACGCACCGACGGAAGCGGCAGCGCGAGGTCGTGGGTTAGCATCCTTGGCCCCGAGATCGCCAATCCGACCGAGACCGCTCGACTCGCACGGACCGGTGTGGCGTCTGTGGCGGGCTCTGCCCGCGCGACCGGCCCTTCCATCACGAGCCCTCGGACGGCCAGCATCACCCAGACGCTTCGAACACCCGTGGTCATGCCCTGTTGGATAGGCAAGGTGGAGGCCAACGGTTCGGCCTCGTCTGGCGCGGCGAGATCCGGCCGTCAACTCGCCGTTCGCGATCCGCTCGTCCTCCTTCCGCAAGGTGGGATCAGTGAGGAATCGAGAAATACAGCCCGGTCCTCGATCCTTTGGGGTGATCCTTGGGCCACGACGAAGGGCGTACTTCATGGCACTCGAATCCCTTCACGGTGCCTCGCCGGTCGATCAACAGCGTTCCATCGTACTCCGTTGCGACAGCAATGCCGCCGTCTGGCAGGGTCCGAAAGGCCCACGGGGCAGCTGTCAATTCGACAATGGGACGTACCGTCCATCGACCGTTCTTGTCCTGGGTGAGCACGCTGATTTGGCCTACACTTCCATGCCCCTGCAGGAGTAAGAGCCCCCAATCCAGGCGCTCGAAGGCGAAGATGCGCTGGGTGTCTTTCAAAACCACTTCTTCATATTCGCGGGTCACCCATAGGAGGTCTGCGCCATACTCCCCGCCTTCGTTGATTCCCACCACAACTCCGCCCCCAACGGGGTGTGTAATATATCGGTCAGCTGACGGATATCTTTTCAGCACCCTTGCCGCCCACCATCCCTCGGGTGTCGCCGTGTCCATGTCCGAATTCGCCTTCCAATTCTCCGTCTCTGGGTGAGAGAAAGCACAGCGTCCCACAGGATCAGGGGGTTCACGGAGTGTCTGCGCGGGCCTCCTGCCCTCGATACGCATGCGCGCAGCGGTTGCGCCTTCTCGGGCGCTCGGAAGCCAATGACCGCGTTCGACAGTTCGCAGGGCGGGTAGCGCTGACTCAGCGTCTCTTCCCTGCAACCCGAGGGCGTCTTCGGCGGCAATCGTGACTCGCCAATTCTGGGAAGCCAGGCAGTCGGTCAAGAAAGGCACGGCCCGCGCGTCACGAACCGACCCGATTTCTCTCACGGCGGACGACAGGGCGTCCCAGGGGGCCCGTCGCGCATACTCGAGCAACTCCGGCGTGGCCGCGGGGCCGATCATGGCCAGCTCATGCAGGACCTTGAATCCGCAACTCGATGGCGGGCATGCGTACAGCTTGCGGGTGACTTCACGAATGTGAAGCGCTTGGTCGACAGGTGTCTGCGCGTCGCCTGCCGGTGAAGCGACTGTTGGACTGCCGCCGGACGAAGTTTCCTTGCTTTGATCTGCCCGCCCCGTCCGAACGACTCCACCCCACGCGATTACCGCAACCAGCAGACCTGCACCGGAACTCATTCGGGGAAAGTATACGCGAGTGAAGGCGACCTCTTCGTGCAGAGCCCGGTGCCGGATCGCCGCGGCAGGCCGCGCCTCAGGCCAGCTGGCCAATGATGCCAGCGAGGCCGCCGCCCGGGACCTGCTCGACGGCCCACGCGGTGGCCTTGCCGTCCTTCACCGTGATCGCGATCCGCTCGAGCGGGTTCTGGAAGCGGCGGCGCGTGGCGGCCAGGATCGGACCGTGCGGGATGGACAAGGTGCCGGTGTGCGTCCCCGTGACCTCCACCGTCGCGTACACGATGTTCGTCGCCTCACGAAGGTTGGCCATGTTGTGGTTGAAGTCCGGCATTCCGGCGCGGAGGGTCGCCCAGACGCCGAGCGCCTGGTCCTTGTTCAGCGCCTCGGGTCCGACGCCGATGAATCGAAAATCCTCTGCCAGGTACTGCGCGGCCTTCGCCAGGTCACCGCCCGAGATCTCTTTCTCCAGGTTCATCACGACGTTGAGTGCGTTCATCGAAGTTCTCCTTGTTCGTTTGCGCGGGCTCGCCCTCGGGCCCGCCTTCGCCGTGGCAACAGCGCCACGAAGCCACTATGCGCGGGCCCGGAGCCGCCGTGAATGATTGATGTTGCACGGGGGGCGTGCGATCTTGCACGCGTGCCCGGACGCGAGCTCGACTGGAACGATCTGCGCCATTTTCTGGCGATCGCGCGCGCCGGGACGCTGGCCGGCGCAGCGCGCGAGCTGGGGGTCGAGCACACGACGGTGGGGCGAAGGCTGTCGGCCCTCGAGGCGGCGCTCGGCGTGCGGCTCTTCGTCCGTGGCCCCGATGGGCTGACGCCGACGCGCGCCGGTCAGGAGGTGTTCCCGATCGCCGAGGAGATGAGCGCCCGCGCCGAGTCAATTCTGCGGCGCGTGTCCGGCGAGGACGAGCGCGTCGAGGGCAACGTGCGACTGACGACCTCGGAGGCCTTGAGCGGTTACTTCGTCAGGCAGTTTGGCCTGTTGCGCCAGCGGCACCCCGGCCTGGTGGTGGAGATCCTGAGCGGGAACCGCGCCTTCGATCTGCTGCGTGGCGAGGCCGATCTGGCGATCCGGGTGCGCCCCGACACGGAGCCCGGGTTGACGGCCAGGAAGGTGGGCAGCGCCGGTTGGTCGCTCTATGCCTGCCCTGCCTACGTCGAACGACGAGGCATGCCGGCGGGTCCCGACTGCCTGCAAGGGCACGACGTGATCGGGTTCGACGAGAGCTTGAAGGCGGTGCCCGGCGCGGCGTGGCTGGACAAGCACGCCACCGGCGCGCACGTCGTGTTTCGCGCCAACAGCATCGTCGCCGCGGTGAACGCCACGATCGTGGGGATGGGCCTCGCCGTGCTGCCGTGCTTCCTGGCCGACTTCGAGCCGGAGCTTCGCAGACTCACCCCGCTCGTCCTCGGGGCGCGGGACGTGTTTCTGGTCGTGCATCCCGATCTGGTCCGCGTCGCCCGGGTTCGCGCGGTCATGGACTTCGTGATCGAGGCGTTCGCCCGCGATGGCGCGCGCTGGGCCGGGACGACCGCGGCAGGCGCGACCCCGAGCTCCCCGTCAACAAGGAAGAAACCGGCGAGGCAACCATCATGAACAAGGCCTTTGGGAACGAGGATGCGCGCCTGGCGAGCTATGTCGAGGACGTCTATCGGCCAGAGGATCCGGTGCTGGCGGAGATCCGCGAGCGGTCGGCGCGCGAGGGCTTGCCGGACATCCAGGTCGCCGCGCTCGACGGCAGACACCTCGAGGTGCTGACCCGGCTGACGGGCGCGCGCCGCGCGCTGGAGATAGGCACGCTCGGGGGATATTCCGGCGTCTGCATCCTGCGCGGCCTCGCGCCCGACGGCGTCCTCCACACAATCGAGCTCGAGCCCCACCACGCGGCGGTCGCCGCCGAGAGCTATCGCCGCGCGGGCTACGCCGCCGAGCGCGCGCGGATTCACGTGGGCCCCGCGCTGGATGTCCTGCCCCGGCTGGCGGCCTCGGAGCCCCCCTTCGATCTAGTGTTCATCGACGCCGACAAGGAAGGCTATCCCGCCTACCTCGACTGGGCGGCCAAGCTGCTTCGCCCCGGTGGCGTGGTCATCGCCGACAATGCCTTCCTGTTCGGCCGCTTGCCCGATGTCCCGGTCGCCGGCCCGTCCGGAGCCTCGGGCCGCGCCATGCAGAGCCTTCACGGCGCGCTCGCGCGGGGCGATCGGTTTCGCGCCACCGTGCTCCCGACCGGTGAGGGCCTGGCCGTCGGAGTTCGGATCTGAGGGCGCCGTTGATCTAGGCCAGCTGCGGATACCTGAAGCTGTTTGTCCTCGCCCCGCGAAGCGGGGAGAGGATAAAGGAGAGGGGCGCCACTCTCGATTCCCAAGTCGTCCCGTCACCCCTCGGCCTGCAGCCGCCGGACCTCTCCCCGACCCTCTCCATGCTACCGCATGGAGAGGGGGAAGGAGGGGAAGGACCCCGCTCAGCGGGGCGACGTGAAGACCTCGGACCCAACCGGTCATCTTCACTGGGGCGCGGAACTGGCGAGGTGCTAGCCCCTTCCAGGTGGGGCCGAGGCGCGCTAGTTTCTGCCTCGCGGAGCCGACCTTGGAACGAATGACGAGAGAGCAAATGGAGGCCGAGTTCGGCGCGCCCGGCGTTCAGAATCCAGCGGTCATGGATCTGATCACGCTCGACGCCGACGCCGACTGCGTGGTCCTCGTGATGATCGAGCGCCGGAAATGGGGCGAGAGCCCGCGCCAGCTTCACGAGATCGAGGAGAAGATCAACCGCTACCTCGGCTACGCGCTCGATGGGTTCCTCGTGCAACACCACCCGCAGTACGAGGCGAAGCGTGTCCGCATTCGCCTGGACTGCGTGGAGGCGCCGCACGGAGAGGCGCTGGCCTTCGTCGACGCGGCGGCTCGCGTGGCGCGCGCGCAGGGGCTCGACTTCGTCGTCAACGTCGCCCCGCCGCCGTGACCTTCGCCGGTCGCCGAACCGCGACGCCTGCTCAGCGCACCTGAATCGTGGCCACCACGACGGCGTTCTTGCCATCCGATAGCGCCGCGGGGCTGACCGGTAACCTCTCCGCGCCCCGGTAGAGACCGGTGATGACGCGGTACTCGCCGGGCGCTGTGCCGGCGGGGATCTCAACCTTCATCCTGTCGAGGATTCGCTGCCCCTTTCGCCACGCGTCGATGGGCAGCGCGCCGTCGACCGGCACGTGGTCCAGGTTGCGAAACGACCCACCCGGGCCGATCAGATGGAAGAACAGCCGCCATCCGCCTGTGACCGGCTTGCGGCACTCGAACAGCAGCGCGACCTCCACCTCGCCGCCGCGAACGGCGTCGGGCGGCGTCACCGTCGCACCCAGGATCGAGACCATGTCGCCGACGGCGGCGCCGATGGACCGCGACACCGCCGGCAGCGTGGCGCCCGGGGGAAACACGCTCTGCTTCAATCGGGCGGCCGCCTCGGGCGCCACGGACAGTGCCGACACCATCCCCTGCAGGTCGCGCTTCATCTGCCGGCAGGCATCCATCCCGGAGCGCCCCCAAAGGTCACCCCTCTCCTGGGGATCGGCGCGCAGATCGAAGCACTCGGTCGTGTTCTCGGGGGTCAAGTTCCAGACGAGGTGCCAGTCCTTGGTGACGAGCGCGCGCTTCTTGCCCCGCTCGGACGTCACCTCCTGGAACACCGACGCCGCCTGATCGCCCTGCCCCGCCAGCTCGGGAATGAGCGACCGTCCCAGGAACGCGGGTTCCTGGGCGCCGCGCGCGAGGTTCAACAGCGTCGGCGCGAGGTCGACGTGGCCCGCGGGCGCCAGGATCCGGCGGGGCGCGAGGCCCGGCACCCGCACGATGAACGGCACCTTCGTCTGCGCCGCGTAAAGGTCGAAGCCGTGCTCGGTGACGCCGTGCTCGCCGAAGCCCTCCCCGTGATCTCCGGTGACCACGATGGCCGTGCGGTCGTAGAGGCCGAGCTCACGCAGGCGGGCGAGCAGCCGCCCGACGTGCAGATCCGTGAAGCGGATCTCTCCGTCGTAGAGGTCCATGCGCCCCGCGCCGAACGTGGGCACCTCGGCGTGCGGCTCGTAGGACAGGTGCGGGTCGTAGAAGTGCACCCAGAGGAAGACCTTGTCGGAGGGATGCGCCTCGAAGAACGCGATCGCGTCGTCGGCCATCTCGCGCGACGACGAGCCGCGGGACTCCATGGGGCCGTTCACCGCCCGGTGAAGCGTCGCGCGGTCGGCGCGATAGAAGTCGACGCCGCGCTCGAAGCCGCGGCGCTCACTCACCGAGAAGTAGTCGAAGCTGTAGAACGCCGCCGTGACGTAGCCCGCGCTCTTCAGCGCCTCCGCCAGGGTGCGCATCGACGGTGCGATGCGCGGCCACCAGATCGATTCGTCCCACTTGATCGCCGACGGCCAGCGGCCCGTCGCGATGGCCGGCATCGAGTAGCGGGTCGAGGGGGCGTGCGCCCACCCGTTCACGAACAGGCCAGCGTCGGCCGCCAGCGCGTCGATCGACGGCGACGTCGGGCGCGCGTAGCCGTAGCAGCCGAGGTGGTCGGCCCGCACGGTGTCGATCGTGATCAACAAGATGTTCAGGTCGCGCGGAACGGCGTCGGGTACCACGGCGAAGGGCTTCGGCGCGATCGCGGCCGCTGACGCATCCTGTCCGTCGCAGTCTTGATCGACCCCGTCGTCGGGAAGATCGAGCGCGCCCGGATGGATGCCGGGGTCGCCGTCGTCGCAATCCCCGCCCCCGAACCAGCGGGCGTACCCGTCGTGGTCGAAGTCCAGCGCCAGGCGCGCGCCCTGCAGCACGGGCGCGACCAGCCCGGCGCGCGCGATCGCCTTGCGCGCCGGCTCGGACTCGCTCGTGGCGAGGGCCGTCACCACGACGACCGCGACCGCCACGAGCCGCATCCACCAGCGCCCCGGCGCCCTGGTCCGCCCCGACACCGAACAGGAAACCACGACGCCGCACGCGAGCCCGATGATCGCCGCGCCACACAGCAGGTCGGTCCAGGGGAGGAACCGAAGATTGTCCGACCAGGTCTTCACCACCACGAGGACCGCGCCGCCGCCATAGACCGCCGCCGCCAGCGGCGCCGCCCAGCCGACCCGACGGCGGATGTGCAGACTCTCCGTGGCGAGCAGGAGCGCCGGCAAGACCGCCGCCACGAACGCCAGTTGCACGGCGATCTGGCGCGCCCCGGGCGACCCGAGGGGAGGTCGCCCCTGCGCGGCCGCCGACACGACCATGACCGCGCCCACCGCGAGCACGAAGGGGATCAACAAGACGGCGATCGCATCGGCGCGAACCGGCTCGACGACCCGATCCCGCCGTGGCGATAGGGCGCGCGCGAGCGCCGGAGCGAGCAGCGCTCCAAGCCCCACCGCCCCCAGCAGCACCGTGGCCGTCACCCCGCCGGCCAAGAAGCGATTCTGTCGTGTCAGGGTCGCCGAAAACGTCGCCTCGGTCGCCACCACCGCGCCCCCGCCCACCGCCGCGAGCACCAGCCACTGCGTCCAGGGGGGCGCCCGGACGGCACGCCCCCAGACCGCGACCCGCCACAGCAGGGCGGCCACGGTCGAGGTCGCCAGCCCCAGCGCGGCATCGACCGACGCCGCGAGCAGGCTGGCCAGCACGCCCGCGGGAAGGTCGACCCCGACCAGGATCGCGGCGCGTGCGCCGTCCACGAGGCCGGCGAGCGCCCCCGCGACGAACCCGGCGAACGCGAACACGCCCAGCCCGGGACGAGCCGCGCGCATCACGGATTCACGAACGCTCTCCACCACGGCATTGAAACACGCCGGACGGACCCCCGCAGGTCGCTTCCGGTCAGCGGGTGGGAGTCTTAGGGGCCTGGGTCGGCGCCGGCTCGGCCAGCAGGCCGCCGCCCCGTTTCAAGACCACCACCGTGTCGAGGGACTGCACCTCGTTGGACTCGCGGGCGAACACCTGCACCATGTTGCTGCCCGGCCACAGCGGCACGTCCGCCTCGAAGTCCAGGGTCGAGCGGTCTCCCGTGGGCTTGTTCGGCATGTAGAACACCTTCTTCATCGGCACCTTGGCGTCCCGATTCCAGACCCGAACGTAGACGTCGCGCACGATGCGGTCGTCGAACGCGTGCCCCTTGATGTGGGCCGTCTCGCCGGTGACCACCGACGGCGCCGACACCGTCAGCACCGGCGGCGTCACCTGCCACTCCGGCTTGAACTCGGGGTGGGCGACGCCCCCCGGCTTGACGTCGTTCATCGCGACGAACGCCGTCCGATCCTTCTCGATCTCGACGCGCGTGAACGTGCCGGCGGGCGACGTGACCTTCCCTGTCACCTTGAACACCGTCCCCCTGGGCGCCCTGCCAACGACCAGGGCGCCGTCCCCGGCCGCCTCGCGCAGGGCGATGTTGTCCCGCGCGACCGTCACGGTGCCGGTGGCGGCCTCGGGCGACGGACCGGAGGGGGCGACCTTGACCTTGATCTTGTCGGTCACCGACTCCCCGAGCACCGTGTCGCCCACGGCCAGCTCCAGCTGATACTCGTCGCCCTTGAACGCCGGCCCGACCTCGTAGACGAACGAGAACGTCTTCGACTCCCCGGGCGCCAGCTCCTTGGCGTCGAATCGTCCCGCGCTGATGAGGATGCCCTCCTGGCCGCTTCCGTTGCGCAGCACCGCCTCGGTGTGCAGCGCGCGGCCGATGCCGATGTTCTTGACGGTCACGAGCGTCCGCACCTGCTCCCCGCGCTGGACCTGACCGTCGTGGTTGCCCTTCACGTCGTCCACCGTCTGGTACGTGTAGGCGAAGCGCGGCCGCGCCTTGCCCTCGATGTTCAGCATCAGCTCGGCGGCGGCCGCGTTGACCGGGCGAGCGGACGACAGCGTCCCCTTGATCACGTCCGTCCGCGTGAACGACGACGCGGGGACCTTGACCACCAGCTCGTAGGACTTGGATTCGCCGGGGCCGATCTTGCCGAACACCATCTCGTTCTCGTCGAACACGGGGCTGTCACTCTCCAGCGACGCGCGCACGCGGTACGCTGTTCCGCTGCCGCTGTTCTTGACCACGCCGCGGATCTTGACGTTGGCCCCGGCCGCCACCTTCACATCGCGCTTCTCGCTCTCGAGCGCGAGCTCCAGCTGCGGCACCGGCGCCGTGGCGGGCGCGGCGGTCCAGTCGACGCCCAGCTTCTCCAGTGCCTGGGCCAGCTTCTTGTCCTCGGTCGCGTGAACCTTGTCCAGGAACGGCCTGGCGGCGGCGAGCAGCTCCCGGCGGCGCATGCCCTTCGCCTGCGCGAGGAAGTCGCGGGCGAACTCCATCAGGAAGTCGGCCTTCGGCTCCGCCTCGTCGTCCGCCGTCGCCTCGTCGTCGTCGTCCTCGTCCGCCATCGCCTCGTCGTCGTCGTGGGCGTGCTTCTTGTCGCCCGGCTTGGGGGCCAGCAGATAGGCGACCGTCTCCATCGGCTTCTCGCCACGGCGGACGCTGGGATGCTCGAGGTGCCACTCGTAGTCCGATTCGCGCCGCTTGTGAATCGAGGACTGCAGGCGGATCCACGACCGCTCCCCCTCCTTTTGCACCAGCATCGGCACGGTCTCGATGTCCGGGATGACGCCCACGCCCTGGATCGAAATGTCTCCCGGCGTCAGGTACTGCGCCGTGGTCAGCTTCAGGCCCAGCTTGTCGTCCTCCGATTTGTCGCCGAACGGCACCGGCGACTGGATGTCGAACAGCACCTGCACGGAGCCCTTGCCGAAGGTCCCCTCGCCGATCACCACGCCGCGATCCAGGTTCTTCAACGCCCCTGCCACGATCTCGCTGGCGCTGGCGGAGTTCTGGTTGACCAGCACCGCCACGGGGACGGTGGGCTCGTGCCCGCTGTCCGTGGCCGTCTCGTCCTTCCGCTGCGCGCCGCCGACCCCGACCATCGACACCAGCGTCCCGCTCTTGATGAAAGCGTCCGACACCTTCTGGGCCTGCTCGTACAGGCCGCCGGGGTTGCCGCGCAGGTCCATGATGATGCCACGCACGTGCTCCTTCTCGAACATGGACAGCGCGTCGGCCAGATCGCTGGCGCTGTTCGCGGAGAAGTGCTGCATGTGGAAATAGCCCACCTTCGCCGCGATCTGGCCAGGCCCCGCGGGGACGGCCAGCACGCGCGCCGGCGGATCGATCGCCGGGGGACGAATGAACGCGCGCGTGATCGTGAACTTCTTCGCGCCGACGACGGCGTCACGCTCGATGTAGACGTCCACGTTCGTGTCGACGTCGCCCCGCAGGCGCTCGACCGCCTCGTTCAACGTCATGTTCATCGTGGATTCGTTGTTGATGCGCACGATGTGGTCCTTGGGCTTCAGACCCACGCGGAACGCCGGCGTCTCGGGCATCGGCCGCTTGACGGTGATGCGGTTCTTCTTGTCCATCTCGATCACGATCCCGAGGCCGCCGAACTTGCCCTGGGTCTGCGTGCGCATGTCCTTGTAGGTCTCGACGTCGAGCAGCACCGAGTGCGGATCGAGCGTGTAGAGCATGCCGTTCGTCGCGGCCATCTCGATCTCCACCAGCCGGCGCGCCTCTTCCTTCTCAGGCACCGGCTGGAGGTTGGGCTGCACGAATCGAAAGATGTCCTGCAGCGTGCTGCGCAGGCTCCAGGGGGCGTCGACCTTGTCGATGGGGAACACGCGCTGCTGGCCGTTGACCTTGACGGTGACCTGCTTGGGGTCGCGCTCGGGCCACCGGTCGATCAGGATCTCGGGCACGTCCCGCTGCACGAAGTCCAGGGACCCCACGAGCATTCGCTTGGGGTCGAGCCGGTTCTTGTCGAAATAGTTCTCCCGCACGTAGAACAGGGTCCGCGAGAAGATCGGGAGCTGCGACAGATCGTACTTCGTCGCGCCCGTGCGAGTGGCCGCGCTCAGGTTTCCGTCGGCGCTCACATGCAGTCCGTCGCCTCCGTGGCGGACGGTCAGCACCAGCGCCGCACCGCACGCCGCCAGGAAAATCAGGATCTTGCTGAAGCGGCGCATGCGCGACTCCGGGGATGAAGTGGGAGAGAGGGGGGAGGAGGACGGTCCGTCGAGGAAATCCATTGTGTTGGAAACTTTCAATGATACCGAGCGTCCGCCTCTCGCGCACGGCTTTTACAATATACTCGCGTCGAGCATGACGGCCGCGGACCAGGATGGAAAGCGCTCGCCCGGCGGACGCCTGAGCGTGATTGCCACACCGCTCGGCAACCCAGCGGACCTGTCGCCGCGCGCCCGCGACCGACTCGACCAGGCGGACGTCATCCTGGCCGAGGACACCCGGAGCGCGCGCCGCCTGTTGATGGCGGCGGGCCTCGAGGCCGGGGCGAGGACCATCGTGTCCTGCTTCGACGCCAACGAGGGCGATCGGGCCGGCGAAGCGGTGGCGTGGGTCGCGGCGGGCCGCAGCGTCGCCCTGATCTCCGAGGCGGGGACGCCCCTCGTGTCGGATCCGGGGTTCCGGGTCGTCGCCGCGGTGGCGGCTGCGGGTCTGCGCGTCGAGCCCGTGCCCGGCCCGTCCGCCATCCTGGCGGCGCTGGTCGGCTCCGGCCTGTCCCCGGATCGCTTTGCCTTCCTCGGCTTCCCGCCCCGGAAGCGCGGCGCGCGGCGGCGTCTGTTCGAGTCCGTGCGCGGCCTGCCGTTCACGCTCGTGTTCTACGAATCCCCGCTGCGGACCGGCGAGACGCTCGCCGATCTGGCGGACGTGCTGGGCCCGGAGCGGCAAGCCTGCGTCGCGCGCGAGCTCACGAAGACGCACGAGGAGCTGGTGCGCGACACCCTGGCGGCCCTCGCCGCGCGCTACCGTGACGATCGGCCGCTCGGCGAGGTCACGCTGGTCGTCGCGGGCGCCGACCTCGGGGCGACCGGGGCAGCCTGGACCGACGACGAGATCCGGGACGAGGCGGCCGCGCTGCTTGCGGAGGGCGCGTCAGCGCGCGACGCCGCGGATCGACTCGCCCCGCTGTCAGGGCGCCCGCGCCGCGAGGTCTACGGGCTCGTGACGGCGCTCGCGTCCGGGGGGAGACCATGAAGGGCGCCTCCATAGGCGTCGTCGCCGCGTACTTGCCCACTCCAGCGCCCCAGAAGTTGGGAACCACCCCAATAGACCATCGCGGGATGGCCACGCCGAGCCACGCGCGCGCGCGTGCTCCCCTTGGCAGCCAAGACTCAGGCCTCTCGGGTACCTTCCCGATCTCGCAGACCGAACTCCTTCATCTTGGTCTGCAGGCTCTTGCGCGAGATCTTGAGCTTGCGCGCCGCCTGCGTCACGTTCCCGCTCGTCTCCTCGAGGGCGCGGATGATGAGCTCGCGCTCGACGCGCTCGGTCTCGGCACGCACCGCCTCCTTCAGCGAGCCAGCGGGGGCGGCCGGCATCGAGGTCAGCGTGGTCGGGCCCGAAGACGACGCGCCGGGGGCGCCGCCGAGCTCGTCTTCCTGCAGGTCCAGCGGAGCCGCCGGCGTGGCCCGCGAGGCCGCCGAGGCCGGGGCGGCGTCGGCCAGGTGGGCCATCTCGGGCGGGAGATCGCGCGCGCCGATCTGGGGCCCCTCGCAAAACAACATGGTCCGCTCCATGAGGTTCTCGAGCTCCCTGATGTTGCCAGGCCAGTTGTAGGCCATCAGGCAAGCGATCGCGTCGGGCAGAATGCCCACGATCTGCTTCTTCAGGCGATCGTTGAACTTGGCGATGAAGTGCTCGGCCAGGAGCGGGATGTCCTCGCGGCGATCACGCAGCGGCGGGATGTGAATCGGCACGACGTTCAAGCGGTAGAAGAGGTCCTCGCGGAAGGCCTCCTCCTCGATCTCGTGCGCAAGGTCTCGGTTCGTGGCCGTCACCAGCCGCACGTCCACCTTGATGGTCTTGATGCCCCCCACCCGCTCGAACTCAGACTCTTGCAGGACGCGCAGCAGCTTCACCTGCATCTCGACCGGAATCTCCCCGATCTCGTCCAGGAACAACGTCCCCCCGTGCGCCAGCTCGAACCGACCCGGCTTCGCGCCCACCGCGCCCGTGAAGGCCCCCTTCTCGTATCCGAACAGCTCTGACTCCATCAGGGTCTTCGGAATCGCCGCGCAGTTGATCTTGATGAAAGGCCCCTTGTGGCGCGACGAGTTCTCGTGCAGCGCGCGCGCGATCAGCTCCTTGCCGGTCCCGGACTCTCCGGTGATGAGGACCGTCGAGGGTGTGTCCGCGACCTTCTCCACCACGGCGAATATGTGGCGGATCACCGGCGCGCTGCCGATCAAGCGGAACCGGCCGCGACCGGACGGCTCCTCGGGGCGAGCATCTCGCCGCGCCAGCTCGTGCGTCTTCATCGCCTTGGCGACGATCTGCCGGATCTGTTCCTGTTCGAACGGCTTCTCGAGGTAATCGAATGCGCCCAGCTTGACGGCCTCGACGGCGCTCTCGACGGATCCGTGCGCCGTGATCATCACCACGGGCACCTCGGGGAAGTCCTGCTGCAGCTTCCGCAGCAGACCCATCCCGTCGAGACCCGGCATCTTCAGGTCCGTGATGACGGTGTGGATGTCGCGGTTCATTTCGGACACGGCGTCCAGCCCGTTCGCGGCGGTGACGACCTCGTAGCCTTCGCGGCGCAGGATCGCCTCCAGGACGCGTCGCATGTTCAGCTCGTCGTCGGCAACGAGCACCCGTTTTCGATCAATTTCCAAAGCAGCCACTTGCGAGCCACCCCTGTGATACCAAGAAACGGACCCCGAGAGGGGCCTTTATGTCCCCCGCGACTATCTCTTGTGCGAAGCCAGGGAGGTCGGGGGCCCCTTCAGCCCCGCCACGCCCGGCGATCGGGTGTCCACGGGCGGAGGCGTCACGTCCCCGCTGACCACGCTCGCGACCGCGGCGGCCGAGCGGGCGCCCACCGGAATCGGCGGTGGGGTCGCGGGCCCCGGCAGCGACCAGGCGGGACGAGGCAGCGCCGGGACCGCGGGCTTCTTCTCGATGTACACCGAGTAGGCGTCCGACTCGACCGGCAGCAGCACCGTGAACGTCGCGCCTGTCCCGGCCTGGGACCGCACCTCGATCGTGCCGCCGTGGTTCTCGATGATGCGCTGGCTGATCGGCAAGCCCAGCCCCGTGCCCTTGTCCTTCGTGGTGAAGAACGGGATGAACAGGTTACGCAGGTCGCCGGGCGGGATCCCGACCCCGGTGTCACGAAAACGGACCTCGAGGAACGCCGCCGCGGCACCGCGCCGGGTGGCGCGCCGGATCGCCGTCGAGACGAAGAGCCGCCCGCCCTCCGGCATGGCCTGCAGGGCGTTCAGCGACAGGTTGAGGAACACCTGCACCAGCTGCTCGGCGTCGGCCCGTACGGGCGGCAGCCCGTCGACGAGGCTGGGCACCACCTCGATGCCCTTGCCTTCGCTCTCCTTACCGAGCAGCTGCAAGGTCTTGCGAACGACGTCGTTCACCTCGAGCGGCTCCTGCTCGCCGCGGTACGGCCGCGCGTAGTCGAGGAACTGCGACACGATGTTGTTCAGCCGGTTCACTTCCTCGACGATGATGTTCAGGAACTCCTTGGTGCCGGCGGCGTCGACGCCGCCCTGCCCCGTAGCCGTTGGCTGGAGGAACTGGGCCGCGCCCTTGATGGCGCCGAGCGGGTTGCGGATCTCGTGCGCGAGGCCGGCCGCCATCTGCCCCAGCGCCGCCAGACGATCGCGCTCCTTCATGCGCTCGTAGACCTGCGAGTTCTGCAGCGTCACGCCGATCGACAGCGCCACGCCGCGAAACAGCTCGATCTCCTCGGACGAGTACGCCTCGCGGAGACGCTCGTCGCGCAGCACCAGCGCGCCGAGTAGCTGATCCTCGCCGGTGATGCCGAGCGCGACCGAGCCGTTCATCTGCTCGAGCGTTCGCATCATCAACAGCAGGCTCTCCTTCTCGTCGCTGGAGACGGTCCGGCGGGCGGCCAGCTCCCGCTCCAGCCCCTCGAGCGAGATGGTGCCCGCGCGGCGCATTCGCTCGAAGAACGCGCGGTGGGTGACGGCATCGAAGCGCGCCTCGGGCTTCGGGCCGACGTGGCCCTCCAGCTCGAAGCCCGAGCCGTCGAGGTCCACGAAGTACACGGAGGCGTGGGTGATGCGGCGCGAGTCCTCGAGCGCCGCCAGCACCCGGGGGACGAGCACGCGGACGTCGATGACGTTGGCCAGCTCCGAACGCAACATCTCGATCCGGCGCAGCAGCTCGTACTTCTCCTGAAACATCCAGCGATTGATCGTCCCCTCCACGCGACCGCGCAGCGGCTCGACCAGGATGACGATGGCGGTCGAGGCGATCAGGGTGTTGAAAAAGAACAGACCGCTCTCGTCGGGTTGCACCCAGCGCACCAGCACGCCGTAGATGAGCGTCAGGATGAAGACGAGCGTCCCCAGCACGAGCATGCGGCCGAGCAGCTCGTTGAGGTCGAGCAACCGGTAACGAATGAGGTTCTGCGCGAGAAAATAGAGGTAAACGATCACCAGCACGTTCCCCAGCGCCAGCGCGTTCGGAATCGTCTCGAGCAAGCTGGCCGTGACGGTGGTGACCCCCCCCACGACCAGGTACAGAAGGCGCTTCTTCTCGACTTTGGAGGGCGTCGCCCGGTACCGCCGGTACAAGTAGAACACCGACAGGTACAGCCCCGCGAAGACGTACGCCGTGAACGCGGCGCGGAACCAGAACGTCTCATGCAACGATTCGATGAACCGCGAGAACAGGAGCGCGGCATAGGCGAGCGCGGCGAGCACGACCGTCGCCCGCGACAGCGGCGGCGGCCCGGCCTCGTCACCGAGGAACGCCTGGAAGAACCGCTGCGCCGTAGCCGGCAGCGACACGGCGACCAGCAGCGACGTCCACAGCAGGAAGGGCGACGAGAACCCTCTGGCCATGAACGCCAGGAAGCAATAAAGCGAGATGTTGAACGTGAACGTGGCGAACAGCACGTGCGCGCGGCGGCGCGGATCGCGCAGCAGCACCGAGCCGCCGATGGCGCAACTGACGATGGCGACGACCAAGAGCGCGAGCTGCTGAATTCGCACGAGTGAGGGTGGAGTCTACTCAGAAAAGGACCCTGAGAAGGGTCCTTTAGATCCCCCGCGGACGGTCCGAGCGAGCCGAGCTCGCTCGCACCAACGCGTCTACTCAGTAAAGGACCCTGAGAAGGGTCCTTTAGATCCCCCGCGGGACGGTCCGAGCGAGCCGAGCTCGCTCGCACCAACGCGTCTACTCAGAAAAGCAGCCCGTCTCAGAAAAGCAGCCCGTCGGTGAGCGTTTTGCCGGTCCCCGCTGCCTCTGCTAGATTCACGGAAGGTCGAAAGCGCCCTCATGACCAACGCCGCGGTTCTGGTCCTCAATCGCCACTACCAGCCGATTCACGTCACGAACGTCAAGCGGGCGTTCACGTTGCTCTATCTCGGCGCGGCGCGCGTCATCGACCACCAGTTTCGAACCTTCGACTTCGAGAGCTGGGCGCAGCTGTCGAACGAGATTGGCAACGGAGGCGCAAGCGGGGAACACTCGGACTTCGTGCGAACCGTCAACCGATCGATCCTCGTGCCGCGGGTGATCATCCTGCAGGTCTACGATCGGCTGCCGCGCACGAAGGTGCGGTTCTCGCGCTACAACATCTACCTCCGCGACGGGAACATGTGTCAGTACTGCGGCCGCGAGCTGCCCCGCGTGGACCTGAACCTCGACCATGTGATCCCGCGCGCGCAGGGCGGGCGCACCACCTGGGAGAACGTCGTCTGTTGCTGCATAGACTGCAACCTCTCCAAGGGCGCGCGGACGCCCGAACAGGCCGGACTCACCCTGTTGAAGCAGCCGGTGCGACCGCGCTGGACGCCGACGTTCCGTGGCCAATCCGGCAAGGTTCGCTATCGCGAGTGGCTGCCCTTCCTCGGCGTGGCGGATGCGTCCTACTGGAACGTCGAGCTGAAGGACGAATGACGTCCGCGTCCCGGCCCCGGCAATGATCGACGAGCCGGAATCCCCCCCGGACGACGGGGACGAGGAATCGATCGAGGTCGAGGTCCCGATCGCCGCCGCCGACGGCGAGCCCGAGCTGGAGCCCGAGTTCGAGCCCGAATCCGAGGCGGAGCGCGCGTTGGCCCGAGAGGCCACCGGTGCTCCGGGGTCGGACGTCGCCGACGAGGGGACGGCCCCGGCGGCGTCAGCCACCGCACTGCCCGGTCCCGTTCCGGCCGTCGCCGCTGCCGCCGCGTCCGTCGCGGCCCGCGCCGACGAGCCAGCCCCCACCGAGCGGCGGTTCATCGTGGAGGGAGACCACCCGACCCAGGCCGAGCTGCCGTTCGCGCCCGCCCTCGATGACAATCCGGCGCCCCACCTCATCGCGATCGCGTCCGGCCGGGGCGGTGCAGGGAAGTCCCTGCTGGCGGCGAACATAGCGGTTTATCTCGCGCAGATTGGCAAGCGTGTGGTCGCGGTGGACGGCGATCCCACGGGAGGCGCCCTCAACCACATGCTGGGCGCGCCTCGTCCGTCGCGGGGGCTGGGCAGCTTCCTGCGGGGCCACGTCACCAGCTTGGAGGAGCTCGCGGTCGACACGCCCGTGGCGGGCGTCCGGTTGATCGGGGGCGAGCTCCTGCCCTTCGGCGCCCCCAAGCCCAGGATGGGGGCGAAGTCCTTGCTGGCCAGCCTGCGCGGCCTCGCCGCGGACACCGTGGTCATCGATCTCGGGCCCGCGGACTTTCCACTTTGCATCGACGTGTGGCTCGGGGCCGAGACCCCGATCGTCGTGACGCTGTCCGATCCTCCCTCCATCGAGGCGACCTACCGCTTCGTGCGGAGCGCGTTTCTCCGGCGGGTTCGCGGCGAGCGTGGGATCGACAAGCTGCAGGCGCAGCTCGGCCGCGTGCTCCCGGCGGCGCTCGACCTCTACCGCGCCGCCGCCGACCTGGGCCGGGTGGACCGGGAGGCTCCGGACCCAACCGTCGCGGGAACGGACGCCGGGCCCGCCCGCCCCTCCTCCGCCAAGTCCTCGGCGCTGCTCGCGGCGCTCGGGCAGGCGATGGCGGCGTACCGGCCTCGCTTCGTGGTGGGGCAGACGCGGTCCCTCGGGGACACGCGCCTCGGCAACCAGATGGCCATGGCCGCCCAGCGACGCCTCGGGCATCGCCTCGACTACCTCGGTCACATGGAGGCGGACGAGACCGTCACCGCGGCGTCGCGGCGCCACCGCCCGGTCATGGCGGAGTTTCCCGAGGCGAAGATCTGCAAGAACATCGAGCGCATCGTGCGCCGAATCTTGTCCACGGAGGCGGAGCGCCCCGCGACCGGCGTGAGCCCGCGCCTCGAGGAGGACCAGACCTTCTACGAGATCCTCGAGACGCAGCCGGGCGTCAGCGACGAGGAGGTCCGGCGCGCCTACCGCTTGATGAAGGAGATCTACTCGAGCGGCTCACCCGCCGTCTTCGGGCTCTATGACGAGGTGGAGCTGACGGCCCTTCACGCGCGCGCCAACGCCGCGCACGACACCTTGTTCGCGCCCGAACGGAGGAGGCTCTACGATCTTTCGCTGCCCGAGGCCGATCTCGCGCGCGCCGTGCGCTCGGCCGGTCAGACCCCGCGCGAGGTGGACGGAGCGACCGTCTCCCCGCGCGGTGACGCGGGCGCGAACGCGCCCGTCATCGACGCCACGACGGAGATCACGGGGCCACTGTTGAAGAAGATCCGCGAGGCCAAGGGCCTCGACCTCGCGGAGGTCGCACAGCGGACGAAGATCGGCGAGCGACACCTGCGCGCGATCGAGAGCGAGCGCTTCGACGAGCTGCCCGCCCCCGTCTACGTGCGGGGCTTCATCACCCAGATAGCGCGCTTCCTGCGCATCGATCCGGCGCGCGCCGCTGAGGGCTTCTTGCGTCGCTTTCACGGCGCGAACGGCCCTGGCATGGGCTCCCCTCCGTTGAAGGAGCTTTGAACCGCGGGCCTCGGGCGCGGAGGCCGGTCAAAAGTTGAGCTTGCGCATCACGAATCGCGGCAACAGGCGGATGACGAACATGATCAGCGCCCACGCGCCGGGCACGTAGACGACTGGGCGGCCGCGCTCGATGGCGGCCAGCACCGCCTTGGCTACGCCCTCGGGCTCACCCGCGAACGGCGGCGCCGGCAGCCCCGCCGTCATCCCCGTCTTCACGAAGCCGGGCTTGACCGTGACCACCCGCAGCCCTTGCGCGCTGAACTTGTGATCCAGTCCCTCGAGATAGTGCGACAGCCCGGCCTTCGCGGCGCCGTAGATGATGACGGGCTTGCGCCCGCGCTCACCGGCGACGGAGCTGAAGACGCACAGGGTTCCACCGCCCTTCGCAAGCAAGCGTTTTCGCGCCGCCTCGCAAAACAGGACCGTCCCGGTGAAGTTCGCCGCCAAGAGCTCCCCCGCGAAGGCCGGATCGTCCTCCAGCCTGGCCTGGGTGGCGAACAGCGCCGCCGTCACGATGATGGCGTCGAGCTTGCCGAGGGCCCGCTCCGCGGCATCGAGCGCCGTCGCGAAGCCTTCGGGACGGGCCAGATCGCACGCCGCCACACCGACGCTGTTGGCGGGGCGGCCGCCGCGCACCTCGAGATCGCGCGCGCTCCGCGCCACGTCGGCCTCGTCGCGACCGAGCAAGAACAGCTCGTGCTTCCGCTCCACCAGCAAGCGGCCCATCGCGCGTCCCATCCCTTTCGTGGCGCCCAGCAGGACGACCTTCACGCGGTGCGGCTCCTCGGCGTGGCCGCGATCGCGGCCAGATCGGAGGCCGGCTCGGCGGGCGCGGGGCGCGGCCCGGGGGCGGGCGCCTCGTCGCCGAGGACGCGGACTGACTGCCGGCTGCGGAACTTTCGCTCGGGATCCCAGCGGCGCCGGATCGCCTCCCACTCGGCGAGCCGGGGCTCCATGGCCCGAAAGTGCGCCGCGCGCGTGAATGCGTCCTTGGCGAGGTACACCCGGCCGCCCTCACGAACCACGAATTCGTTGAGCGCATCGACCAGCGCCTGGGTCCCGTCGTTGACGGCGAAGTCGACGGCGATCGAGATCCCCGGCCGCGGAAACGACAGCAGGCCGATTCCCTCGGGCCCGCAGTCCTTGATCACGCAGACGGGCGATGCCGCGCGACGCGCGCGCAGGAGCTCGAGGAAGCGGCGGGCGACGTCCGAGCCCGCCTCCATCGGGAGCACGCACTGATACTGGGTCATGCCGCGGCGGCCATAGAAGCGATTCCAGTTCAGCAGCTTGTCGAGCGGGTAGAAGTAGCTCTCCGGGTGGATGACGCCCTTGCGAACGAGGGCGAAGTGCTTCCAGTAGGTCAGCGTATTGAAGATCTTCACCGTCAATCGGTTCACGAGGCCGCTCGGCAGATCGAACGGGATCGAGACCGTACGCTTCGGCTCCGGCGGCTGCGGGGGCGCTTCGCTCCGCTCCGCCCAGCGACCCTTGATCAGGATGCCGCGGCCGAGGTGCCGTCCCCCCTTGGTGCAATCGATGAACCCCACCGTCTGCGGCCACGACGTCCCCGCCTCCTTCAGCGCGGCGACGTAGGCTTCGACGTTCGGCAGCCGCACGCTCTCGAAGACGATCCACGGCGACGGCACCCGCTTCAAGCGAACCGCCACCTCCAGGATGTGCCCGGTCAGCCCCATGCCCCCGACGGTGGCGCGGAACAGATCGCGCTCCTTGGTCGGGGAGCAATCGACGATTCTGCCGTCCGCGACGCGCATCCGCAGCGAGGTGACGTGCTGCCCGAAGCAACCGTCCCGGTGATGGTTCTTCCCGTGAATGTCGGCGGCGACCATCCCGCCCAGCGTCACGTACTGCGTCCCCGGCGAGACAGGCGTGAAGTAGCCACGCGGCAGGAACAACCGAACGATCTCGCGCAACGAGAGGCCGGCCTCGGCGCGCAAGATCCCGCTGTCGGGATCGAAGGCCAGGATGCGATCCGCCAGCACCGACCCGGCCACCCGCTTGTCCCCGTGCGCGGGGAGCGAAGCGTCACCATAGGATCGGCCGAGCCCGCGTGACAGCGGCACATCCCGCGTGATCACGTCGAGATCCTCCGACAGCAACTCCTGCGCCGCGACCGTGGGAACGCGTCCCCAGCCCGACAGCAGTCGCGTGGACGCGGGCGAGCCTGGCTCGCGCACGTCATCCCGCCGGGGATTTTTGCGTTCGCTCACGACGCAATGAATCTACCACCGCGAGCGATATCCTTCCCGATCATCTGCGCTTTCCAGTTGGGCATCGGGGCCACCAGTGCCACAATGCCCCCCTTCAAACGAATCTGGCACTCATGGATCCGGAAAACGCACCGCGCCAGCTTTCTCTCCACCTGGACGACGACGCCCGCTTGCGCGCCGTGTTGGCCGACCTGCAGGTCGGCGTGGTGATCACGGGACCGGACGCGGGCTTGTGGCTCTCCAACCAGGCGGCGCTGGATCTGCTGGGGCTCAACGAGAATCAGCTCCGCGGCGAGGAGGATATCGACCCGGCTTGGTCCGTCGTTCATGAAGACGGCTCGTCGTTCTCACCGGACACGCAGCCGCTCGCGGTCGCCCTCGCCACGGGGAAGGCGGTCCGCAACGTGGTGATGGGCGTCTACCATCCGCGGCGACGTGAGCGCGTCTGGTTGCTGGCCACCGCCGATCCACAGCTGGGCGACGACGGGTCCGTGCACCAGGTGGTCCTCACCTATAGCGACATCACCGACCGCCGGGGCTTCGAAGCCCGCCTCGCCGTCACCGATCGGCTGGCGGCGATGGGGACGCTGGCCGCCGGCATCGCGCACGAGATCAACAACCCTCTCGCCTACATCACAGCGAATCTTGCCTACGCCGACGAGGAGCTGGCCGACCCGGCCGCGCTCACGGATCCCGGGCGATTGAAGGAGATTCGCCTCGCCATCCAGGAGGCGCGCGACGGGGCGGCGCGGGTCCGCAACATCGTGACCGACATGCGGGCCCTGGCGCGCGGCGACCGGATGGATCGCCCCACGGACGTTCTGCACGTGCTGCGGGCAGCGATGGCGGCGCTGGCCAGCGAGCTGCGCCCGCGCGCCAGGCTCGTGTCCTGCCTCGCGCCGGTTCCCCTCGTGAACGCGGACGAGGCGCGCCTGGGTCAGGTCTTCATCAGCCTGCTCCTGAACGCGTCGGAGGCGATGACCTCGGGCTCCGCGGACGACAACGAGATCACCGTGGCCACGTCGGTGGATGCGCAGAGCGCCGTCATCGTCGAGGTGCGCGACAACGGCGTGGGCATCCCCCCCGAGCTGCATCAGCGCATCTTCGAGCCGTTCTTCAGCGCCAACCCGGTGGGCAAAGGCAAGGGCCTCGGGCTGGCGATATGTCACCACATCATCACGGAGCTGGGCGGCACGATCGCCGTCGACAGCGTTCCTTCCCATGGCACCACCTTTCGGATCGCCCTGCCCGCCTGCGGCGATCGCGTTGAAGCCGCCCCCGCGCCACGAGCGATCACCCCGGAGTAGGCACCACGCCATGGACCGGTCATGCGGCCTCGGGGCCACCTCTGACCTCGGGCCCCGGGCTTCCGGCGCGCGCATGAGGTTGCCGGGAAGTCAGAGGCCCGAGGTCTCATGAATCGTCACATCTCCGCTGCTTGGTTCCAAGCGGGGCGGCGTTGCGCTCGCTGCGCGGGTCCTGCCGCTGCGGGACTCCTCCCCGCTGGGCCCGTCTGTCGGGGAGCCCAGGCCATCCGAGCGGGGACTTGCTTGGCGCACACTCGATCGGCAAGTGACACTTGCCCGCCCCGACAGCCGAGCCCATCGGGTCCCCGTCTCCGCGTCACCCGCTCCGCTCGCTTCACGCCTTCCAACAATGAGCGATGTCCCCCTTCGTACGGCGAGCCGTCGCCGTTTGGGAGGACCCACGCAGTGAATCGCGCCCGCCGTCGCATCATCGAGGTGGCGAATCGTGGTGTCCTATTCTGCTGGCGGAATTCAGCGAGCGAACGGAGGGAGTCAAGGGCGCGAGGAGGAGGGGTCCCTCCCGCGCGCAGTTCCGCAGCGCCTACTGCGCCCGTCGAGCAGATCCGGGCTCGCGCGCGAGGACTGTGTGAGCACGGGAGGGACCCCTCCTCCTCGCGCCCAGCGACCGAGAGAGCAAGCTACCGCATTGTCAACAATCATGAGCCCGACGCCCGGGGCCTTTGGTCCGCCTCACTCGGGCGGCGTGAACTCGATGACCATCTCGACCCGGCGGTTGGCCTCACGTCCAGCGGGCGTCGTGTTGTCACCCAGCGGGCGGCTCGAACCGTAGCCCGCCGCCGACAGCAGCTTGCCGTCGACGTTGTGGGCGCGCTGAACGTAGCTCGCCACGGCCGCCGCCCGCGACGCGGACAGGTCCCAGTTGTCGCGGTACCGGGTGCTCGAAAGCCGGCTCTCGTCGGTGTGACCCTCCACCCGAATCGGCATTCCCAGCGCCACCATCTCGGCGGCGATGACGTCGAGCACCGGAATCATCTCGGGTCGAATGGCCGCCTGGTTGGCGTCGAAGAAGTGTGACGCCGATAGGCGTACGGTCAACTTGTCCTTGTCGATGTCGATCTGAACGTGCGTCTCGGGCCGGGTCTGCAGGAACCGCTTGAGCCGGCGCTCGATCTTCTTGCGCAGCTGCTGCGCCTCGTCCTCGCGCTTCGTCCGCGGTCGTTGCTCGAGGCCGTTTGGCTGCGACTTGCAGCGGCCGCCCTCGGTGGGCGGACCCTCGAAGCGATTGCGAAACTCGATCCCGCCCGAGCCCTTGAAGTGCATCGCGAACTTGATCGAGTTCGTCACCTGCACGAGCTTCTTGTTGTCGACGCGGCTCGTCGCGTAGAGCACCACGAAGAACGCGAACAGCAGGGTGATGAAGTCGGCGTACGAGACCAGCCAGCGCTCGTGGTTCTCGTGCTCCTCGTGGTGCTGCCGCTTAGCCACCGCGCCGCCCCTGCAGCCAGACCGAGGTCACTTTCCGTCCTTCTCGTCTGTCTTGGGGGCGTGGTGCCCGGAATACGAGGCGAGCTTCTCCTCCAGCACCCGGGGGTTGAGCCCGGCCTGGATGGACAGCACGCCCTCGGCGATCAGCGTCTTGCGCTCCTTCTCGATGCCGAGCTTTCGCTTCAACTTGTTGGCGATCGGCAGAAAGAAGAGGTTGGCCGTGCCGACCCCGTAGACGGTGGCGACGAACGCAGTGGCGATGCCGCCGCCCAGCTTCGAGGGATCGGACAGGTTCTCCATGACGTGGATGAGCCCGAGCACCGCGCCGAGGATGCCGACCGTCGGGGCGAAGCCACCGGCGGACTCCCACACCTTCGCGGCCACCGACGAGCTGTCGAACTCGTGGTGGATCTCGGTCTCCAGCGAATCGCGGGCGATGGCGGCGTCGACGCCGTCCACCAGGAAGCCGACCGCCCGCTTCAGGAACGGATCCTTGATCTCGGTCAGCTTCTGCTCGAGCGCCAGCACACCCTCGCGCCGGGCCACGGCGGCGAGCTCGACGATCTGCTTGATGAGCTCCGGCGAATCGCCTTTCTTGTTCTTGAACGCCTGCGCGCCCATCTTGCAGCCCTTCAGGAAGTCCGACATGGGAAACGCCACGGCGCATGCGCCGATGGTGCCTCCGATGACGATGATCGCGGCGGTGGCTTGCACCAGAGAGCTCGCGTGGCCGCCCTCGATCGCCTGACCGCCGAGAATGCAGGCGATCGCCAGCACGATGCCGCCTATCGATGTGATGTCCATTTGCTCTAGGAATCCTTCCGCCCCGTCGGTGGAGCTGGGGGCGCCCCCGCGTGGCCGCCCAGCGCGGCCGCGATGTCCTGCGCATCGGCTCGAACACCCGGCCCCTGAAGGACGCGGTGCCGATAGGCCGCGGCGCGCGCCACCACCTCCTCGACCCGCTCCTTGACCATGATCCGGTCGCCGGTGGTCAACGTGACCACCGTGTCGGGAATCTTCTCTACGGTGACGATGAGATCGCTGTTGACCACCACCTCGGTTCCGTCAAAACGCGTCAAGAAGATCATGCGATTGTCCATTCCGCCCAGCCCCCATCGACGGAAGCAGGGCAATTCCTGAGGTCCCGAGCCCGCGGGGATCGCGGACCGTCGTGTCTTGCGGAGTGTGCAAAGATTCTGTGGCACGGCAGGCGTCTTCCGTCGGCCAGACGGGCCTTCCGCGGCTCGCGGGAAGCGAACGTTGGAACGCGGCCGACAAGCCGGCCCGATGGCGAAGCCGAAGCGAGCACCGGAGCGGAGTGTACTTCGGCACACGAGCACCGGAGCGCAGTGTCGGCGCAGCCAGCGGGTCGGATCGTCGGCCGTCGGTGGAACGAGAAGTACCGTACGTCCAGATCAACTAGCGCTTGAGGTTCATCAACTCCTGGAGGAGCGCGTCGGCCGTCGTGATGGTCTTGGCGTTCGCCTGGTAGTTGCGCTGGGCGGTGATCATGTGGATGAACTCGTTCGAGAGGTCGACGTTCGAGTTCTCGAGCGAGCCGGCCGCGATGCCCCCGCGACCGCCCGAGCCAGCCTTGCCGAGCGTCGGGTTCCCGGACGCCGTCGTCTCGGCGAACATGTTGCCGCCGACGCGCGACATCTGATCGGCGGCGGTCACCGACGCCACCGCCAGCTGCCCGATCACCCGGCTCGTGCCGTTGCTGAAGGCGCCCTGCACCTTCCCGATCTTGTCGATGCTGATGCTGGACAGCACGCCCGAGCCGTAGCCATCCTGGGTCACCGAGGTCGCGCCGTATTGAGCCGCGAACTGCGTGAGGCCCTTCAGGCCGGTTCCGCCGGTCCCCGTGTCGTCGCCCATGTTGAACGTCAGCGCCTGAGCCTGGGTCGCGTTGACGGGATTGAACGTCCCGGCCACGTTGCCCACGGTCGCCAGCTTGCCTGTCAGGTCGAAGGTCAGATCGCCCGACTGGATCTCCGTGGCGACGCCGGCTGTCCCGCCCGTCAGCCCTCCGCCGTCGGTCAAGGCGTGGTAGCTCCATTGCGCCTCACCGGTGGCGGCGTTTCCCGTCTTGACGAAGTAGACGTCGACCTGGTGCTGGATGCCGAGGGAATCGTAGGCCGTGACGCTGGTCGAGTACTGCGACGTCGCGACGGGGTTGAGGGGATCGAACGCCACCGGGGGAACCGCGACCTGAGCGGCCGCATCCAGGTTCGCCTTGATGGTGACGGCGCTCGTCGGCAGGGCGGGCGAGGAGGCGCTGCCGAGCTGCATGTCGCCTGCGGTCGGCCCGATGACGCCGGTCGGGTCGGCGGGGTAGCCCTGCACCCGCAGGCCCTCCTGGTTCACCATGTAGCCGGACTTGTCCATCGAGAACTGGCCGTCACGCGTGTAGAACTGGCCCTGCTGTCCGTTGTGCGAGCCGGCCACGACGAAGAAGCCGCCGCCGTCGAGCGCCAGATCGGTCGCCACGCCGGTGTTGTTGAGCGCGCCCTGGGTGAGGATCTTCTGGACGCTGAGCAGCTCCGCGCCGAGACCGACCTGCGAGACGGCACCGCCGGCGCCGGTCATCTGCTGCGCCATCGTGTTCGAGAAGTCAGCGCGGCTGGCCTTGAAGCCGACGGTGGCGGAGTTGGCGATGTTGTCGCCGATGACCGAGAGGTCCGTGCTGCTGGACTCGAGACCGGTCTGACCTGTGTAAAGAGCTGATACGAGACTCATGGGGTGTTCCTTTCGTTGATGGAGGTGACATCGGACATCTTGATGAGCGAGCTTCCGACCTGGAGGTACGGAACCCCGCCCTGAAACGTGACGCCGGAGACGGTTCCGGAGGTGCTGAGGTTGATGGAGACGGCCGCGCCCGAGGCGTCGAACGCGGCGGGCTGCAGCGAGTAGGCCCCCGGCGTGACGGGAGCGCCCTTGTCGTCGCGTCCGTCCCAGGCGATCGGCAGGTCGCCGGCGCCGTGCGCGCCGAGCTGGAGGGTGCGGACGACCTGACCCTGCGCGTTCGTGATCGCGATGGCGACCTTGTCTGCGGAGCCGGCCAGGTTCGCGCTCGCCGAGACCCCGCTGGTGCCGTCCCAGTTGACGCTGCCCCCCTGATAGCCCACGTTCTTGCCGATGAACGCGGTCGCCGCGGTGGAGTTCGCGGTGGCCTGGCCCATCATCAGCGAATTGAGGGCGCTGACCGTGTTCTGCTGCGATTCGAGCGACGAGAACTGCGCCAGCTCGGCGACGAACTGCGACGAATCCTGCGGCTGCGTCGGATCCTGGTTCTGCAGCTGGGCGACGAGGATCTTCAGGAACTCGTCCTTCCCCAGGTTGCTCGAACCCGTCGGGCTGTTGGTGTTGGGTATCGGCGCGTCGGCTGCCGAGGTGATGCCTGGAATGACTGTCGACATGGTGCTTTCTCCTAAGCGGTGACGTGAAAGCCGCGACGGCGGCGCGGGCCGTCGTCGCCTGAGGGCGAGGTTGACGAGGATTGCGACGAGCCCCCGGGCGCCGGGGAGCGGCCATCGCGGCTCCCGGCGTCCGCGCCATCGTCGTGCCAGTGCTTGCGCCCTTCGCCGTACGACGACGCGCCTGCGCCTGATTGATGAGAGGTGAAGGCGGCCGCGGGGAGGGACGGCGCGGCGTCGGACGCCCTCGGCCGCTGTGCTTCGGGCGCCGCGGCCGATGCGCTCGCGTCGGACGTTGGCGCCCGTCCCGCGGGAGCCTCGGCGGCCTCGTTCACGCGGGACGCGAAGTGTCCGAGCGCGAGGCCTTCACCCGCCAGCGCGCGCCGAATGTCCTCGGGGCGAAGGTCGAGGGCCTCGACGGCGGGTCCGTCGATCTCCAGGTCCGCGACGCCATCGCGAACGGTGAGGTGCAAGGACAGCGCGCCCGCCGCCCCGGTGTCGAGGTGAACGTGTGCGTTCCTGCCGAGCGCCGTCGCTTGCAGGGATTGATCGGACGTGGCCATGTCGTAGAGCGGCCGCGCCGGCGCGGCCGTCGGCGGGAGCAGCCCGGGTGGGATGGTCACCGGCGCCGAGAGCGCGCCCGGCGCGGAATGGCCGCTCGGAGCGACGGCGTGTGTTTGCGCCGGTGCCGGTGGCGACACGCCGATGGGCGTCGCCTCGCGGCGCTCGGTGCGCGGTTCGTCCGCCCGCGCGGAGGGCGAGCCGCTCGAGGGACCACCCTCGGCGACGTCCGCGATGGTGGACGTTCGCGTCGCGCTCTTGGCCGCCCTGGCGGCCTGCACCTCGCGCGAAGCTCCGGCGTCACGTGCCGACGCGCCACCCGTGACCTTGGGCTCGCCGGCGCTCGGCGTCGCGGAGGCAAACGCGGGCGCGAACGCGGGAAGCGTCGCAGCGGACGTCGGGACGAAGGCGTTCGCGGTCGCGCCCGATTGCGCGGCGCGAGCCGGACGGGCCCCGGGCGTCGAAGGGCGCTCCTCGCGCGCGGGCGTGGGCTCGGGGTTGGAACGTGCCGCCACCCGATCGCCGAGACCGCCGACGGCACGCGGGACCACGGAATCGACGGCGGTTGGTCGGCCCCCCGAAATCGCGAACTCTCCCTTATCGGCTGCGGCGGGCGTGCCGACAACCTCTGTGGAAGGGGAAGTGGCCACCGTCCCCGATCGGGAGGATTGTTGCGCGAGGTCGAGATGCGCCGCTCGGACACGGCGCGTGTCGGAAAGGCGTGACGTGGGTGGGGTCGCGGACGACGAGACGACGAGCGGCGTGGGGTGCGCCGCCGTCGCCTCGGCAACCGCACCCGCTCCAGGAGCGTGCCGGGTTGCGTGTGGGGCCGAAGCGAACGCGCCAGAGGAGACTCGTGGCGCGACCAAGGGGGGCTCCGCGCCCACCTTCGAGACCGGCGACGCCGCGGGCTCGAAAGCCGGGGGAGCGGGCTGCGCCGACCATCGCTGGGACACGTCTGCGCGAGACGCAACGTCGGCGCGGGCCGACGTTGAGAATCCCGCGGACCGTTGCGGCGTGGCACCGAGCTCGAGCGCCACGTCGACGCGAGGGGGCACGGGCGACGAAATCGCGGGAGGTGGCGCGAGCGGCTCGGCGTCGATGAGCGCGGAGGTGAGCGGGGCGACCACGTCGCCGCCTGCGACAGGCGGAGGGGAGCGGTCAGCGCGCGGATTCGGGGTGGCTACGGACGGCGCGGTGACGGAGACGCCACCCAGCACGAGCTGCGCGCGCCCGCCGTCGAGTCGGGAACTCCGGGAAGGTTCGCCGGTGGAGCGGGTTCGTTCGGTCTCCGGTCGCGCCGGTCGCGCGTCGGTCGGCCTGCTCACGTCCGTCCCCGCCGCACCCGTTTCGGCTCGGTTCGACTTCAGCGACGGGCCGTCTGCGACAGCGGCAACCGGAAGACCAGCGGGAAGCGCCAGTGGGACGGCGCCGGGGGGGCGCGCCTCGGACGAGGGGGGCTTCGCGGCCGGTCGCGCGAGCGAGGGAACTGCAGCCACGGTCACCTGGGATCGCAGCGGATCGTGCTCTGGTGCAGCGAGCGCAGCCGTGGGCGTTTCGACGGCCGCCGGGGAGGCATCCGGGGCCGAACGGAACGCGGGGGCCGCGAGCTGGCCCGAGACGAGGTGTTGCGCGACGAGGGGTGGCTCCGAGGCCGGCGCCGGAAGGTGCCCGAGCGGATCGGCGCCGGTGAGCGGGAAGGTCTGCGGGGCGGCCACCTCGCCGCCTGCGACAGGGGAGCGAGCCCAGTTGGCGCGCGGACTCGGGCTTGTAGCGGGCGGCGCGGCGACGGCGAGCTCACCCGCGACGACCTGTGCGTGGCCGCGGTCGGGTTGGGACGCTTGGGAAGGTTCGCCGGCGTGGGGGTTTGGCTCGTTCGCCGGTCGAACCGGCGGCGCTTCGCTCCGGTTGCGTGAGTCCGTTCGCGCCGTGCCCGTTTCGCCTCGCTCCGACTCTGGCCACGTGCGGTCTGCGACAGCGTGCACCGGAGGGCCACCAGAAACCGCAAGGGCGACGGCGCCAGCAGGCCCAACCTCGCCAGACGGCACGAACGAGCGTGGCTCGGCGCCCAGTCGCGGCAGGAAGGGAGCGGCAGCAGCGGTCGGGAGCGATCGACGAATGTCGTGCTCCGGAGCCGCGAGCGATGACGTGGGCGTTTGGACGGCCGCGCGGGAGGCAGGGACGGCGCGACCACTACCATCGGGGGACGTCGCGAGCGAAGTCAGGGCGGCGTGCCTCGCGGCGACTCCTCCCCGTGCGACCGGAGAGTCCGCCGGGGCCTGCGCCGACCGCGCGACCGCAGGGAACTCGGGAGCGGCCTTCGCGCCGTCAATCGGCCCGCCGACGGCGACCGACCTCGCCGCCCTCGATCCTGGCCTCTGCGCCAAGGGTGACGGCGATCGCGCCAGCGACGGCGGTGGCGAAGGTGTGGCAACCGCCGCCGATGCGTCGAATGCCGCCCTCGCATAGACGGCCCCCGCGCGGACGAACGCCACCGGAGGTCGGGGCGCGCGCCGCTCCAGCGATTCCCCGACGGTCACGCTCGCGGGTGCAACGGCGCGGACAGAGGGCGAGCCGCCCTGTTCCACGACGATTGGGCTCGCACCGGAACGCTCGGGCCCTGCAGCGACAACGGGCGTCCGTGGCTCCAGGCCGGCACGAGACGACGGCGCGTTCACGACGGGCGCAACCTGCTCGGCGCCGCGCGACGGCAGGAGTTCCTGCGCTGGCATCGCCCCGCGAGGCGCCGCGCGCGATGGAATGTGCCCGCGGCTCTCCGGGCTCGCCGGGGCGGGGCTCAGCGTGACCGACACGGCGGACTTGCTCGTGCCTTCACCGAGCGCCATCGTGTCGGCGGCAGGGTGGTCCACGACCTCCGCCTGCGCGAGGCTATCGGCCATGACTCCCCTGACTTCGAACCGTTCCGACATCTGCGATGGCGGTTCGTCAGCTCGGGAGATCATCTGAAATGCGAGGACGCCGCCGCCGTCGCTGTCGAGTGGCGGTCGAGACGGCGACGCGGTCCGCGCCGGCCGGGCCGACGGAGTGACCGGAGACGATGCCGCGAGCGAACCAGACACCCCGAAGGGGCGGGACGCCTCGGCCGCCCAGCTTGCCCCGGCGAGCGTAGAGGACGCCGCCACGGCGATGACGCCGGGCTCGTCCCCCTCCCGCGTGGGTTCCGGAGATCGAAGGGCGATGGAACGCGAGCCCGCCGGCAGCGCCTCAGCTCGTGCCGGCGCCGCCTGCGCTCCGGGCTGCGGCCCGGTCGCCGTGGCGGCGCTCGGCTCGTCGGTGGCTCTGGTCACGGTCGTCACGTTCCTGGCCAGCTCGGCGGCGAAGCTCCGTTCCCCCCGGTTGACAGCGCCCCCGCTCGACCCGCCGGTCACGCGAAGCGCCAGCTGTCCGCCGGCCTCGCCATGAAGCGGCGTGCCCGGCTCGTCCGACGTCACATCCTCACCAGCTTCCTCGCCAGTGTCCTTGCCGGCGCGCGCGCCAAGCCCGGCGAAGTCGAACGACGGTTCGTCCGCCGCGGACGCCGTGCCCAGCCGCGCCGCGGCCGACGCTGTCCCGCTGCCCGCGCCGGTCGTTCGAGCCGGGTGGCCTTCGTATCGCTCCGGATGCCCGGCCGTCGCGCCACTCTCGGCCGCGCCCACCTGTGGACCGAGTCGGGGAAGGAACGTCATTTCTTGCCTCCCGTCCGCGCGGCGACCGGCGCTCGCATCGCGATTTGCGTCGCCAGCTCTGCGGCCACTTCGGGCTTGAGGGCCCCCATGATCTTTCCTGCATCGCCGGGCGGCATCTTCAAGAGCACCGTCGCGGCGAGGCCCTTGTCGAGGCGGGCGACGATCGGAGCCGCTTGCTCGGGCTTGATCCCGCGCAGCGCCTTCGCCAGGGAGTCGAGCGGATTCTTTTGTGGCGGCTGCCCCGGGCCGGCAGCCGCCGGCGCGGGAGCCGACCCCGACGGAGCCGTCCCCGACGACTCGTCCGCGGTCGCGTCACCGCCGGCCATCGCCTCCAGCCGGAGGGTGTCCTGGTGCAACGATTCCCGCGCCTTCGACACCTCGCCCAGCAGCTGTTCCAGCTTCACGCGCGGGGGCGCGGCCGGGTCGGTTCCGGGCGACCGCTCCCGATCGAGCTCCCTGCGGAGACCGTTCATCGTCAATGGCGACGATGGTGGAGGTCCCTGCCCGATCGGTTCCTCTGGGGCGTCGGCGACCTTCGCGGCGTGATGGGTCTTGAGTCCTGCCGTCCCCTTCCGGGCCGACATCTTCGCGCTTTCAGCGGGCGCGGCGGCGCGGCCACCCGCGCCGCCAGGGCCGCCGGACGCATCAACGGCGCTGGCGCCGGGTGCGCCAGCGGCTCCGCCCTTCGCCGGCGCTGCGCCGACGGCTCCATCGGCGGCGCGGCCGGAGCCCGTCGCCATGAACGCGACGAACGCCACGACCGCGACGGCGGCGATCCCCGCCCACCGCGCGTTGTTAACCACGGCGTGCTCCCGCCGCCGCCGACGGCGGCGCGGCCACCGCCGCGGGGGCCGCCTCGAGCGCGCGCTTCAAGCCGTCGAGCGTGCTCTCGAGCGAATACCTCTCCTGGGGACCCTGCCGAAACAGCGCGTTCACCAGGTGGACGCTGCGAAGCGCGCGATCGACGCGGGGATTCGACCCTGCGACGTAGGCGCCCACCTCGACCAGATCCGCCGCCTCACGATAGGTGGCCAGCACCTCGCGCGCCTCCATCGCCAGCTTGCGATGCTCGGCGCCGGTGACGTCGGACATGCAACGGCTGATGCTGCTCAGCACGTCGATGGCCGGGAACTGTCCCGCGTCGGCGAGCTTTCGAGACAGCACGATGTGGCCATCCAGGGCGGCGCGCGCGGCGTCGACGAACGGATCGGACATGTCATCGCCCTCGGCGAGCACCGTGTACATCGCCGTGATGCTTCCCTCGCCGGCGCCGTTGCCGGCGCGCTCGACGAGGCGCGGGAGCGCCGCGAACACCGACGGAGGGTAGCCCCGCGATGTCGGCGGCTCTCCGGCGGCCAGGCCGATCTCGCGCTGGGCCATGGCGACGCGCGAGAGAGAATCGACCAGCAGCAGGACCTTCTTGCCGCGTCCGCGAAAGTATTCGGCGACCGCGGTCGCGGCGACGGCCGCGCGCACCCGCACGAGCGGCGGCTCGTCGGCGGTCGCCACGACGACGACCGTCCGGGCCAGGCCGGACGCGCCGAGATCGCGCTCGACGAACTCGCGGACCTCGCGACCACGCTCGCCCACGAGGCCCACCACGATCACGTCGACCGCGGCGCCCCGGGCCAGCATTCCCATGAGGACGCTCTTGCCGATGCCGGGGCCCGCCATGATGCCCACGCGCTGGCCCTCACCGCACGTGAGGCACGCGTCGAGCGAGCGAATGCCGAGGGGCAGCGGGCGCGAGATGCGCCGTCGGGTCATCGCCGGCGGCGGCGTGGCGTAGAGCGGCGCACGTTGCGGGAGCGCGAGGGGCGCTCCGCCGTCGACCGCGCGAATTCCGGCGTCGACGACGCGGCCGAGCAGGGCGTCGCCCACGGGGATGTCGGCGCCCGCGGTGCGCGGCCACACGACGCAACCTTCGCTGACGCCGGCGACATCCCCGAACGGCATCAGGAGCGCCCGGTTCTTCGTGAAGCCGACCACCTCGGCCATCAGCGTCTTGTGCGACGCCAGTCGAATCTCGCACGCGCTCCCCACGGCCACCGTCGACAACGTCGCCTCGACGATGATGCCCGACACCCGCGTCACCTTGCCGGCGATCGGCATGGACTCCGCGTCGGCGAGCGTCCGCGCCACCCGCGCCATCAACCGAGCGTCGGCGCGACTCGCGTCGATCACGACGTCTCTCCGTCCTTCGGGTTCATCACGGGAGCCAGCACGCGACGAAGCTCTTCAAGGCGTGTGCCAAGCCTGCCATCCACGATTCCCGTGTCGGATTCGACGATCGCGTCGCCCGGCGACAGATTCGTGTCGGTGACGAGGTCCACGGAGGCGATGGGGAGCCCCAGCGCCTCGCCCACCGGCCCCTCCCCCGCCAGAGATGCGACAGCCTCCCGATCCGTGGCGCAGAGGCGCACCGTCACCCGCTGCACCTCACCCAGTCGACGAACGGCCGCCCGTATCAACGCTGTCCGGAGCTCCGGATCGCTCTTCAGCTCGGCCTCGATGATGCGCCGGGCCAGCAGGCACCCGATCTCCAGCGCCGTGGAGCCGAGCTCCCCGCCGAGACGCTCGGACACGCGACGGAGCTCCGTTATCGCCTGGGCCAGGCGCTCGGATGATTCCCCGTTCATGGGCGACGCCGGGCTGGGAAGCGGCGGCGCCAGTGCCTCGACGCCGAGCGCGTCGTCGTCCCCCGCCGCGTCGTCGCCGAACAGGGGCTCCTCCGCGGCGGACGGCGCGCCAAACAGCGCGTGGATGTTCTTCGGACGCATCGCCGAGAGGAATCCCGGGGTGCGTGTGCGGCGGTGAGACGATGCAGGCATGGTCGGCATCTCCCGCTACACCATCTTGTCGGCGGGTCCGACGACGGTGATCCGTCCCTGCTCCGCCAGCGTGAATGCAATCTTGACCAGCTCGCTCTGCGCCAGCTCGACGTCGGCCAGCTTGACCGGGCCCATGGCCGCGATGTCGTCCCCCAGCATCTGCGCCGCGCGGCTGGACATGTTCTTCAGGATCTTGTCGCGCACCACCACCGCCGCGCCCTTGAGCGCGACGCTGAGGCGGCTCGTGTCCACCTCCCGTAAGAAGGTCTGGATGTCGCGATCGGAGAGGTTCACGAGGTCCTGGAACGTGAACAGCTTCGTGCGCAGCTCCGCCGCCAGCTCGGGATCATCCTTCTCGATCTCCTGAACGGCCTCGCTCTGCTGGGCCGCCGGCGTCCGGCGCAACAGCTCGACCGCCGCGCCCTTGCCGTCGAACCGCCGCATGCCCTGCGACACCGAGGCGCGCAGCTCGATGGACAGCGCGTTCCCGACCTCGCGCAAGACCTCCGGCGACACCGCCTCCAGGGTGGCGAGGCGGCGGAGAATCTGGGGGCGCTGCGCCTCCGGGATCAACTTCAAGACCAGGCCCGCGCGCGAGCCCTCCATGGCGCCGAGGACCAGCGCCACCGTCTGCGGCTGCTCGCGAGACAGCACCATCGCCAGCGCCTCGGGGTCGGCGAGCGCCACCGGGCCCAGGACCTCGTCGGCCTGCGGAGGGGGCGCGGCGCCGTCGAAGGCGCGGCGGACGACGTCGGCGCCGAGGACCTGCGAGGCGATCTCGCGCAGCAGGTTGTCGCCCGCCGCCGTGTCGCCGCCCACCATGTCCAGCGATTCGACGAAGGCGCCGAGCGCCAGCGGCACCGCCGTCGGCTGCCGGCGAATCTGCTTCGCGCCGAGCGCGATGGCCCGCACCGTCGGCTCGTCCAGGTGCTGAAAGATCGCCGCGGCCACGTCGGGGCCCAGCCCCAACAGCAACGCCGCCGCCCTTTGCGTACCAGGGCCCGGCGGCCGCTTGCCGTCCGCTTTTCCGTCGCCGTTCGCTTCGAGTTCCGCCACGAATTAGCTCCTCTGCTCGCTGTCCGAATCAATCCAGGCCTTCAGGAGATGTGCCGCGCGCGCGGGGTCAGTCCGCGCCACGTCTCTGGCACGATCGCGCACGCCTGCGTTGGGATCGGCGGCGCCAAGCTGCGCCTGCCCCGACGACGCGGGAAGCGCGTGCTGGTCCATCATCGCCTCGAGCTCCCCGACGCGCGCTCCCGGTCGCAGCATCGCCATGCTGCCCCCCGACGTGGCCAGCGCGGGAGACGACGCCAGCGCCCGCATCTTGCTGATGGCCAGCGCGGCGATGATCAGCAGCACCACGCCACCGAGGAGCTGCGCGATGCGCATGATCCGCGGTGAATCGAGCAGCGACACCTTGGCCTCCTCGGGCTCCACCGCCCGCGTGAAGGCCGAGGCCGAGATCTGAAATTGATCGCCGCGCGCGGCGTCGAAGCCCACCGCGCCCTTGGCCAGCGACTCGAGTCGCTTCATCTCCGCGTCGCCGCGCGGCTTGCCCGCGGGGGCGTCGATCAGGACCGCGACCGACAGGTGCTTCAGGCGCGAGCCGCGCGTGACGGTGTGGGTGACCGTCTTCGACACCTCGTAGTTCTTGGTCTCGTCCTCGCGGGCGCTCGTGCCGCGGTTCGATGAGCCGCCGCCCGGCGCGGCCGCCATGGGCTGGTTGGCGGCGGCGCCGGCCACGCCCGACGCGCCCGCGCTGTCCTGCTGATTCTGCTCGGTGGTCTTGTGCTCGCTGCGTACGGCGGAGCCCTCCGGATCGTAGGCGTCATTCGTCGTCTCGACCTCCGAGCTGTCGAACGTCGCGCTCACCTTGGCCACCACCGCGCCCTGCCCGACGGCCGGCTCCAGCATGTCGATCACGCGCCGCTCGAAGGTTCGCTCGGTGTCGCGCTCGGCGCTCTGCGCCTTGGCCCCCGGCGAGTTGTCGCCGGCCAACACCGTGCCGCGTCCGTCGACGATGGTGACGCCCTCGGGCGACAGCCCCGTCACCGACGCGGCGACCAGGTGCCTCACGCCGGCGATCTCGCGGTCGGACATCACGCGCCCCGGTTGCAGCGTCAGCGCCACCCCGGCCGACGCCTTGCGATCCTCGTCGCGGTAAAGCCCCTTCTCCGGCAGGGTGATGTGAACGCGCGCGCTGCGCACGGGCGCCAGCCGGGAGATGGTGCGGGAGAGCTCGCCCTCGATGGCTCGCTGCAAGTTCACCCGCTGGGTGAACTCGGACACGCCCAGATCACCGCGGTCGAAGATCTCGAAGCCCACGCCACCACCGCGGGGCAGTCCGGCCGCCGCCAACATCAAGCGCGCGTCGTAGACCTGCGAGGCAGGAACCGACAGCGCCGTGCCCCCGGCGTCCAGCTTGAAGGGGATCTTCGCCGCCTTGAGCTGCGCGGCCGCCTCGGCGGAGTCCTCGGCGGTGAGGTTCGTGAACGCATACTCCCAGGCGCCGCTCGTGCCGCCGAGCTGCGAGATCGCCACGATCACGGCCAGGACCGCCAGGCCGGCGAACGCGCCGAACTTCACGGACGGCGGGAGCGCGGCCAATCGCCGCGGCAGCTCCTTCAGTTGATTGAACAGTGGTTCCATACGCCATTTCCCTCTCTCGACCCGGAGCCCGTTTCACGATCGGTGTCGCGCATCTCAATCGTCCATCGTCGTCACACGCTCATGCGCATGATCTCCTGGTAGGCGTCGATCATCTTGTTGCGCACCTTCATCGCGAGGCGCATCGACACATCGGCCTTTTCGAGCGCCAGGGACATCTCGTGCAGGTTCCCTCCGCCGAGCGCGACCTTCTCCGCCTGCGCGTCCGCGTCGAGCTGGAGCTGATCGACCTTCTGCAACGCACCGCCCAGGGTCTCGGCGAAGCTGCCCGGCCCCACGGCCTGGCCGCCGGACTCGACGCTCGCGGCTCGGCTGTCCTCGCCGACGTGCGAGATCGGCTGCGAGATGGACTGAATCGTTTCGATGCTCATGGGGGAACCTTTCGCGGCGTGCGGCCGAGCTCACGCCCTAGCGGGCGATGTCGAGGCCTCGTTGCGCCATGGTCTTGAGGGTGTCGATGGCGGTCGCGTTCGCTTCGTAGCTGCGGGACGCAGACATCAGGTTCACCACCTCGTGAACCGGGTTGACGTTCGGGAACACCACGAACCCCTCTGCGTCGGCGTCGGGATGACCGGGGCTATAGACCTTCCGTCCTGGTGTTTGGTCGGCGACGATGGCCGCGATCTCGGCCTTCATCGGCGGACCGGCGGACGCCTGCGCCTCGCCGAGCTCGGCCGGAAACGGCACCGCCTGGATGACGGGATCGAGGCGTTGATAGGGTCCCCCCGCGGCCGTTCGCGTGGTCTCCGCGTTGGCGAGGTTCGAGGTCGCCAGGTTGACCCGGGTCCGCTCGACCCCGAGGCCCGCACCGCTGATTCGAAGCGCCGTGAGGAAGTCCATGGCCTAGCTCGCCCCGTCCGAGACGACGTAGCGCAAGATCGCCAGCTTCTTGCCCGCGGCGCGAGCGCTGGCGCCGTATTGCAATCCGTTCTCGGCGAGCCCCGCCATCGTGCGGTCGAGGTCCACCTCGTTGCCGTCGATGCTCGGGCTCGAGCCGCCGCCGGCGCGGATCAACATCGTCGCCGCAGAAGTGGCGCGCGAGCCCTCCCCGCCGTCGCCCGAGGGGCCGAGGTGCCGCGGGTCGGTCGCCGCCAGGCCCTCGCTCGCGGACGCGTCCGTGGCGGCCGCCATGGCCTGCGAGAAGTCGAGCTCCCGCGAGCGGTAGCCCGGTGTGTCCGCGTTGGCGACGTTTCCCGCCAGCACGTTGTGTTCCACGAGGCGAACGTCGAGCGATTGCTCGAGCCGTGTCAAAGTCGTGTCGAAGATCTTCATGTTTTGCCCTCGTCAGACGACGACTGCGAAGGCCGTGCCAGCCAGACCGCGCCCTGGCGCGCCAGATCTCCGACGCTCATCCGCCGCCCTCGGTCGGGGGCGGCGCGGGGCTCGCCGCCTGGCCCTTGGTGCCCGAGGCGTCCTTCAGTCCTCCGAGCAACGCCTTCGCCTTGTCGGCGGCGGCCTGCGCATCCTTCAGTCCCGCCAGCGTCGCCTCCATCTCTTTCTGGATCGCGGCGCGCAGGCTGCCTGACATCTCGTCTTCCTCGGTGCGTGCGACGAGGGTCTTCATCGCTGCCTTCCAGCCGGCGCTGACCCGTCCTTTGGGGCCAAGGCGCGTGCCCATGTATTCGGCGACGACGCGCGCGCGCACGAGGTCCTCGGCGCGCAGGAAGGCCTCCACGGCGGCCAGCAAATGATCCGGGAGGCGGGCGTCAGGGACCTCGCGGGCGGACGAGGCCAGCAGGTTCCCGGCGAAGTCTGGCGCGCCCATGCGAATCGCCACGTTGGCGCCGGCCTCCGCCAGCTCGACGGCGAGCGGGCCCTTGTCCCACGAGGGCAGTCCCAGGTAGGTCTGCATCAGGTTCTCGCGAAACGTCTGCTCGTCATCGGCGGCCGTGCTCTCGGCCGGCGGCTTGGGCGCCGCTTCCTTCGTCGCGGCGTCGGCGTTCGCGACCTCGGCCGCGGCCGGCGGTGCCGGGGGTGGAGACGGGGGCGGGGCCGCTGCAGGTCCCGCCAGCTGCTGCGCATGGTGAGCGGGAACATAGACGCGCGCCGCCTCGTTCATCCCCTGCAGCAGGATGCGGCGGCACAGGAGCTCGGCCTCCTCGCGACAGAGGCTCGCCATGCCGTGCGCCTGAATCTGGTCCGCCATGATGCGAACCGCGGATCTGACGCGCCCGAGGTAGGCCTCGGCGCGGGCCGCGCGCATCAACGATTCGGCTCGCAGCGGCTCCGGGAGGCCGTTCGGATCGAAGACCTTCCAGACGTCCTCCGAGCTTCCCAGGCACTCCCCGTTCAGCTCGCACAGACGCTCGGCCGCCATGCGCCCGAACACGCCAAAAGATCCGACGCGGTGATACCAGCCGCCCGCCGTCAGCGGATCGCCGGTGCGAAGGGCCAGATCACCGAGACGCAGCGACGCCATCTGGCGGTGCTGCCCGGTCAGCGCCGCGCGAAAATACCCCGCCGCCGCCAGGATGTGCCCATCCTTCAGCTCGCACTCGCCGCGGGCCGCACCCGCCTTGGCGAGACACCCCTGGCCGAGGCCCACCCGCCATGGATCGAAGAAGTAGTTTGGGGCCGCGTCAGGACCCGAACGCCACGGCAGACCGCGCAGCTCGTTGATGTCGAGGTACCTGGCCTTCCCCTCGCTGCCGAGCTGCGCCTCGATGCGATGGCTCCGGCACGTCAGCTCGACCGCGCCGTCGCGCACGGTGACCCGCGGGCACAGGGCTCCGGCGTGAGCGGCCAGCTTCGCCGCCAGGGCGGTGGCGTTGTCCTTGCCCTTGCTCGGCCGCAGCCGGATGACGCGGCTGAGCGCGTCGACCGTCAGCTCGACGTGTCCGTGCAGCGCGGGCAGCGGCAGACGCTCGGCGGTCGCCGACATCGTCAAACGCACAGGCGGCGGCGGCTCCTTCGTCGGCGCGGCCGCGTGGGCGGACGCGGGCGCGATTCCAGACAAGACCGAAAGCAGGGTCGGAAGCGCGGCGAGGAACCCGCCGCGAACCTCGTAGCCCCCGCGGCCTTGCCCGGTCCGCATCACGTCGTCGGCGCCGGCGGCTCGTCCCCGGCGGCGGTGGGGCGCTCGTCGGTCGAGCGCCGGCGCAGCTTCTCGACCAGCGTCGTGCGTCCCATCCCCAGTAACTTCGCCGCCTCCTTCTTGTTGCTGCCCGTGTGAAGCAGAGCGGCGTTGATGTAGCGATTCTCGAGCTCCCGAAGCATCGTGGGCAAGTCCACGGGGAACTGCAGGATCGGCGTGGGCGTGTTACCGGTCGCCTCGCGCAGGGAAGCGTTCGCGGCTCGCTCGGCCTGGCGAAACTCGGCGGCCATGGTGGCCAGGGACTGCAGGGACACAGGCTCGGCCCGCTCCGAGACAAACGGTGGCGGCGGCGCGGGCGGAGGCGGCAGCGCAAAGGTCGCCGCGTCGCCCACGACGGACGGAACGCGCAGGAGCTCCGCCGCGGTCGCAGCGATCTCGACCGGCGCCGCGAGCTCGACTTGACCCGCCGTCTCGACGGCGCCGAGGTGGGGAGCCCGCAAGCCGAGCGGAAGATCGGCCATCCGAATCACCTCCCCCTCGGCGCAGACCGACACCCGCTCGACGAGGTTCTCCAGCTCGCGGACGTTGCCCGGCCAGTCGTAGGCCGAGAGGCACTGCATGACCGCCGGCTCGACGGGCCTGGTCTCGCCCCGGCGCTCCCAGAAGTGCCGAAACAAGACCGCGACGTCCCCCCGTCGCTCGCGCAGCGAGGGCAGCCGGACCGGACAGACGTGGAGCCGGTAGTACAGATCGCTGCGGAATCTCCCCGCCCTCACCTCGTCGGCCAGATCGCGATTGGTCGCGGCGACCAGGCGAAAGCTCGCCGGCAGCGACTCCGAGCTGCCCACGGGCTCGTAGGTTCGCTCCTGCAAGAGACGCAACAACTTGACCTGCAGCGACAGCGGTAGCTCGCCAATCTCATCGAGAAACAGCGTCCCTCCATCGGCCAGCGCGACGCGGCCCCGCCGCGCCGACACCGCCCCGGTGAAGGCGCCGCGCACATAGCCGAACAGCTCGCTCTCGAGCAGCGTCTCGGGGATGGCGCCGCAGTTGACCGGCACGAACGGACGCGCCGAACGCGGGCTCCCCGCGTGGATGAAGCGGGCGAAGACCTCCTTGCCGGTTCCCGTCTCGCCACTCAGCAGCACCGTCGCGTCCGAGAGGGCCACACGCGCGCAGGTCCTCCGGGTATCCACGAGCGGGCTGTCCGGCCCGTACACCAAACCGGAAGCGGATTTCACGGCCTGCATCGTGCCGTCTACCAGGGTCGCGGAAAGTGCCATCGTGCGATTTCTCCTTCGAGAATTGTCCGGGGGGTCACCCCTTTGCGAATCGACCGCAGAAGGTGATTCCTTGAGGTCTCGCGACAAGAACGTGGCGCGGCGAGCCGCGAATCTGACGTGACCGCGACCGCATTTTCCGGCCTCCAGAAAGCACCCGACCCCGTCGATGAGGAGGGACGGCCCGCGGGCCGACTCACGATGGATGAATTCGCCCGACCCCGGTTCGACCCGTCATCGGCGTTGATCGCCCGGAGTCGAACCCTGCGCCGGGTGACGATGATGAAGAGCGGCCGCTGGCACACTCCCCTCGGGGCACGCCAGGGCGCGCGCTTCCTGGCCGTCCATGGCCGCAGAGGCGCGGGGAAGAGCACGGTGGCGGCGAACCTCGCCATCGCGCTCGCCGGCCTGCGCGCCCGGGTCGTCTTGATCGATCTCGATCTGCGACAGCCCACCCAGCATCGGCTGTTCGGGATCACCGCGCCGGTGTCGGGCCTGCACGCGCTGCTCGACGCGCAGATCGACACGATGGAGCAGGCGCTCACGCCCACGCCAATCCGCAACCTCTTCCTGGTCTCGGCCGATGGCGCGCATCCGCCAGAATTGCCCGCGCGGCCCGACCAACAGCACCGGCTGCTTCAGCAGATCTGGGAGCTCGACGCCGACGTCGTCATCGCCGACGTCGCGGCCGACTCCGACGATGAGCTGGTGGACTTCTTCGCCCTGGGCGCGCTGCGGATCGTCGTGTCACCGCCCGACGCGCGCTCGCTGCGCTCGGTCTACAGCTACTTCCGCGCGGAGGTGGTTCGCGAGCTCGAGCACGTCGCGGGAGGTGGCGAAGCGGTCGACGCGCTGCTGGCGTCCCTCGGCGAGCCCACGCCGCGGCCACTGCCGGAGTTGCTCGGGCTCCTCGACGGCCGGCCTGAGGTCCGCGCCGTCTTCGATCAGGCGCTCGCCGGATTCGGAGCGCGGCTCATCGGCAACCGCGTCCACGATGCGAAGGAGGCAGATATCCTGCACGCGATGTCGCGCCTCATCGCCGACTATCTCGGCGTGTCGATCCCCGTCCTCGGCGTCCTCGACGCGAGCGACCACCTCGGCGGTCAGCCCGGCTCGCTCACGCCGCTGCTGCTGGGCACCGGCATCGACCGCAACGTGCGCGCCTTGCACGCGATGGCCGAGCAGCTGCTGCTGGACGTCAACGAGGCCGAGGCCCCACACTGTGTCCCGGGCGCGCGCGCGAAGGCGATCGAGCCTCGTTGCTGCGTCCCCGGCCGCCCGGCGCGCGACGACGGCGGCGGAGGAGCCCCCCTGCCCGTCGCGCTTGGCACCTACATGCGGCGGTTCCCCCGTCACCCCGTCGATTGGCACGCACGGTACGTGTCCGAGGCGGGCCGCGACGTGGAGGTGCGCGTCTTCGAGGTCTCGGAAGGAGGAGCCTCGATCGAAGCGATCTCCGGCCTCGACCTCGGGGAAAAGGGGCGGCTGATATTCACGCAGCTCGATGGGCAGCCGGAGCTCGCGGTGACTGTGATGGACGCGCGCCGCCCCATGGGTCGCGCCGGCCTCCGCTTCGAAGGAACGCCAGAGCTCGCCGCCCGGGTGGCGGAATTGGCGCGCGCCGTCGCCAATGCGGCGAGCCCGCACGCCGTGTCAGCGCCCACGGACGCAGGCTCGTCGCCGTCACCCATCTACCCCGCTTGACCTGCGGACGGGCGGCGCCAGCGTCAACCGTGCAGGTAGCCCATGACTCGGCCCCGCTCATCCACCAAGACGATCTTCGCCTCGTGAACGACGTGATCTCCCATGGTGACGGTCTTGAAGCGCAGCGCGTCCGCCAGCGCGTCCGTCTGCTGCTGGCTCCCCCGCACGAGGTGCCAGCGCCGGGGTAAGTTGCGGGCCTCCTTGAAGCGGACGAGCTGCGCGACCGTATCGCTCATGGGATCGAGCGTCACGAGGACGAATTCGGCCGCTCGGCCCTCGCGTTCGAACGCCGCGCTCAATTGCCTCATCTTCTCGATCGAGAGCGGACACACCGTCGTGCAGGAGGTGTAGACCAAGCCGACGACCAGCAGCTTGCCGCGCCACGCCGAGAAGCGGACCGAGCTTCCAAGGTCGTCCTCCCATACCCAATCTCGATCGAAGAGGGACGTGGCCGGGCTGCCGGGCTTCACGCCGAGCGGCGCCGGCTGCCCGACCGCACCTGCGTCGCTGCGCCGCGCCGACGTGCCCGCGCAGCCGATCGCCAAGAGAAACAACACCGCCTTCCGCGCACCGCTCCGGAGCATCCGAGGAGATATTACCCTTCGACGGCATTGCATTTCGCCTTAACTTCCCGGAAACGTCGATTCCCCGCGGTCATGGGCTCGTCAGCGTGCTTCATCGCACGAGCCGCCCCCGACATTGAGGCCGCAAGAACATTCCGGGGTGGGCTCGACCTTTGCCTGGCAATTCAGGCGACGTTTCAATATGCTGGTCGCGTGTGTGGGCGAGCTGACCTGCGAGATGGTTTGAACGATGGGTTAGCCGTCCGATTGGAGGTTGGGCGGGACGGTGCCAGCGGGACGGGCTGCGTTCGTGGCTGAGTCGCCGTCGCCCAACCCGTTCGTTGGGGAGTTGCTGGACGGTCGCTACCGGATCGTGCGGGAGATTGCCGCCGGCGGAATGAGCACGGTCTACGAAGCGACCCACGTGAAGATCGGCCGCAAGGTCGCAATCAAGGTCCTTCACCGTGAGATGGCGGGCGATCCCGAGGCCGTTGCCCGCTTCATCAACGAGGCGCGCGCGGTGGGAACGTTCGGCCATCCCAATATCGTTGCCTCCACCGACTTCGGCGAGTTGCCGGGCCACGTTCCCTTCCTGGTGCTCGAGTATCTCGAGGGACGCACGCTGGCCAAGGACATCGCCGCCACGGGGCCGCTGCCCGTTCGACGGATGGTGAGGATCGCCCTCCAGGTGGCCTCCGCGCTGGACGCCGCTCACAGCTGCGGGGTCGTCCACCGTGACTTGACGTCGGACAACGTTTTTTTGGTCCACAGCGAGGGCAATCCCGATCACGTCAAGGTCCTGGACTTCGGAATCTCCAAGTTCCTCACGACCACGGATTTCAGTCCGAAGACGCGGCGAGGACTCACCATGGGGACGCCGGAGTTCATGGCCCCCGAACAGATCTCCGATCCACAGGCCGTAGATGCCCGCGCGGACATCTACGCCCTCGGCGTCATCTCGTACCAAATGCTCGCCGGGTGGCCGCCATTCGGAAGACTCCCCCTGCAGAGCCTGCTCACGCAGATCGTGATCGAGCCGCCTCCACCCATCGATCGGCCCGGGATTCCGGACGGGCTGCGCGCGATCGTCATGAAGGCGCTCGCCAAGGACCCCTCCGATCGCTTCGCCAACATGCAAGAGATGGGAATCGCGCTGGAGCAATACGGCTCGCTCGTGTTTTCGAACGAGGGGTTCTCGGGGCGTGTGACCATGCCGGTGCCGGACCTCCCCACCCCGGCGCCTACCCGACCCGTGATCGGGACCACATCGCGCGCCGAACGCCTCGCGGGTGCGACGGGGCCCCTCGCGGCGCAAGTGGGCTCGGCGGCGCATTCGGCAGCGAGTGCCCTGCCCACCTCGGCGACGGGACAGCCCTACTCCGGGGTCGTCACGGCACCGCCCGAGACGAAGCGACGGAGCGGCCTCATCGCCGGTCTCATGCTGCTCGCCGCGGCAGGGGCCGCCGGTGGCTACTTCCTTCTCCATCCGCCGGAGCGCGCGCCGACGCCCGCCCCGGTGGTGGCGTCGCCGCCGCCCGCACCCGCCCCGGGCCCTGCCGAGCCAGCGCCGATTCACTTTCGGATCGCGTCGCGGACGCCAGCCGCTCGGGTCACTTTTCGCGGGAGAACTCACCTCTTGCCGCTCGCCGAGGACGGCACGCCGGGAACACAGCCCGAGGCCGTGGAGGTGACCGCTCCGGGCAAGGAGGGCCTGCGCTTCTGGATCACCTTCGATCGTCCGTTTCAGCTCGCCTCCGATCTCCACGACGGTCATGGCGTCGCTGACGCGACGGCGGAGGAGACGCTGGTCGCCCTCGGTGGCCCGGTGGTGGGCGGCCCACCCCCCTCGACGGGCGGTCATCTGGATGGCAAGCGGGCCGTCGCCCCGATTCACCACCTGGCCCGCAGCAAACCCGGGTTCATGCCAACCAGCACGCCGATCACGGCGCAGCCGGCGGCGTCTGCCGCGGAGCCATCGCCCCGACCGCCAGCGACTGACCACGCGTCGCCGACCGCGGCCGAAGCCTCCGACACGCAGGCAGCCCCGGAGCCAGGCGCAAGGAAACCTGTCGGCGCCGAGCGGGCGCTTTCGACGGTGACACCGCCGGCCAATGGGGCACCGAACGCCGCGTTGACGACGACGCCCACCACGATCGCCGCTGGCGGGCACCCGGCTTCGCGCCCCGGATTGGCCCCCCAGACCTCGGTGCCAGCCGGCGCCGCCGTGGCGACGCGGAGGCAGCCGCCAGGCGCCGTGGACGCGGCGAAGACGCAGATGGTCGTGCGCAGTCACCTGCCTGAAATCCAGAGATGCTACGAGAGGGGCAAGATGGATGATCCGGACTTGAGGGGGCGAGTGACCGTGAGGATCGCCATCTCGGCCAACGGGACGGTTTCTGACGCCAGGATCGACGGCTCGACGCTGGGCAACGGGGGTGTCGAGGGTTGCATGACGAGCGCCGTGCGGTCGTGGAAGTTCCCCACCCCAACCGCCGGCGGCGCCGTCATCTCCTATCCGTTCAATCTCCGCTGAGGGGCTGTTGCATCGAGCATGGCCGGGCAAGCCGGCGTCATGGCCAGGCACGACAACGGCGAACACTCCACCTATCGAGCAACGTGGCCAATCACAACCTCGTGGAAGATGTGCATGTCTAGATACTCCTTCATCATGGTCGCCTCCCTCATCGCCTCACCGCGCGTCGCGGCCGCGGACCAAGACCCCGCTGCCCGCCCCCAGACGATCGAGGCCGCTCCAGCGGGAGAGAAGGAGCAACCTTCCCGCCCACTTCGCGGACAGCCCGCGGCCGCGCCCTCCGGGCCCTCGGGCGCTGCGGCCGCTGCAGAGCCGCCGGTGCAGACCTTCACGCCCGAGGACGTGACTCCGCCCATGGGCCCCTCCGGCCAGACTCCGCCAGCGCCAGCGACGACGCAGGAGGCGGCCGGCTTCGCGCCCCTCACCATGGACGAGATCCCCGTGACCTCCGCCAATGCGCGCGTGACCGTCAACATGTTTGGTGACGCTGGCTTTCGCTTGCAGACCAGGTTCAAGCCCGCCTTCATCCTGGGACCGCTCGACCTGCTCTTGACCGGGCAATTCGCCAACCTCATGGCCATGGCAGAGGCCAACCTCGAGACCGACCCGGAGACCGGCGCCGTGGGCATCGACCTGGAGCGCATGTTCGTGCGATGGCGCTCCGAGCGGTTCGTGATCGACGCTGGCCGCACGCACACCGAGCTCGGCTACTGGAACAGCGCCTTCCACCACGGCCGCTGGCTGCAGCTGCCCATCGAACGACCGCACATCGTCGAGTTCGAGGACAGCGGGGGTCTCCTGCCCGTTCACTGGGTGGGCGTCACCGGGCGTCTGCGCGCGCTCGTGGGAGAACGGCAGCTGGACGTGATCGGGTCGGTCGGCAACGGGCGGGGGAACATCATCGACGACGTTCGCGTCACCGACGACACCAACGACTGGAAGGCCGTGTTGTTGAAGGTCGAGGCCCGCGGATTCGGCGCGCGCGATCTCTACCTCGGGGTGTCGGGGATCTTCGACCGCATCGCACCCCTGCCGGCGCTTTCGCCGACCGGCGGGGCGATTCGGCCCACCCTCCCCGACGTCACGATCGGCGAAGTCATCGCCAACGCGTACGTCGCGTACCGGGGCCCGGAGCTGACCATCATCGCCGAGGCCTACGACGTCCACCACCAGGCGAACGGACAGAAATGGAACACCTTCGACCCCTTCTTGCTGCTCGGCTACCGCATCGCGCAGTGGGTCCCCTTCGTGCTCGGCGAGGCGCGCATGGGTGACGTCGCCTCGGACCCGTTCTTCTTTCCCGTCCCGGGCGCGCCCCTCGATACCACCTACCCGCGCTGGGGCCGGTTCGTGGAGGGGACGGGGGGGCTTCGATGGGATCTGAACACCTGGAGCGCGGTCAAGTTCGAGTACCGCGCGACCCGGCCGCTGCCCAAGGATTCGACCTCGCTCGTCCAGCGGTTCATGATCGACTGGACCTTCGGCCTCTAGTGCACCGCCGTCGAAATAGCGTCAACGCCGAGGCCGACCGGCCGGCGCGGATCGTCGGCCGAACGTGATGCTATTTCGACGGCGGTGCACTGGCGTCCAATCAATTGAGCGTGGAGCTGTCTTCTTCTTCTTCACCGCCCTGCAAGATCTCGAAGGTCTCTTGAGCGACGGCGGCCGCTTGATGATGGACCAGCTTCCAGACGCCCTGTTCGCTGACGAAGACGTTCGTCGCCGCCAGCACGGCCTCCCCGACGCGCTCCTCGCAAATGACGAAGGCCGAGGGGCCGAGGACGTGGACGGTGGCGTTTCCGCAAACCACCCGCGGAGCGTCTCCGCTCGCCAAGATCGACCGCCAGCTGGCGATGACGAGCTCCCGGCCGCGCAGCGCGTTCCACCCGGGATGAATGCACGCGACGGGGGCGGTGGCCGACCACAGGCGCTCCATCGCCGGAAAGTCTCGCTCCGCGAAGGCACGGTAGAAGCCCTCGTTCGCGGCCAACAGCTCCGCTGCTGCCCCGTTCCGCCGATCCGCCATTCATTCCTCCTCGCTCCATCGTAGCATCGGCAGAGCTGCTAATCTCGCGTCGTGGCGCCTGACTTTTCCGCCGTCGTCATCTCACCATCGGGACGATGCGACCTCCCCGTGTCGCATGGCCGGCTCGAGGCCCTGCTGAAAGAGCCGTCCACACCCCGGCGCGCCGCCGTCGTCTGTCATCCCCATCCCCAGGCGGGCGGGACGATGAACAACAACGTCGTGTATCGGGTGGCCAAGGCGCTCGAGGAGCAAGGCACCGCCGTCCTGCGCTTCAACTTTCGTGGCGTCGGGCGCTCGACCGGAAGCTACGGACAGGGCGTCACGGAGATCGAGGACGCGCAGGCCGCGCTCGACTTCATGGCGGCCCGCCATCCCGAGCTGCCGTTGTGGATCGCCGGGTTCTCCTTCGGGGCCCGGGTCGGGCTGCTGGCCGGAATGCGCGACGCTCGCGTGTCCAAGCTCCTCGGCGTCGGGCTCGCGGTTCGGATGTTCGACCTGTCGTTCCTGGAAGGTCGTCGCGAAGGAAAACCACTCGCCGTGATCCAGGGCGCGAACGACGAGTACGGCGCGCGGGAGGAGATCGAAGCATTGGTCGCGCGCCTTTCAGAGCCCAAGCGCCTGTCGATCGTCGAGGGCGCGACCCATCTGTTCCCCGGCAAGCTCGACGAGCTGGAGCGCGCCACCGTCGAAGCCATCGCCTGGCTAGCGGCCCGTGGATGAGCTCGGACCGGGGGGGAACGGGCGCGGCGGTCGTCTTTTCAATGACCGACGTGCGCCGGCCGCGGCTTGCCGGACTTATCCGGGACGGTCGTTGGAGCCGCCTTGTCGCCGGCCACCTTCACCGCCACGCCCCGCAAGCCCTCCGCGCCCACGCTCACCCGCTGCTGTGACGAGCGGACGCTGGCCTCGTGCCAGGTCTGGAGGTCGTATTCGCCTGGCGGCACGTTCTTGATCCTGAAGGTCCCGTCTGCTTCGGCCTGCGTGTAGAACGGCGAAGGGACGACATAGACGAAGCCGATCATGGACGCGTGGATGTTGCAGAGGATCTCGACCACGCCCGCCTTCCGAAAGGTCTGTGAATACGAGGCGCCCTGGCGGTAGAGGCCCGTGTCGAAGTCGTTCGGACGGGACAGCGAGAACACGTCGTGGAAGATGTCGTCCTCGTTGCGGAAGGCGACGGTGGTGCCCACCGGAACCGCCAGGACGCGGGGCAGAAAGGTCTTGTTCCGCTGGGTGATGACCTTCCCGTGGGCGGGCGCCGGGCGGGGCGTGCGGCCATCGGCCCGCTCCAACCAGATCACGGCTCCACCGGGGCCGAGCACGCCCCCTCCGGAGACGGTCCCGCTGACCGTCGTGACGCCCACCCGCGCCCCCGCGGCGTCGGTCGGCGTCTCCGCCAGCGGCGGCTCCGGGGCCCCGTCCACCGCCGCGGGTGGCCGCGCTCCGCCCCCGGCTGCCGAGCCCGCGGCGCGCGCTCGCGCGTCCTGCGCCAGCGGTCGCATCACCCGATCGATCTCCGGGTCGAGGGCCGGGATCTTCAGGAGCGCCTCCCACTTCGCCGCCGCCACCGCGAAGTTCCCGGCGTCGTAGGCCAGCTTGCCGCCTGCCAGCAGGTTGAAGATCAAGTATTGCCGCTCGGCCACGCCCTTCACCAGCAGATCCTGCGGCGAACGAACGGGAAGCGGTAGGGGCATCTCCTCCGCGGGCCATTCACGGCGCGCGGCCGGCGCCGACGCGGCCGGAATCGCGAGCAGCGCCGACAGAGCGAACACCGCCGACCGTACGAGCCAAGGTCTCACCATTGATCCACCGCCGATGTTTGTGGAGGCGAGCCGCGCCCCCGGCGCCGTGGTGTCACCCCTTGCCGAGGGTCTTCTGACCGGGCTTCCACTCCACCGGGCAGCGTTCGCCCGTCTGCAAGGCCTGCACCATGCGCAGCGTCTCGCTCACGGATCGTCCGAGCAGATCGGCGTTGTAGGAGGCGTGTTGCACGACGCCCTTGTCGTCGATGATGAACGTCGCCCGCAAGGCGGTCCCATCCTCCTCGACGAGCGCGTCGTAGTCCCGGGTGATCGTCTTGTTGAAGTCGGCCAACAACGGGTGGTTCAGTCGGCCGAGGCCGCCGGTTATCCAGGCCTTGTGCGAGTGCTTGGAGTCGGTCGACACACCCAGAATCTCGCAGTTGACCGCCGCGAACTCAGCCACCCGCTTCGAAAACTCCTGGATCTCCGTGGGACAGATGAACGTGAAGTCGGCGGGATAGAAGAACAGGACGAGATACTTGCCGCGGTAATCACCGAGCGAGACGTCCCGAAAACTGCCGTCGCCTTCCACGGCCGTGGCCGCAAACTCCGGTGCTCTTTTTCCAACGATGCTCATGGCTCCTCTAGAATGACGTGACGAGGGGACACTAACGCGCCCGCGCCACTCGTGAAAGAGGCTTGACCGCCACGCGCCCCCCCGCGCGGCCCCTTGCGCTATTTGACGGGCCGCGTGCGCCACATAGGCTGCCCGGTCATGTCCCCCCGGGAGGCGGCAGCGTCTGCGAAGGGCTCCGTGCTGATCGTTTCGGCCTTCGCGCCAGAGCTGGCGCCGCTCGTGGCCTGGCTGCGCGGGCGGCGCGCGAAGGCGTCGGGCGTGCGCTGTGCGAGCGTCGGTATTGGACTGGTCGACGCGGCGGCCGGAGCCGCCGCCGCCATCGCCCGGGTTGGCCCCCGTGCGGTGCTCTTCGTGGGCACCGCCGGGAGCTATGGCGCTCGGCCCACGATCGGGCAGGTCGCCGTGGCCCGCCGGATCCACCTCGCCTCGACGGCCGTCGTGCGCGGGCAGGGCTACCTGCCGGCGCCGATGCAGCGGACGGTGCTGGCCGACGGCCCCCTGCGCCGCGCGTTGCTGCGCGCCGGCCCGCCGAGCGCCGCCACGGCGGATGTCGCGACGCCCCTCGCGATCACCAGCGCGCGCCGTCTCGGATCAGCGCTGGCCGCGGCCCATTCAGCGACGGTCGAAAACCTGGAGGCCTTCGCCGTCGCCCGCGCGGCCGAGCGCGCCGGGCTTCCGTTCGCGGCGGTCCTGGGAATCGCCAATCGGGTGGGCCCGGAGGCCCACCGAGAGTGGGTGCGGCACCAGGTGCGCGCGACCGAGGCCGCGTGCGCCGTCGTCGCCGCCTGGCTGGAGGGTCTGAGCACCCGAGGCGGCTCGCCGGGCGGCGGGGTCGTCGTCAGGGCGCCCAGTCGAGGGCGTCCATCGCGGCCCCGGCGGGCATGAGACCGGCGGCGCGCGCGCGCGCGAAGAGCGCGTCGATTCCCCGACGGGCGTCCTCCGGCATCTCCGCGGTGTCCGCATTCGCGTACAGCGACAGGTAGTGATCGACGAGGGCCGGGTCGGCCAGGGCACGGTCTCCCCTCTCCTCCGCTGCGAGCGCCGCGATCATCTCGTCGCGATGGGTAAGTGCGTATCGGATGCTCTCGCGCAGCAGCGCCGACACCTCGCGAATCACGACGGGACCGAGGCTGCGGCGAATCACGTTCACCCCGAGCGGCAGCGGCAGCGCCACGTTCGCCTCCCACCACACGCCGAGGTCGACCACCAGCTTCAGGCCCCGCTCTGGATAGAGCAACCGCCCCTCGTGAATCACCAGCGCCGCGTCGACCTCGTCGCGCGCGACGGCGTCGAAGATGCGACCGAACGGGACGATGGGGATCTCGACGGGAATGGCACGCGGCTCGATGAGGCGGAGCACCATCCAGGCGGTCGTGGTCAGCCCCGGGATGCCGACGCGCCGGCCCGCGAGCTCGTCGGGGCGCAGCGCCGTGCGGGCCACCACCACGGGGCCGAAGCCCCTGCCCACGGAGGCCCCGTGGGGCAACATCAGATACGTCGACGCGCAGAGCGGGTAAGCGCCCGCCGATATCGCCACCACGTCCGCGTCGCCGGAAATGGCCACGCGGTTGAGCGCCGCCGTATCCGCGCGGCGATGCGAGAACGCGAAGGCCGGCGACGAGACCAGTCCCTCTCGCAGCGCGTGAAACATGAAGGCGTCATCGGCATCGACCGAGTAAGCGAGCGCGATCGGCTTTGGCCCCATCGGCCTACGTATACCGCGCCCCCGCGTGATAAAGATGGGGCCGCGTGAGTCTAGCCGCCGCCCCGTCTCCAGCGTCGTTGGCCCCCTCGCCGCGCGCCGCTTCTGCGAAGCCGCCCAGGGTCGAGGCGGTCGACTGGCTGCGCGGCGCCGCCGTCGTCCTGATGATTCAGACCCACCTCTACGATGCCTGGGTCAGTCCGGCCGGCAAGCTGACGGCCGCGTACCAATGGACGCGGTTCTTCGGGGGCATTCCTTCCCGCCTGTTCCTGATGCTGGTCGGCGTCTCCATCGCGCTGCGGTTCGAGGCCCAGCTGGCGAAAGGGGTCACCGACCGACCGGCCCTCGTGCGGCCGGTGCAGAAGCGCGGCCTCGAGGTCCTGGGGCTGGCCTATCTGTTCCGCCTGCAGGAATACCTGCTCGGCCACATGGGGCAAGCGCTGCACGATCTGCCCACCTTCTGGCGCGACATGTTTCGGATCGACATCCTGAACTGCATCGGGGCGTGCATGTTGGTCGTGCCGGTGATCGCGGCGCCTCGTCGCGGCCGGCCCGCGTGGCTCCCCACGCTGGTCGCCGCGGCCTGCTTCATCGTCCTCGGCCCCGTGGTGGGTCCGGCGCACTTTCCCCCGGCGATCCCGCCGATGCTCTCGTCCTACATCGGCGGCCAGCGCCCGATGTCCTGGTTCCCCCTCTTCCCGTGGACGGCGTGGCCGCTCGTCGGGGTGGTGCTCGGGCACATCTGGGTTCGTGGATCCCGCGATCCGAAGCGTCAGGCGCTCGTGTTTCTCGCGACGGGCCTGGGGGGCCTGGCCTTGATCGGGATCGTCGACGGGATTCGGGCCATCGACCCCCACGTCATCTCGTACCCCAACGAGCTGGTCCAGCAGATGGGACCTGGCTCCTTCTGCTACCGGCTGGGGATGAACGGGATCCTGGCCTTTCTGGGCTGGCTGTCGGTGCTGGTGGTGGGCAACCGGTTCTCGGTGCTCCGCCAGTTCGGCCGCACGTCGCTGCTCGTGTATTGGCTCCACGTCGATCTCTGCTACGGGCTCATCGCGCACAAGGTTGGGCTTTACGGTCGCTTGACCATGGGGCAGGCGACGCTGGGGCTCGCGGGGATGATCGCGCTGATGTTGGGCGTCTCTCTGGCCAAGACGCGCTGGGGGAAGTAACTTTCAGCCGTGTTGTCGCTGCAACCGACCCCGCGGTCGGCCGTGATCCTCGCGCTATCGACGGCCCTGCTGGGCCCGGCCAGCATGGCGACACCGACGGTGGCTGCCAAGGCCTCGGCGAGGGCGTCCGGCACGAAGCAGGGTCCCATCAAGCGAAGCCCGCCCGGCAAGCGAAGCGCGGCCGGCAAACGAGCCTCGGACAGCAAGCGAAGCTCCGCCAACAAGAAGGCCGTCCTCGTGGAGCGACACGTCGCCGCCACCAAGGGTGGACTGCCCAACATCCAGGCGCTGGGCGCGATCGTCCTCGACGATGAAGGCCACGAGCTCTACGCCCGCAACCCCGATCAGGAACGGCCCATCGCCTCGATCTCCAAGCTCGCGGCGACGTTGGTGGTCGCCGATCGGGGGCTCGACCTCGACGGGCTCTCGACGATCACGAAGGCGGACATCGAGGTGGCCCGCGGCGGCGCACGGTCCCGCCTGCTCGAGGGCATGACCCTGTCGAACCGCGACCTCCTCCACGCGGCGTTGATGGGCTCGGACAATAGGGCCATTCCCACGCTGGGACGGGCGGTCAGGCTGTCGCCCACCCAGCTGGCAGCGGCCATGACGGCGAAGGCGAAGGAGCTCGGCCTCACTCACACCCGCTTTCACGATCCGACGGGGCTGTCGATCGAGAACGTCTCCACGCCGCGCGAGACGATCGCCCTGCTGCGCGCGGTGATTCAGAACCCAATGCTGGGTCCCGTCGTCGAACGCGTGCAATACGACGCCCACCCGGTCGGGCGCCCGCCCATCACCTACAACAACACCTACCGTCCGGCGATTCGCAGCAACGTGCAGGTGCTGGGCGGCAAGACGGGTTACAACGACGACGCGCGGTACTGCCTCGTGATCGCGGCGAAGATCGAAGGGCAAACCTGCTTCATGTCGTTCCTGTCGAACGAAGGGAAGCTGACCCGGTTCGGCGACGTGGCGCGCGTCGCCGACTGGATCGTCAGCCGCAAGCCAAAGGGCCAGACGCCGAGAACCCCGCCCGGGGGCGAGACGTCGATCGCCGCCGGCGCCCCCGGCGCCCCCGGCGGACCTGTCCCCGCCAGCGCAACCACCACCGCGTCCGTGTCGCCGTCCCCGGGGCTGACCGAGCCGACCGAGCCCCCTCCGGCGGGCCCCGCGACGGACGAGCCGGCGACCGAGCCACCGCCGCTCTCGACAGAGACGAACTGACTTGTGCACGAGTGCACCGCCGTCGAAATAGCATCACGTTCGGCCGACGATCCGCGCCGGCCGCTTCGTTGCTCCTCCTCACCATACCCACGGGTATGCCTCGTCGTCGCGCCTCGCGTCCGGCGCGGCTTGTCGGCCTCGGCATTGACGCTATTTCGACGGCGGTGCACTAGCACCGGCGCCGGCGAACCCACCACAGGGTGAGGACGCCCGACAGCAACGTCAGCGCGACGGGCGGTGGTCCGCCCACCTCGCACGTGCAGGTCGAGTAGGCCTTCGCGGCGCCCGCGTCGTCGGTCTCGGTGTCCGTGCCTGGGCCGTCGATGGCCCCGTCCTGCCCCTTGCGTCCCCCGAGCCCCCCGATGCCACCGTCCGGCAGACCCGCGTCTCCGCCGCCTCCCGTCTGGGGCGGCAGCGGGATGCACTGATCGGCGGAGCAATAGTCCCGCTCGGGGCACAGGGTCGAATAGCAGGGTGGGCGGCACATCCCCGCGACGCAGCTCATGCCGTCGCCGCAGGCGGTGTTTTCGCAGCCATGGTCGACACAGCGATCCGCGGGACCGCAGGCCTTGCCGGTCGGACAAGCGCGGCACGAACACGGCGGCTTGCACGCGCCATCCTCACACACCTGTCCGCTGTCGCAAGTGACTCCCTCGCAGGGATCCACGCACCGCCCCGCGCGACAGGTTTGGCCGTGGGGACACGAAACGGCCATGCCGTAAGCGGTGCAGCCATCCTGGCAGGCGCCAGAGACGCACAGCTTCCCGGGCCCGCAGACGACTCCCACGCAGCCCGGCTGCTTGCAGACCCCCAGATCGCACACGAAGCCCGGGGTACAGGGGTTCCTGGCGTCGTCACACTCGTCGACGCAGCGACCACGGTCGCAGATCTGGGCGGGGTTCGCGCAGGCGGCCGCGTCGGGATCGACGATCCCGTCACAATCGTTATCGAGGCCGTCGCATACGTCGGGGCCGGGCATGACGTCTTGCACGCACGACAACGCGCCCATCTTCCCGCATTGGGTCGTACCGCGCTTGCACTCCCCGAGCTTCCCCGTGTCGCAGGGCTGCCCGCCCCCGTCGCAGGTAACCCCCTTCACCAGAAAGACTTGGTCGTTGAAGTCACCGTCGTTGCCGAAGGCATTCGGCGTGGTCGGCTTCTCCTCGAACAGGACGTAGAACGCGTTCGACATCGCGGTCGACTGGTACATGAGCGACGTGATCCAGGGCTTGTTCATGCAGAGGGCGGTGGTGCAAGGCGGGCCGAGGGCCGGGTCGGTGAAGTGCGTCTGCGTGCAAACAGGCGGCGCGTTCTTGTCGTTTCCCATCATCGCGAAGCCGATCAGGCCTCCCAGGTAACGCGCGTCCTTTCGGATCTTGGCGATGGTCGCGATGGGGTTCTGCACGCCGACGCCAGGCGTGTAGTCGGCACGCGGCATGGTCAGCGGGTCGGGCGCCGGCACGAGGCTGAAGACCTGGTCGTCTGACGGCGGCATGGTCTGTCCGGGCAGGACGTTGTACCAGCCCAGGTCCACGGCGCAGGTCCCGCCCCGCAGCACCAGCTGAGCCGTGAGGTCGCACAGCGGTGAAAACCCCGCCGGAGCCAGGTGGGCATCCAGGCGGGATTCCAACATCTCGCCCTCGAAGATGATGAGTCGATCGAGGCGGACCTCGGAGGGCGGTACGGCCGATGCCGCCGCGTTCAGCTCATCCATGAGGGGAGGTTGCGGAACGGACAGTCCGTCCGGCTCGAGCTCGGTGGCGGCCGCGCTGCCGCCCGCCACCACGGCCATTCCCCCCGCGATCGACGCAATGAAGCATGCGCTGCGGCGGCCCGATAATCTGGACATTGGAGGGCCATGTTACGACGCCGGCCGATGCGCCGCGAGGCGACAAATATGCGAAATAAAAGAAGTTCCATCGCCGATCATCATCCATTAAAAACTTTGTACTAAAGAATACCAATAAAAGTTACGATGACATCTTCGTGGCAACTTTCTCCCTGGCGCGAATCGGCTTCACGGTGGCCTTGCTCGGCGGTGCGACCGCCCAGGCTGCTGCCGGCCAACCGGACGAGCAGCTGGCCGCGGCTCCCCTCGAGGTGCCGGCGCAGCGACCGCTGCCCCGGCTCGGCCTCATGGTGGGCGGTGGCGTGCCGGACGGCGCGACGGGGTCGGCAGTCTTTCGCCCGTTCTCCTGGCTACGGACCGAGGCCGGCCTCAGCTACAACCTGATCAGCCGCGGGGTGCGAGCGGGCGTGTCGGTCCTGCCGTTCGGCGCGGGTCCGTCCGCGACGTTCGAGGCCGGTCACTATTTCAGCGGGAATGCCAACGGTATCGCGCGCAGCATCGCCGGCGCGGGGTTCCACGACAGCGCCATTCTGCAGAAGGTCGGCTACGACTACGCCAACGCGCATCTCGGGCTCGACTTCGGGACGCGCCGGGTGGTGTTCTTCCTGCACGGCGGAATGAGCTACATCCGCGCCGACGTCCACAACGTGAACGCGCAGATCGCGAGCGCGATGAGCGGCTCGAGCAGCACCACGGTGACGTTCAGCCAGGACCCTCAGGTGCGGGTCCTGACCCCGTCGGCGAAGCTGGGTTTGATCTTCTACATCTGGTGATTCCATGAAAAACAAACCGTCATTCCTCCGCTCCCCCTCCTCGGCCTCTCCCGCCCCGGCGCGCCGCCTGGCGGTGGCCGTCGCGACCTTCCTGGCGATGGGCGCGGGCGGCTGCGCGCTGTCGGTCGAGGCGGACGTCCCCGACGTCGCGGTGACCCAACATGGCATCTCCATGGTGGGTGTCCCTGGCGCCAGCGCCCTCGGCGACGTGTCGACTCATCTCACCTTCAAGCAATCGCTGCCCGACATGAACTTGCCGAAGGATCTCGACTCCAGCGTCAAGGCCGTGAAGGTGGACCTCGTGGCCCAATCGGGCATCGCGAACTTCGACTTCCTGAAGACGATGCGGATCACCATGAGCCCGGACGGCAGCCCGGCGCCCATCGAGCTCATCAACTACGAAAAGGCCGACGGCGCGACGACGGGGAAGACCCTGAGCGTCGACAGCTTGAATCCGGTGAACATCCTGGATCAGTGGAAGGCCAACAGCGCGGTGTTCGACATCCAGGTGGCCGGGCAGCTCCCGAGCGCTGCCTGGACGATGGACATGACCGTGCACTTCTCAGGCTCGGTCAGCTACAAATATTGACGCGGACTAACTTGGCTCGGGCGGGCGGTCGGTGCGGGGGACGGCGGCGGCGAAGCGCTCGGCGAAGTGCTCGGCGGCCTTGGCGCGCGACAGATCCAGCTCGAAGTCGGGGAGCGGCGCCGGCGAGAGTTTCGCGATGAGCTCGTCGGTCTCGCGAGGCGACAGACCGCGAGCGGCGAGCGCGGCTCGATCGAGGCTGCCCGCCGTCGCCCTCACGCCCTGACCGTCTGGCGAGAGCAGCGCCCGGATGGCGTCCAGCTCCATCCGCGACACGTGGCCCCCGCACACGTCGTAGTCGATCCACGCCTCGTAGGACAGGGGCGCCACGCGCTTCAGCATGCCCGCCATCACGCGACCGAACTCCTGAATCTCCCACTGCGCATGGGCGTCGACCCGCAGGGTCAGGAAATGCAGCAAATTGTGCAGATCAATCTTCCAGTACCACTGGGTGTACGTGGACAGCGGCAGATCGATGCGGGCCAGCTCGCGCGCCACCTCCTGCCCGGTGAGCCACTCGTAGCTCTCCACGGTGGCGCGGCGCCCATCGCTCCAGCGACGCATCGCCTCGGCATGAACGGCGGCTGAGACCGACTGGCCGCTTCGACCCTGATTGTTGCGGGCGCTCTGGGTCTGGAGCTGCGCCTCTTCGGGCGTGTAGAACAACATCGGAATCAAGCTGTACCGCCCGCTGTACTCGTTCACGTTGGCGGTGCGATGCCGAATCCATTGCCGGGCGATGAAGATGGGCATGCAACAGTGGAACTTCAGCTCGACCATCTCGCTCGGCGTGGTGTGCTTGTGGCGGCGCAGATAGCGCAGCAGCCCGCGCGTCTGGCTCTGCTTGCGGGTGCCGTAGCCGTAGCTGACGCGGGCGGCGCGCTCGATGCACTCATCGGTGCCCATGTAGTCGTTCAGCGACACGAACCCGTGATCGAGGACAGGGAAATAGAGACCCAGAATCTCCTCGGCCGCGGCGCTGGTCGGGCGTTTCGTCTCTGACACGAGCGCGGACGTTACCATGGCCGCCGTGGCTTGGGCGCGAGGCTGGATGGCCATTTCCGGTCCGAGGTACTAGGCTCAATCCATGAACGAGCGCATTCCGCTCGCCGTGCTCCTTCCCCTACGCTTCTTGGCGGCCGCGATCCTGCTTCTCGAGGGCTACCAAAAACTCATGGGCGGCTGGTTCCACGGCGACGCCCTCTTGAAGACGACCCAGACGTGGCTGGACGCCCATCGCGCCTACAACTTCTTCCTGCCGATGCTGCAGAGCGCGCACAATCACCCGAAGATCTTCGGGTCGTTGATCACCCTCGGCGAGCTCGCGGTCGGCGCCTGTCTGCTCGTCGGGTTGGCCTCTCGACTGGCCTCGTTCCTGGGCCTGGTGCTGCTCGGGTCGATCACGGCGGCGTCCGGCCAATCCTTGGCGCCCCCGGGAAACGCGCTCCTGATGGCGGCGATCATGTTCACATTTCTGATCGCACCGCCCGGACGGGTGATGGGCCTCGACGCGGCCCTCCGCGCGCGCCTGCCCCGCTGGATGGTATAGCGGCTTCGCCGCTCGCGGAAGGGGCTGCGCCCCTCTCGCGGGCCCTCCCCGCTCCACGTCGATGCCGGCGCGGCGAAGCCGCGCCTCCGGCGTGCTTGGACCAGCCCTCGTGTCGCCGGAAGGAACTTCGTTCATTCGTGGGATTTTCGATCGCGCTCGGGGACGGTTAACTCGCGGTGCGCCGAAGCGCGGTCTTGACGGGGGCGTGGGCGGCGTCTTATCCACGGGGGATGGCGTTGGGGCGTTCTGCGGGGGGAGCCTCGTCAAGGGGTGACCGTGGGTTTCGGGCGTTGGTTCGCGCCGGAGACTTGCGGGCCCTCCTCGCGCGGTACTCTGATCTGGCCCTGGCGGCGCTGGTCGTCTCGATCGTCGGGATGATGATCATTCCGCTGCCGACGGCGGTCCTCGATCTGCTCATCTGCCTGAACATCGCCGTCGCGGTGACGCTGCTGCTCATCTCCATTTACGTGAGCGACGTTCTGCGCATCGCCACGTTTCCGACGCTGCTGCTGCTCACCACGCTGTTTCGCTTGGCGCTGGAGATCTCGGCGACGCGCCTCATCCTGCTTCACGCCAACGCGGGCGAGGTGATCCATGCGTTCGGCGCCGTCGTCGTCGCCGGCAACCTGGTGGTCGGCGGCGTCATCTTCTTCATCTTGACCGTCGTCCAGTTCATCGTGATCTCGAAGGGCGCCGAGCGCGTCGCCGAGGTGGCTGCGCGCTTCACGCTGGACGCCATGCCCGGCAAACAGATGTCGATCGACGCCGAGCTACGCGGGGGCCACATCGAGCTTCGGGAGGCGCGCCGGCGACGCGCCACGCTGGCCCGCGAATCCCAGCTGTTCGGCGCCATGGACGGCGCCATGAAGTTCGTCAAGGGAGACGCGATCGCGGGGCTGATCATCCTCGCCGTCAACATCATCGGCGGCCTGATCATCGGCATCGTGCAGCGAGGCATGGACGCCGGGGCTGCCGCGCGCACGTTCACGGTGTTGACGATCGGCGAGGGGCTCGTGTCGCAGATCCCGGCGCTCGTGATCTCCACAGCGGCGGGGATCATCGTCACGCGCGTCGCCTCCGAGGAGGAGGGGGCTCACCTGGGGAAGGAGATCGCCGTCCAGATCATCGGGCAACCGAAGGCCATCGCCATAGCCGCCGGATTGCTGGCGGTGCTGGCGCTGGTCCCGGGCCTGCCGCTCGTCCCGTTCCTGGCGCTCGCGGCGTTGCTGGGATTCGCCGCCCGGGCCTTGCTGCGCCGGCAGCCCGGGCTGAACGCGCGAACGAAAAGCGGCGAGCCGACGGCTGCCAACTTGGTCGAGAGCGTCGGCGCGCCTGGCGAGGCGAGCGCCGCCGCGCTGCCGCCTCCTTTGCTTGCCGCGATCACCGTCGAGCTCGGCGCGGACCTCGGGGGCGCGCTTTGCCCGGGGGGCGATGTCGGCCCTTGCGCCGAGCGGCTCGTGGCCGCCGTCGGCCCCCGCCTGTTCGCCGAGCTCGGCGTCCCACTGCCCGTCCTCAGCGTGCGGCTCGGCGCGGCCGGAGCGCCGGCCACCGGTTACGTGCTCCGCCTGAACGAGGTGCCGCTCGCACGAGGGGACACGGCGCCGCGCCCCGCTGCGCTCGGACCGACGTTGCTCGACCCCGAAGAGGTGCTCGGAGCGCACGTCCTCGCCTTGATGCGGCGCTACGGGCACGAGTTCATCGGCATCGAGGAGACCCAAGCGTTGCTCGCGCGACTGGAGAAGACTCACCCCGCGCTGGTTCGCGAGGTGGTCCCCAAGCTCGTGAGCCCGGCTCTACTGGCCGACGTGCTCCGGCGGCTGGTCGAGGAGGGGGTGTCGCTGCGCAACCTCAAGGACGTGCTTGGCGCCCTGGCCCAGTGGGCCCCCGACGAGCGTGATCCCGTGACCTTGACGGAGCACGTGCGCGCCACCCTCCGCCGCGCCATCACCTACTGCCACGCCGACACCGACGGCGTGTTGCCGGTCTTCTTGCTCGACCCCGTGATCGAGGACGCCGTCCGCGACGCGATCCACAAGACGGCCAGGGGAAGTTACCTGGCGCTCGAGCCGCAGCTCTCCCGGGACATCGTCGAGGCGGTGGGACGGGCGGTCGCGCCGCCGGCGGGGTTGGCGCGGGCGCCCGTCATCTTGACCTCCGCCGACATCCGGCGTTACGTGCGCCGCCTGGTCGAGACCGAGCACCCGCACCTGGCCGTCCTCGCCTACCCCGAGCTCGCGCCCGAGGCCCGACTGGAGCAGCTCGGGCGGATCAGCGTGGCCTGACGCGCCCGGATCGCCTGCCGGCGCGGCTGAATCGGATTGCCAGGATCAGATTGCGACCGCGATGCGCCGGTAGCTCTCGTCGCGATCGGCGCGCAACGCCCGGATCGTCGCCTCGAAACGCGCCGTCACGCCCGGCCGGGCAAGCGCGGCGTGATTTCGCGCGGCGATGCCGTCCGAGACGCTGGCCGCCGCGGACCTCACGCGCTCGAGCGCGTCGGCGCGCACGAGCTGCAAGAGCGGGTCCGGCGACCGACGAAGAAACGACACCAGCTGCGCGGGTCCCGCGAACTCGCTGGCGCCCGCCGGGTGGAACGCCGCCATGACGAACGGCGGCGGCGCGTCGGCCGCCCGGCGCGCGCGATCGGCGCGACGCACACCCTCGGCGAACCTGTCGAAGGCGGCGCGACTGCCCGCAAACCGCGGAATGACGAGCAGCGCGACGGTGACCTCTGTCCTTCCCTCGCGGCCATCCGCGCCCGCCCACGCTTCCACGACGGGCAGGCAGTCCGCCGGGGTGGGCTCTGCCCCCGTGACCACGTGCCGCGCCACCGTCCCGGCGCGCAGCGACGACTCCGCCCACGGGCAAAGGTCGAACGCCAGGACGACCTCCGCGATGTAGCGATCGCAAAGCCGCAGCGCCTCGCGCCGGAGGGCGTCCTCGGGCCCGGCGCCGGTACCCCCGCTGTCGGCGGCGCCACCCGGAAAACCCGCCCCCCCACCCCGGCCGTCCGTCAGCCGTCGCCGCCTTCGACGAACGCGCCCATGCGGCGAAACTTCGCATAGCGTCCGTCGCGCAGCTTGTCCGGGGGCAAGAGCAACAGCTCGGCGAGATGCTTACGAATGGCGTCGCCCAGATTGCGCGCCGACTGCGCGTGATCGCGATGGGCGCCGCCTGGCGCCTCGGCGACGATCTCGTCGACGATCCCCAGCCGTTCGAGATCGGTGGCGGTCATCTTCATCGCCTCGGCGGCCTCCGGCTTCTTCGAGTCGTCTCGCCACAGAATCGACGCGCACCCTTCGGGAGAAATCACCGAATACGTGGCGTATTCGAGCATCAGGATCCTGTCGGCCACGCCGAGCGCCAGCGCCCCGCCCGACCCGCCTTCCCCGATCACCGCGCACACGATCGGCACCGGGAGTCCCGCCATCACCTCCAGGTTCTTGGCGATCGCCTCGGCCTGGCCACGCTCCTCGGCGTCGACGCCCGGATACGCGCCCTGGGTGTCGATGAGGCAGATGATCGGCCGCCGCATCCGCGCCGCCAGCTCCATCAGCCGCAGCGCCTTCCTGTAGCCTTCGGGCTTCGGCTGGCCAAAGTTGCGCAGCACCTTCTCTTTCGTGCTGCGACCTTTCTGCTGGCCGACCACCAAGACCGGCGTGCCCTCGAACAGGCCGAAGCCCGCGACGATCGCCGGATCTTCCGCGAAACGCCGGTCGCCGTGCAGCTCGATGAAGTCCTCGATCAGGAGCTCGATGTAGTCGAGCGTGTACGGCCGGTTGGGATGACGGGAGAGCTGAACCTTCTGCCACGCCGACAGGTCGGCGAAGATCTCGCGCTGGAGATCGCGGGCCCGCGACTCCAGCACGGCGATCTGGGGCTTCAGCTCCAGGCTGTCGTGACCCACCTTGATCAGATCGTCGATCTTCCGCTCGAGGTCGATTATGGGGCGCTCGAAGTCGAGCACCGCACCGGTCGAGGTTTCGCTTCGCTCCGTCCGCTTCGCCGCGTCTGCCATGTTCGGATCCGGACTGTTTTAGGTCCTCGGCCCGGCCAAATGCAATCCCCACCGCGTTTGCGCCCGTGGGTCGTGGCCCGCGGGGCTCAAGACCCTTGCTCCTCGCGCTGCCACCACGCGACGAGGGCATCCACCTGGGGTAACTCGCCCACGCGCCAGGACGCCGGCTGCTTTCGGAAGAAGGTGCGCTGGCGGCGCGCGTACGCGGCGGTCGCGACCTTGGCCGCCGCCACCGCACCCGCGAGCGTCAGTCGCCCCTCCAGGAATTCGCCGATCTGCTTGTAGCCGAGCGCCTGCAGCGCCCGAACCTCGGGCCCGAAGGTGCCGCGCATGCGGCGCGTCTCGTCGACCAGACCGGCCGCCATCATGCCGTCAAACCGGCGGCCGATGGCCTCGCGAAGGCGCTCGAGAGGGGGCTCGAGGACCAGGGTCGCGCACAAGAGCTCCGCGGCGGGCGCGGCCCTACGGCGCAGGACGCTGATGGGCTCGCCCGTCTGCTCGAAGATCTCGAGCGCGCGGCTTACGCGAACGAGATCGCGGGGGTCGACGCGGGCCGCCGCCTCGGGATCGATCGCCGCCAGACGCGCGTGCAGGGCGGCCGAGCCGTGGCGGCCCGCCTCGTCCCGGTGGCGTCGTCGGATGGCCTCGTCGGGCGGCGGCGCCTCGAACAAGCCGCCCAGCAGCGCCCGCAGATAGAGTCCCGTGCCGCCGACGATCACGGGTACGCGGCCACGCGCGACGATGCTGCCGATGGCGGTTCGCGCCAGCTCGGCCCAGCGCGCGGCGTGAAAGGCCTGGTTCGGCGCCACCACGTCGATGAGATGGTGGGGGACGAGACGCTGCTCCGCGGCGGTCGGTTTCCCGCTGCCGATGTCCATCCCGGAGTACACCATCAGGGAGTCGCAGGAGACGATCTCGATGGGAACGTGGGCGGCGAGCGCGAGCGCGAGCGCGCTCTTCCCCGACGCCGTCGGTCCGACCAGCGCCATCACGCGGGCTGGGACCTTGCCGTCACGATCGGCCAAAGCGCCGTTCGATCTCCGCGAGAGGCAAGCGCAACAAGACCGGCCTGCCGTGGGGGCAGTGGGTTCGCAGGTCGACCCGGTCGAGGTCGGCCAACAACGCCAGCGCCTGCGGGCGGGCCAGCACGTCGCCCGCGCGAACAACGCTGTGACAGGCCATCGTGGCGAGGATGTTCTCGAAGCGCTCGACGGGGGCCGGCACGAATGACGACGTCGTCTCCCCTTCCGCCAGGCGTCCCAGCACCTCCGCCAGCAGGGGGTTCGGGTCCGCATCCTTCAGCAGCTCCGGGACCGCCCGCAACAAGACGGTGCGCTCCCCGGTGCGCTCGACCTCGAACCCCAACCCAGGCAAGGCGGGGTCCTCGGCGGCGGCGGCCGTCGCGGCGTCGGCGAGCTCGATGGGGATCGGAAACAGCAACCGCTGACGACGTAGCTCGCGGCGGCCGTGCGCGGAGCGCAGCCGCTCGAAGGCCACCCGCTCGTGGGCGGCGTGTTGATCGACGAGCACCAGCTCTCCGCTCGATTCGCACACGAGGTAGGTGCGATCGAGCTGGCCGATGTACGAAAGCGTCTGAAAATACGGGGTCGAGGCGCCCTCGGGCATCGCCGCGTCGGCCAACCCCGGTGGGGCCCCCGCCAGGCCAGCTGAGAACCCGAGGCCGAGCGCGTGCGCTGGCTCTCGCTCGCGGGCCTGGCCGCCGAGGCCGGCCGCCGCGGGCGCGTCGAGCCCGCTGTCGGCGGCCCGCGCGAAGGCGGCGTGGGACAGGCGCTCGCCGTAGCCGGTGGTGCGCGCCAGGTGAAGCTGTCCTCCCCCACGCGGGCCATCGGAGGTCGCCGCTTCGGCCCCGGCGTGTGCCGCCGGCGGCAACGTATGGACACGGATCGCGCCGCGCGGGGCAGGCAACCACGGCGCCCGCGCCACGGCCGCGCCGACGACGTGGCGCACGGCCGCGTACACCTCCGCCGCGCGCGCGAAGCGGACCTCCAACTTTTGCGGGTGAACGTTGACGTCCAGGTCGTGACCCGGCACGCCCAGGAACAACGCCGCGAGCGGGTACCGGCCCCGCTCCAGCAGCTCGCCGTAGCCGAGCGCCAGGGCGTGCAACAGTGACCGGTCACGCACGAAACGCCGCCCAACGAACAGGAACGTCGAGCGCGCGGTGCTGCCCGCCTCCTCGGGTCCAGCCAGAAATGCCAGCACGTCGTGGCCGCCCTCCTGGCCGCGCGCTTCGTGCAGCGCGCCCGCGCCCCGGCGAGCCAACGCCGCCCGCACGCGCTCGGCCAGATCGCGGTGAACCGGCAGGTCCAGCACGGTCCGACCGGCCGCCCGCAAGCGGAAGTGCACCTCGGGGTGCGCGAGCGCCAGCCGCAGCACCGCCTCGTTCACGTTCGCCGACTCGGTCGCCTCGGTCTTCTGAAATTTGAGGCGCGCGGGCGTGTTGAAGAACAGCTCCCGAACCTCGACGTGGGTCCCCTCCGGCATGCCGACCTCCCGGGCGTCGACCTCGGCCCCCGCCTCGACGGTCAGGCGGAAGCCGGCGGCGGCGCGCGGCAGCTTCGTCGACAGGACGAGACGCGAGACCGCGGCGATGGAGGGCAAGGCCTCGCCCCGAAACCCGAAGCTGGTCAAACCCCAGAGATCGTCCGCGCTGCGAATCTTCGAGGTCGCGTGACGCCGCAGCGCCAGGCGCGCCTCCTCGGGCGTCATGCCGCCACCATCGTCGGCGACCCGGATCAGCCTGCGGCCTCCCGCCTCGATATCGATCTCGATGCGCCGGGCGCCGGCGTCGATGGCGTTCTCCGCCAGCTCCTTGACGACCGACGCCGCCCTCTCCACCACCTCGCCGGCGGCGATCTGATCGGCCAATGCCGGCGGCAAGACCGCGATGCGCGGACCGTCATTGGTCTCGGTCATTGGGAGAAGGGCGCGCCGGGGCCGGCCCCGGTCCAGATGAGCTGGCGCGCGCGTTTGTGTTCGCGGGAACAGGGGGCCATGCTCGCGAATCTAACAAAGTCTCCCCTCACGGGTCGGGCGGGCTGGGAAGAGGCCGACCGTCCACCTACGCGGCCCCGGACAGCGTGTCTGTTCGTTGCGGCGCAGTTGTCTTTTTTAATTGACACAGCGGAAGTGCGTCCACTATGGTGGACGCCAGAGAGGAGCCCGATGAAACGAAAGAGCTTGGTCTTCCTGATTTCAATGACTGTTTTCCCGCTCGTGGGGTGCCGAGACCACAACGAGACCATCGTGGTTGACGCCGCCGCGAGCGACGCGAAGCCTGACGTCCAAAATACTGGAGGAGCGGGCGGGGGCGGCGGAGCGGCCGCCGGCGGGCAAGCCGGAACCGGTGCGGGAGGTGCCGCGGGACAGGCGGGCGGTGGCACCACAGGCGCCGCGGGCGGGGTCGGCGGCGGTGCCGCCGGCGCGGCGGGGCAGGCGGGCGGTGGCACCACAGGCGCCGCGGGCGGGGTGGGCGGCGGTACCGCCGGCGCGGCGGGGGCGACCGGCGCAGGCGGCGCGGCTCTCGGGGGCGCGGGAGGCACCAAATGATTTCTTCGTCACACGATACTGGAGGACATTCCGTGGCTGATATCTCCGGCAAGCTGACCGTGGCCGCCCTCGGGCTTGTTCTGACGATAGCAGGCTCGCCGGCCGCGTGGGCGCAGCAACCCGCGCTCCCGGCGACACCCGAGGGTGCCGCGCCCGCGACCAGCGCGGCGAGCGGCGACGCAGACCAACCGACGGCGGCGCCGCCTGCCCCCGACCTGTCCGCCCGCGTGGGAGAGGCCGAGCAGACCGCCCGGATCGCCGTCCGGCGCGTGGAGATTCTGGAGGAGCAAATCGCCGCCAAGGCCCAGGAGAAGGAAGCGGCGGCCAAGGACGCGGCGACCGTCACGGCGGGCGAGAAGGGCTTCGGGCTTCGCAGCGGCGACGGGGCGTTCGTGTTGAAGTTTCACGGGCTGCTGCAGGCGGACACGCGCTGGTTCTTGAACGATGGTGCGTTGTCCGACAAGTCCGACACGTTTCTGATCCGGCGCATGCGGCCGGGGATCGACGGTACGCTCTTCGGCTTGGTGGACTTCAAGTTCTCGCCCGACTTCGCGGGCAGCACGGCCGCCGTGTTCGACGCCTACGTGGACGCGCATCCATTCGCCTGGCTTCGCCTGCGGGGAGGCAAGTTCAAGGCCCCGCTCGGGCTCGAACGGTTGCAGCAGGACGCGGATCTCGTCTTCATCGAGAGGGCCCTGACCCAGAACCTGACCCCGCAACGGGACGTCGGCGCGGCCCTGGGCGGCGAGATCGCCAACGCCGTCGTCACCTACTCGCTCGGCGTCTACAACGGCGCGGCGGACGGGACGAACCCCGATCTCGACACCAACCACGCCAAGGATTTCGTGGGGCGCTTGCTGATTCAACCGTTCAAGGTCGAGGGGCTGGAAGGCTTCGGCAGCCTCGGCGTTCACTTCGCGGCGAGCACCGGGAATCGCTTCGGCACCCCCACCAACACCCTGTTGCCCTCGTTCAAGAGCGGCGGTCAAAACACGTTCTTCTCCTACCTGGCGCCGGCCGCGAGCGCCGACCCCACCGGCTCCGGCACCCCGTTCGCTCACCTGCGGCAGTCGCGCATCAACCCTGGACTGTTCTACTACTTCGGTCCTTTCGGCGTCCTCGGCGAGTACGTCTGGTCGAAGCAAGAGGTGCAAAAGGGCAACACCACCGCAAACCTGACCCAGCAAGCCGGACACGCCACGGCTTCCTTCGTGATCGGCGGCAAGGCCGGGTACGACGGCGCGACGCCCACGAATCGCCTCGATCTGGCGAAGGGGACCTGGGGCGCGCTGGAGATCGGGATCCGCTGGAACTACTTGAAGCTCGACAACGCCACCTTCGACCCGACGGGGGCGGTGTTCGCGGACAACAAGAAGGTCGCAACGAAGGCGCAGGGACTGGCGGGCGCGCTCACCTACGTCCCCAGCCGAACCGTGCGGTTCGCCGTGAACTTCGAGCAGACCAGGTTCACCGGCGGGTCGTCGGTCTCGACCAGCACCGTCGATCCAACGACCAACGTGAAGACGACCACCACGACCGTCGTCGATCGCAAGACCGAGAATGCGCTGTTCGGACGCATGCAAGTCAACTTCTAGCCTTGGGAAGCAGGTTCATCATGACATTGCCATTTCGACGACTGATTCCGCTGTTCGCGGGGTTCGCCGCGCTGCTGGGCGCCGGGGCCGCCCAGGCCCAGGTCAAGCTGCTCAACGTCTCGTACGATCCCACCCGCGAGCTCTACCAGGACGTCAACAAGGCGTTCGGCGAGAAGTGGAAGCAGCAGACGGGACAGACGCTGGAGGTCAGCCAGTCGCATGGGGGCTCGGGGAAGCAGGCACGCGCCGTCATCGACGGGCTCGAGGCCGACGTGGTGACGCTCGGGCTCGCCTACGACATCGACGCCATCGCCGAAAAATCGAAGCGGATCGCCCCCGACTGGGCGACGAAGCTGCCCAACCGGTCGACGCCGTTCACGTCGACCGTGGTGTTCGTGGTGCGCAAGGGCAACCCGCGCCAGATCCGCGACTGGGACGACCTTGTCAAGCCCGGGACGATCGTCGTGACTCCGAACCCGAAGACCTCGGGCGGGGGGCGCTGGGCCTACCTGGCAGCCTGGGGCTGGGCCCAGCAAAAGCTCGGGGATGCCGCGAAGGCGAGGGACTACGTCGCCAAGCTGTACAAGAACGTGCCTGTGCTGGACTCGGGCGCGCGCGGTTCGACCGTGACGTTCGCCCAGCGCGCCATCGGGCACGTCCTGCTCGCGTGGGAGAACGAGGCGGTCCTATTGGTGAAGGAGATGGGCAAGGACAAGTTCGACATCGTCTACCCCCCGGTCAGCATCCTGGCCGAGCCGCCTGTGGCGGTGGTCGACAAGAACGTCGACAAGCACAAGACGCGCGCCGCCGCCGAGGCCTACCTGAAGTTCCTGTACACCGACGAGGGGCAGGAGATCGGGGCGCGCCACTACTACCGGCCCACGAACCCGGCGATCCTCGCGCGCAACGCCGCCCAGTTCCCGAAGCTGAAGCTGTTCTCGGTCGATGACACCTTCGGCGGCTGGCAAGCGGCCACCAAGGTGCACTTCGCCGACGGCGGCCTGTTCGACCAGATCTACAAGCCCGGCTCGTAGATGGCGGCGGCGACGGCGGAGTCGGCGCTCGCGTCGAGACGGACCACGAACCGGGTGAGACGCGCGGGCGTGCTCCCCGGATTCGGCCTGTCACTCGGGTACACGGTCGCGTATCTGTCGCTCATCGTGCTGATTCCGCTCGGCGCCCTGGTGGTCAAGAGCGCCAGCCTCAGCTGGAGCGAGTTCGTCGCCGCGGTGGCCTCGCCGCGGGCGCTGGCGGCGTATCGTCTGACCTTCGGCGCGGCGTTCGTGGCGGGCCTGGTGAACGCCGTGTTCGGGATCATCGTGGCGTGGGTGCTGGTCCGCTACCGGTTTCCGGGTCGCGCCATCTTCGACGCGCTGGTCGATCTCCCGTTCGCCCTGCCCACGGCCGTCGCGGGGATCGCGCTCACGGCGCTCTACTCCGACAATGGCTGGCTCGGGCAGTACCTGGCGCGGTTCGACATCCACGTCGCGTACTCGCCGACGGGCATCAGCCTCGCCATGCTGTTCGTTGGCTTGCCGTTCGTCGTGCGGACGGTCGAGCCCATCCTGCTCGATCTCGATCCGCAACTCGAGGAGGCGGCGGCCACGCTGGGGGCGAACCGCCGGCAGACGATGTGGAGGGTCATCCTGCCGGTGCTGGCGCCGCCCGCGCTCACCGGCTTCGCGCTGGCCTTCGCGCGTGGGCTCGGCGAGTACGGGTCCATCGTCTTCATCTCGGGGAACATGCCCATGCGCACGGAGATCGTCCCTCTGCTGATCGTGACGAAGCTGGAGCAGTACGACTACGCGGGGGCGACGGCCATCGCGCTGGTGATGCTGATCGCGTCGTTCGCGCTGCTCCTCGTCATCAACGCCCTGCAGGCGATGATGACCAGCAGAGGAGGGCGCTAGACTTGGCCGGCGGACCACCGCCGCGGGTGGTCCGCGATCCGCGCCCGCCGCTCAGCCGCGCGGGCGCGGACAGCCCCACCACGCGCGTGATCCTGACGCTGCTCGCCTGCGGCTTCCTGGGGCTGTTCGTGGCGCTGCCCATCATCTCGGTCTTCACCGAGGCCCTGCGAAACGGGATCGGCCCCTACCTGGAGGCGATCACGCAGGCGGACAGCCGCGCGGCGCTGCGGCTGACGCTGCTGACTGCGGCCGTGTCCGTTCCGTTGAACCTGGTGTTCGGCGTCGCCGCGGCCTGGCTGATCGCGCGCTACAAGTTCCCCGGCAAGGCTGCCCTGACGACCCTGATAGATCTGCCGTTCAGCGTCTCCCCCGTCATCTCGGGCCTGGTGTTCGTGCTCCTGCTTGGTGCGAGGGGCTTGCTCGGCCCCTGGCTCGAGGCGCGGGACATTCACATCATCTTTGCGGTGCCCGGGATCATCCTGGCCACCACGTTCGTGACGTTCCCGTTCGTGGCGCGCGAGGTGCTGCCCGTCATGCAGGAGGTCGGCACCGACGAGGAAGAGGCCGCCCTGACGCTCGGCGCGAGCGGCTGGCAGATCCTGTTTCACGTGACGCTGCCGAAGATTCGCTGGGGCCTCCTCTATGGCGTGGTGCTGTGCAACGCCCGCGCGATGGGCGAGTTCGGGGCGGTCTCGGTGGTCTCCGGTCACATCCGCGGGCTGACGAACACCCTGCCCCTGCACGTCGAGATCCTCTACAACGAGTACAACATGGTGGCTGCGTTCGCGGTCGCCTCGATCCTCACCCTCCTGGCCCTAGCCACCCTCGCCGCCAAGAAGCTCGTCGAATCCCGCCAAGCCGCCTCCCTGACCCACCGGTAGGCCCTCCACCGGCAGGCACCCCGCCGGCAGGCCTCCACCGGCAGGCACCCCGCCGGCAGGCGATTTCGTCACTCCCGGTCCCACTCCCGGTCCCACTCGATCCACCCCCGGTCCCACTCAGCCCACGTTACGCGCGAGCCGGGCCCTGGGTCTGCAACTGGCGACGTGGGTCGCGCGTGCCTTTTTGCGGCGCGTAGCCTGCAATCGACATCAACCCCAGGCTACGCGCCGCAAAAAGGTTCAAGCGGCCCGCGGCGCCCACACGAGAAGCGACGTCGGCGCCGCGCGAAGGGCTAGGCCCATGGTCAAGGTCGCCTTCACGCCGCCTTCACGCCGCCTTCACGCCGCCTTCACGCCGCCTTCACGCCGCCTTCATGCCGCCTTCACGCCGCCTTCACGCCGCCGACGCGCCTCGGCGCACGCGATCCACGTTACGCGCGAATCGCGTCTCGCGTCTGCAACGGGCGCCGTGGTCGCGCGTGCCTTTTTGCGGCGCGTAGCCTGCAATCGACATCAACCCCAGGCTACGCGCCGCAAAAAGGTTCAAGCGGCCCGCGGCGCCCACACGAGAAGCGACGTCGGCGCCGCGCGAAGGGCTAGGCCCATGGTCAAGGTCGCCTTCACGCCGCCTTCACGCCGCCTTCACGCCGCCTTCATGCCGCCTTCACGC
>CAYUFS010000006.1:127113-175664 GCA_964443975.1 uncultured Myxococcales bacterium | reverse complement strand
CACGCCCGCGCGATTGCGCTCGGCGGGCGCGTGGCTCGGCGTGGCCCTCCCGCGGCGAACTGTTGTGCTGTCACTTCCTGGCGCTGGACGAAGCGTCCGAGGTCCGACGCCCGAGGTCCGACGCCCGAGGTCCCGAGGTCCGAGGTCCGAGGTCCGAGGTCCTGAGGTCCGAGATCCGAGGCCGGAAGTCCGAGGTCGGAGGCCCGAAGTCCTTCCTTTCAGGCGCGAAGCGGCGCTACGCCTGTTTCGGCCCTTCCAGGATCGATGACACCGCTCGGGTGAGATCGCCTGGCAGGAAGGGCTTGGCCACGAAGTAGGTCCGGGGACCGAGTGACATCGAAACCAGATCGGCGTCCTCGGCGTATCCCGACATGAAGAGCGTCCTCAGCTCCTCGTCCCGCTTGCGCAGCTCTCGCGCAAGCTCGATGCCGCTCATTCCCGGCATCGCCAGGTCGGTGAGCAGCAGATGGATGCGCCCCGGGTGCGTGGCCGCCAGCTCCAGGGCATGCCGCCCGTTTCGGGCGGCCAAGATCTGGTAGCCGCGCAAGCGCAAGATCTTGCTCAACATCTCTCGCACGTTGTCGTCGTCGTCGCAGACCAGCACCGTCTCGAAGACGGTCCGCGGCGCGGGCTCGCTCGGCGCCGGGGCGGCGGCGGGGGCGATGGGCTTGGGTGTCCGAGGCAAGTAGACCGTGAACCGGGAGCCGATACCCAGGGTGCTCTCGACGTGGGTCCATCCGCCGCTCTGTCGCACGATTCCGTCGACCATGGCCAGTCCCAGCCCAGTGCCCTGTCCGGCATCCTTGGTCGTGAAGAAAGGTTCGAAGATTCGCGGCAAGACCTGCGGGGCGATCCCCGTGCCGGTGTCGGCGACCACCAGCGTCACGTAGTCGCCGGCCTTTGCCCCGGGGATCTCGCCGGGGGAGAGGCGCGTGTCCCCGGTCTCGAGGGTCAGCGTGGCGTCACCAGCCTTTCCGGCCATGGCGTCGCGGGCGTTCAGCACCAGATTCAGGATCACCTGTTCGATCTGGCCGGTGTCCGCGAACGCGTTCCGCTGGGCGCCCAGCTTGATCCGCAGCGTGACGCGGTCACCGGTCGCGCTCCGGATGAGTGGGTCCACGCGCTTCACCAGCTCGTTGAGGTCGAAGGGCTCAGGTTTGAGGACCTGCCGCCTGCTGTACGCCAGCAGCTGCCGCGTCAGGGCGGCGGCGCCCTTGGCGCTGTCGAGGATGATGTCAGCGCTGGCCACGAGATCGCTCTGCGAACCGAGGCCGGCCTTCAGCAGCTCGCAATAGCCCATGATGATGACCAACCGGTTGTTGAAGTCGTGCACCACTCCACCGACGAGACTGCCCACCGCCTCCATCTTCTGCGCGCGCTGGGCCTGGCTGATGAGCTCCTCGTTCTCTCGGCGCAGCCTGTGCAACTCATCGACATCTTCGAGGAAGACCGTCAAGTACTCGAGCCGTCCCTCCGCGTATCCCGACGCCCGGATCCGTGCCCGCATCCAGCGCTCGCTCCCCGTCGGGAGCATCCGGCGGCTGTCGACCGCGATGCTGCTGATCTCGCCTTTGGCGATCCGTTCGACGCCGGCCATCTCGGCCTGCAGGTCCTCGGCCCGCACCGCCTGCGTCCAGTTCTGGTACGCGTCGGATTCGAGCATGCCCTCGTAGGGCCGCCCCAGGAATTCGGCGAACGCGCGGTTGACGAGCACGTAGCGTCCTTTGTCGGCCGCGACCGTCGCGATGCCTACGGTCGCCTCGTCGACGGCCGTTCGATAGTGGCGCATGACCGCCACCTCGGCGGCCAGCTCGTCTCGCTCGCGGCGCAGGCGCGCCAGCTCCGCCGCGAGCTGATCGACGGGCTCAGACATGGGCTCGGTCCGTCCTCGGCTCCCGAGCGTTTGGTGATCGCAGCCACGCATCACTGCAGGCGGGCGAGCCTCGGCTCAATCGCAAGAGGTGCCACGGTGGGTTGGTCATCTCCAGCCCGCACAGTAAACCAGGCGACCCGAAGTCCCGTCAACGGAGAGGAATCGATGGGCCCCTGTCAGGTTCCTTTCCCGAGTAGAGTGGCCCTACGCAGATGGCACTCTCCGCTACGGTCTATCACCTGCAGATCGATCTGTCGGACGTCGATCGAGGCGTCTACCAGACACTCGACCTGCGGGTGGCGCGTCACCCATCGGAGACCATGCGGTATTTATTGTCGCGCGTGATTGGATATTGCCTTTGCTACGAGGAAGGCATCGCGTTTTCGAAGGGGCTGTCGACCACCGATGACCCGGCGTTGTGGGTGAAGGACATGCAGGGAAACCTGCGCGCCTGGATCGAGATCGGAACGCCATCCGCCGAGCGGCTGCACAAGGCCAACAAGGCCTCGCCCCGCGTGGTGGTGTTCACGCACAACGATCCCGAGCTGCTGAAGAAGGCAGCGAGAGCGAAGCCGATCTACCAGGCGGAGACGATCGAGATCTACGCGCTCGACGGCGACTTTCTCGACGCGCTCGACGCGGCGACGGACCGGAACGCGAAATGGACGGTCGTGCACACCGAGGGCACCCTGTACGTCACCAGCGGCGAGGCGACGCTGACCGCGCCGGTCACGCGCCACGCGCTCGAGGCTTGAAAGGGGCGCTATACTGGGGTCGTCGCATGGCCGCCATTCTCCAGGAGCTGATCTACGATTCATTGCGCGAGGGGGCGGTGTGGCCGTTCGATAGACGCTACATCCGGCCGCCCCACTTTCACGGCCAGGTCGAGCTGCTCCTCATTCGCAGCGGCCAGGCGACCCTGCGGCTCGGCACCCGGGCGGAGGTGGTCCGCGCCCGGCAGCTCTGCTGGGTGCTGCCGGGCGTGCCACACGTGATGGTCGGTTTCTCCGACGATTTCGACATGTGGGTGGTCGAGCTGGACGCCGAGGTGGCGGGGGCGAGCTGGCGGGCGATGACCTGCGCCCCCGAATTTTGTGGCGCGACCACCGACAGTCCATTCAGCGGCTGGGCCGCCGCGCTGGGAGACCAGCTGGCGGGACGGTCCACCGTCGAGGTGGGCGCCGAGGACATGCGCGGGCTGGCTGCGCTCGCCTCCCATGTCTGGGTGACGGAGTCGCCCGACGAGGCGCGCGGCGCCCTGCGAGCGCTGTGTGATCGCGCCTTGCGGATCAGCTTGCCGAGCGCCGACGTGCGTCGTGAGGCTTCGGTGGGCCAGCTGGCCTCGTGCCTGCTGCTCGCGTCGCCGCTGCTGGACAGGGAGGCGGTGGCCGCCGAGCTGGGCGTCAGCACCGGGTTCCTGTCGCGCACGTTTCACCGGGATCTCGGCGTGACCTTCGTCGAGCATCGCGCGCGCACGCGGGTCGCGCATTTCTTGGCGCTGGTGCACGACGCGCGGCGCAACCTGCTCTCGGCGGCGCTCGACGCGGGCTTCGGCAGCTACTCTCAGTTCCATCGCATCTTCACGCGCGTGTCGGGCTCTCGCCCCAGCGACTATCTGGCCGGGGGGCGTCGGCGCGCGCAGTTGCTGATCGCCTCCGATGCCGGCGACCCGGACGCGGGCCCGCCGCGTGAGGTGCCGGGGGCACGGCGTCACCTGGCGCGACTCGACGCCTGATTGGTTGAACGCGCCTGGCCGCCGCGGCGCGCCGGTGGCCGCTGGTCACAAGATGCGAAGTCTTTCCCGCGCTCCGGGGTCATGCTTGCGACTCAAGATGATCATGTCGCTTTCGCGTTCATTTTCAGTCGCCCGCCTCCTGACCGTCGGCGCGGCGGTGGCGGTCATCGCGTCCGGGTGCGCCAAGACACCCCCGGACACGTCCCTGCCGGGCGGCGGCACCGGTGGTGCGAGCGCCGACGCCGCGGTGGACGCCCCCAAGGACGCCGTCTTCGACCTGGCCACGGCGCCGCTCGCCGGCACGGTGACCCTGCCGCTCGCGGGCGCCCACGACATCCAGCCGCTTGCCTTTGGCCAGAACTACTGGAACTGGGAGCCAACCTGGGGCAATGCCGTCAATGGCACGGAGGGTCTGGTCAAGGCCGCCGGCGTCAGGGTGATTCGCTCGGGGGGCGCGAACAACGAGCTCGAGACGCCGGACCCGTTCTCGAACACGCAGCTCGATCAGTTCGTCGCCTACTGCAAGGCGGCCGGCGCGGAGCCGCTGCTGCAGGTCTCGCTGGTGAAGAACGCCGCCGGGGCGCCGGCGACCGCGGCCGACGCCGCCGCGATGGTGACCTACGCGAACGTGACGATGGGCTATGGGATCAAGTACTGGTCGATCGGCAACGAGCCGGACCTCTACACCACCCAGGCGCTGCAACCCGCTACCTATGCCGCGACGGACTATTGCACGACGTTTCGTGCCTACGTCACCGCGATGAAGGCCGCGGATCCGTCGATCCACATCCTCGGCCCCGAGCTGTCGTGGAAGTACGTCACCGGGACCGGCAACGACTGGCTGACGCCGTTCCTGGACGGCTGCAAGGATGTCGTCGACGTCGTCTCGGTGCATCGCTACCCGTTCGCGCCCGCGCAGGCCACGATGGCCGGCGCGCTCGGCGACGCGTCGGCCTACAGGCAAGTGGTGCGCATGCTGCGCAAGAACCTCGACGGTCACGGGATGACGGCGACACCGCTCGCGATCACGGAAGAGCACATCACCTATGACGGCACGCCCGCGCTCAGCACCATGACCGCCTCGCCGCAGACGTTCTACGCGGGGTTGTGGGCGGCGGACGTGATGGGCGTCGCGCTCGAGGAGAACCTGTGGACGGGCGCGTTCTGGCACATCGCCGATTCGGCTTCGGGCTGGAAGCTGGCGTTCATCATCGGCACCACGCCGGCGCCCACGTACTACGCGATGAAGACGGTCGCGACCAACTTCTCGGGGAAGATGTTGGTGCCGACCGGGGTGCCCGCGGGATTCTCGGTCTACGCCAGCCGCGACGACGCGGCCGCGAAGACGGTCGTTATGGTGTTGAACAAGACGGGCGCCCCGGCACGCTTGGCCCTCGCCTTCGACACCGGGTCGCCCGTGGAGCTGGGTTTTCCCGAGGACTCCCTGACCCTCCTCACGTTCACCGACGGTACGCTGGCGCCCGCATTGTTGCGGTACACCAAGGACCTCGCCGACGCCGGCCTGCCCCCGGCCGTCGTTCAGTGAGCCCGGCGCTGGCCCACAATCACGCTATCTGGATGCCGGGCAGCGGTGACGACGTCAGGCCGTCGCCCTTGCCGATCTCCGTCAACGTCGAGCCCACGATGTTCGCCGCCGTCAGGAGGCCGCGGCTCAGGTTCTCGCCCGGGTAGCGGAAGTGCTGGTTGCCCTTCAGCCTTCCGCCGGCCTTGCCGATCATCAACACCGGCCAGTCATCGGTGCCGTGCACCTTGCCCCACGCCGTGCAGGACGTGACGTAGACGAGGGAGTTGGTGAGCACGTTGTCGGCGCCCTCGGTCAGTCCCTTCATGTTCTCGAGGAACTCCGCCAGGCATCGCATGGTGTAGAGCACGCCCGTGTGAACGCGCGGCTGTCCCGTCGCATCGCCGGCGTCGGCGTGGCAGATGTTGTTGTGAAAGTCGTCGTCCATGTTGGCGCCGAGGTGGCGGTAGTAGACGTGCGCCGCGGGCAAGCTGAACGTGAAGGTGGCCACGTTGGTGAGGCCGCACGCCAGCGCCATCGTGGTGAGCTGGGCCATCACGGTGTTGACGTCCGGAGGGGCTTCGCTGTTCGCGTCCGGGCCGCGGGTCGGCATCGCCGGCTTCGTGCACGTGCTGCCGGCGGTCGTCGGGGTCATGGTCGTGGTCAACCGCGCCTCGAGCGACCGGATTCCGTCGAGGTGCGCCTCGAGACGAACCTTGTCGCTGGCCCCCAGCGAGGCCTCCAGATCCTTCGCGTCGGCGAGGATCGTGTCGCACACGCTGCGCTTCACGGCGAGCATCTTCTGGAGCGCATCGGCCGCAGCGGTTCCGCCCGCCCCTCCCGCGCCCGTGGTGCCGCCCACCGATGACATGGAGAAGATGCGCGTGAACACGGCCTTCGGGTCGAACTCCGGATAGAGCACCTGGTTCGGACCACGGAAAGAGACGCTGTGCAGGGTCAGCGGGGTCCCGTTGGGCGTCGCGTTGGTGACGCCGACCTCGAGCGACTTGAACGGGGTGTTGCCGGCCAGCGCGTCGACGGCGATCTGGTCGATCGAAGGCTTCTGCGCGCCGCCCGAGCCCTCTTGCGAGCCGGTCACCGCTCCCGCGGCGCCCCCGGGGTGGGCTCCGCCGCCGACCTTGCGCGCGAGCCCCGAGATGACCGTCAGGTAGTCCTTCACGTTCACGAGCGGCGCGAGTTGCTCGGAGAGCGCCCAGGTGTCGCCGGTCGCCGCCGGCACCCAGCGCGGGGGCAAGATGCCGTTCCCGAAGAACCACGAGACGAACCTTCGTGGCAGCGGCTGTCCGGTCGCCGCGAAGGCGTTGCCGTTGCCGTTCAGCAGGCCATCGAAGATGGGCAGCGGAATCGCGACGGCGCCCCCGGTGGCGAGAAGCCCTCGCAACATGCGGCGTCGGCTGAGCGGTTTCATGGGCATGTCGGTCGTCCTCGCGTCTCGATCAGGGTTGAAGCGGCGTCAACAAGCGAAACCCTTCGCTGCTCACGATGTCGCCGAGCAGCGCCCGCAAGCGGTAGCCGTTTGCAGCGAACCCGCTCGCCAGCGCGCTCACCGCGCCGGGCTCTCCCTGGGAGTCGGCGGAGCCGGTGGCGTAGCGATAGAGGTGCTTCACCAGGCACGGCGCGGTCGCCGCGTTCGCCTTCAAGGCGTCTGCGAGCCCCGCGAGGCCGTCGAAGGTGACGCCGTCCAGGCTGCCGCTCGCGTCGATCGTCTTGCCGGCGTCGGTGGTCCGAAACGCTCCGACGGCGTCGAACGCCTCCAGCGGGTAGCCGAGCGGATCCATCAAGCTGTGGCACGCGGCGCACGACGGGAGCGACCGGTGCATCTCCAGCTTCTCGCGCTTGGTGTAGGTCACTCCCGCGGGCGGATCCTTCAGCGTCGTATCGACGTTCGCGGGTGGCGCGGGGATGGCCTGACAGAGGAGCTCCTCGCGAATGAACTTGCCTCGCAACGTGGGCGAGCCCTCCTTTTGATCCGCGTTCATGGCGAGCAGCGCCGCCGTGCCCAGGAAACCGACCCGCGCGCCGGTGGCGGGAAGGTCCACCGCCGTGAGGGCTGTGTCCGTCAGCCCGGCCGTGGGAATCCCGTACAAGGTGGCGAGCTCCTTGGTGACGAAGGTGTGGCGCGTGGTGAACAGATCCAACGCGCTCCCGTCCTGATCGAACGCCACCGACTCCCACATGCGGGTCAGCTCCTCGCCCATCGTCGTCCGCAAGGTGTCGGTGAAACCGGGGAACAACGTGCTGTCCTTGGCCGTCGAGTCCAGGCGGTCCAACCAGAAGAAGTCTCGAACGAAGCCGGTGACGGCGTTGTGACCCGCGGGCGAAACGATCATGCGCTGCGCCTGGGCGCTGAGGTCGCTCGGCGACGTCAGCAGTCCGTTCTCCGCGGCCACGAGCAGCGTGTCGTCCGGGGCGCTCTCCCACAGGAAGAAGGCCAGGCGGGACGCCATCTCGTTGTTCGTGAGCTGCCGGACGTCCGCGCGTCCGGGCACCGGCTGCCCGAGCTCGGCGCGGTAGAGGAAATTCGGCGATTGCAACAGCGCCGAGGCGGCCCAGCGCGCCCCGGCGTTCGCGTCGGCCAGGGTCTGGGTCGCCGTCGCCGCCAGTGCCGTGTATCGCGCCACCTCGACGGGCGTCAGGGCGCGGCGCCAGGCCAGTCGCCCGAAGCGGGAAATGAACCCGTTCGTGCAGGCGTCGTTCGCCGAGAGCTTGGGCGGACAGCTCGCGCCCGTCAGCAGGGCTGACCGCTTGGTCGCGTCGGCGAAGACGGCGTCGAGCGCGGCGTCGATGGCGAGCTGGTACTTCTCCACGCCGTCGGGCGAGGTCACGATCTGGGTGGCGCCGATGGTGGCGAGGCCCCCGTCGTGGCTGTCCTCCTCGATGATCCCGACGGTGACGTCGCCGAGCAGCGCGCGCAGGCTGTTCTGGAACTGACGGGTCGTGAGCCTGCGCAGCGCGGGCGCGCCCGCCGCCGTCACGACTCCCCCGGCGCCGCCTCCCGCCGCGCTGCCGCCCGAGCCCGGCTGGTTCCCCGAGATTCCGCCCGAGCCTGACGCCGTCGCTCCGCCGGTTCCGCCCGAGCCCATCACGACGTTCCCGCCCGAGCCGCCGCCGCTCGCGCTTCCCGTGTGTCCACCCGTGGCGGGTGTGCCGCTGTCGCCGGTAGCGCCCGCTCCGACGTTTGCTCCGGCGCTACCGCCCGCGTCCCCGATCTTCCCCGTGCAAGCCGCCACCGAGAACAGGCCGAGCGCGCCGAGGAGCACGATCGATGAACGCCCCACGTCCGGTGAGATCGCCCGACGGAAGCCGCAGTTGTTCGTCATCGTCACCTCGAGGGCGCGCCCGCGAGCGCCGCCAGCGGGAAAGGCCTGAATGCTATTCCTAAAACGCGATGTAGTCCGCGTCACATCCTCTCCCCTGGCGCGGGGATCCGCACCTCACGATGACTGCGCGTTTCGGCAGGAAGCATCACACATCGGCGCATGTCTCGGGCTGAAGCGGGCCGATACCCACATCGCCCTCAGAATGTCGCTCGCAGATCGCTGGGCCTTCTGGCGGCGTGATACAGTGAGCCGGTTCTGCGACGCGTGGCCACTGTCACTCCAGAACTGTTTTCTCAGACTCTCTCTTCTAGTGAGTGCCATGAAGACGAATCTTTCCGCCAAATTCTTGATGGTCGTGGCGGTCGCCTCTGGCGGCTGCGTGGGGACGGTTGGGACGACCACCGGTCCCGGTAGCTCCGGAAGCGGTTCGGGCGGTACCGGAGGCGGTACCGTGGGATCTTCGCCCGGCAAGGGCAACGGCTCCGGCAGCGGAGCTGGAGCAAGCACGGGCGCCGGCTCGTCTGCGACGGGCGGCGGCTCCGCGGCGGCCGGATCCGGAGGCTCTGGCGGCTCGACTGGCTCGGGCGGCTCGGGCGGCTCGGGCGGCTCCGCGACGGTGGTACCCGCGACCGATCCGGGTCGGGTCACGCTCCATCGCCTGAACCGCGCCGAGTACAACAACACCGTGGCCGATCTGTTCGGCACCAGCCTTCGGCCGGCCGACGCGTTCCCCGCGGACGATCCCGGTGGTGACTTCGACAACATCGCCGACGTCCTCAGCCTGTCGCCGCTGCATCTCAGCATGTATCAGTCCGCTGCCCAGGCGTTGCTCGACGAGGCGTTCACGAACGCCAGTGAGCGCGCCAAGCTCGTCACCTGCGACCTGGTTGCTCAGGGCACCACGTGCGCGCGCACCATCTTGACGGCCTTCATGCCGCGCGCGTGGCGCCGCCCCATCGATGCGACCGACGTGGACACGCACATGGCCGTCGTGTCGACGGGGATCGCCCAAGGGCTGACCACCGAAGCGGCACTGGAGCTGGCCCTCACCGCCGTGCTCATGTCCCCGCACTTCGTGTTCCGCGTCGAGCTCGATCCGGACCCGGTCTCGCAGACGCCGCACGCCCTCAACGCCTACGAGGTGGCGTCGCGGCTGTCGTACTTCCTGTGGAGCTCGATGCCCGACGACGCGCTCTTCAAGGCGGCCGCCGATGGCTCGCTGACCAGCGCGGCGACCGTATCGGCGCAGACGGATCGGATGCTCGCCAGCCCCAAGGCGCAGGCGCTGATCACCAACTTCGCGGGGCAGTGGCTCTACATCCGACAGACGCAGGAGCTGCAGCCCGATCCCACGGCGTTCCCGGCCTTCGATCAGCCGCTGCGCGACGCCATGCAGTCCGAGGCCGAGTTGCTGTTCCGCGACGTCGCCCTCAACGGCGCGCCGGTCGACACGTTGTTGAAGGCGAACTACCTCTACGCCAACGATCGGCTCGCCCAGCACTACGGGCTCGATCCGGTGAGCTCGACCACACCGGTCAAGGTGTCCCTGACTGGCACCAGCCACCGCGGCGGCATCCTGGCGCAGGGGGGCTTTCTCACGGCCACCTCACACCCGGTGAAGACCTCGCCGGTGAAGCGGGGGAAGTGGGTGCTGAATCAGCTGCTTTGTTTCGATGTTCCGCCTCCCCCGCCCGGCGTGCAGACCTCGCTCGACAACAGCACCGTGACGGGCACGCTGCGCCAGGTGCTCGAGGCCCATCGCGCCGACCCGACCTGCTCCGCCTGCCACATGCTCATGGATCCGATCGGTTTCGGCCTCGAAAACTACGACGCCGTCGGCGCCTACCGGACCCAGGACGCGGGGCTCGACATCGATTCGGGCGGACAGCTGCCGAGCGGCGGGACCTTCAGTGGAGCGGACCAGCTCTCGGCGTTGATTGCCGCGGACCCCAAGTTTCCCGCGTGCGTGGTCCAGAAGCTCTACTCCTATGCGCTCGGGCGCTTGCCCGACAAGACCCCCACGCAGATGGATGGCCAGACGATGGCCAGCGTGACGGCGGCCTTCCGCGACAACGGCCTCGGGTTCAAGGACCTGGTGAAGAACATCGTGACCGCTCCCACCTTCCTCAACCGGCGTGGCGAGCCGGCTGCACCGTAAGTGGACAGAGAGCTGACCATGAAGAACAACCCTGCATTTCTCGCGATGAATCAGACTCCTGCCGTCCCTCGGCCCAGCCGGCGCGCCTTTCTGGCGGGCGGCTCGGCGGTGATCGGGCTGCCATTTCTCGAATCGCTGGTTCCGCGTTCGGCCCGTGCGGCGGCCGCCGCGCAGCCGCAGCGGCTGATTTATTGGTTCATTCCCAACGGCATCAACGGCAGCACACCCAACGCATGGAAGCCGGCCGTCGCGGGCGCCGACTACGTGACGACGCCCATGTTGATGCCCCTCGATCCGCTGCGCGCTGATTTCCAGGTGGTGAGCGGGCTGCAGAACATTCTCGGCAAGCCGGATGGCCCCGGCGACCATGCGGCCGGGACGTCGTCGGCGATCACCTGTGCCCATGCGACGAAGTCGCTGACGAACATCATGCTCGGCATCTCCGCCGATCAGGTGGCGGCGCAGGCGTTCGGGTCACAGACGCGCCTGCCTTCGTTGCAGCTCGGCATGAGCGGGGGAAACGCCACCGGCGATTGCGACAACGGCTATAGCTGCGCGTACGCCCGCAACATCTCGTGGTCGGGTCCGAGCACGCCGCTCCCGAAGATCACGGATCCGGGGACGGTCTTCGATCAAATCTTCAAGGGCTTCACCCCGGGGCAGTCGCAGGCGGACGCCGACAAGCGGCGCTTGCTGAACCAGAGCGTGCTCGACCTCGTGACCAATGAGGCGAAGAGCCTGAACCTCAAGTTGAGCCACACCGACTCCCACAAGGTTCAGGAGTACCTCGACGGCATCCGGGGGCTCGAGCAGCAGATCGACGGGATGACGACGGCGGGGCAGTGCACGATGGGCACGCGCCCCACCGCCGCGGCGAATTTTCCCGCCAGCGTCCAGCTCATGTGCGACCTGATGGTCCTCGCCATGCAGTGCGACGCCACCCGCATCATCACCTTCATGCTCGGCAACGCGGCGAGCGGGCAAACCTACCCGTCCCTCGGTATCACCGACGGGCACCACACCATCTCGCACCACGGCAACAACGCCGCCAAGCTCGCGCAGCTGCAGACGATCGGCACCTGGGAGGTGCAGCAGCTCGCCTACCTCATGACGAAGATGAAGGCCATCACCGAAGGGTCTTCGAACATGCTCTACAACTCGGCGATCTTCATGTCGAGCGACGTGTCCGACGGCAACGCGCACACGCACACCGACATGCCCATCATCCTCGGCGGACATGCGGGAGGCAAGCTCTCGACGGGGCGACACCTCGCGTACCCGACCACCGCCACCCAGATGACGTCGAACCTGCTGGTGAGCATGCTCACCGCCGTGGGCGTCCCCACCCCGGTCGTGGGCGACAGCACGGGACCGCTGCCCGAGCTGATGGCCTGAGGGCCGCACGTCAGCTCTGCGGCCCCCGCGGGCGTGGGGAGGGCCGCCGCGCGCGCCGTGCGGCTGGTTTCGTCGCGGGGTAAGCGGCGCGCAGCGTGGCGGCCAGGGCGCGCAAGGCCGGCACGTAGGGCGACGTGGGGCGCCACACGAGACCGACCGTGCGGAAGGCAGCGGGATCGGCGAGCCGGCGCACGACGAGGGACGCGCGCCGGCACTCGGTTGGGACCGCGAGCGCGGGCAGCAGCGTCACGCCGGCGCCCGAAGCCACCATCTGGGCCAGCGTGGGCAGGCTCGTGGCGCGGAAGCCCAGCTCCTCGGGGCGCGCGCTGCCGCAGGCGGCCAGCGCCTGGGTGCGCAGGCAATGCCCGTCGTCGAGCAGCAGCATGGGCGCGCCGATGAGCTCCTCGGCTGTCACGGGCGCGGTGCGCCGCGCGAGGGCGTGTCCGCGCGGTGCCGCCAGCAGAAATGGATCGCGCCCGAGCGGCTCGCGCGACAGGGCCCCGAGGTCGGCCTCGAGGGCCACGAGGGCAGCGTCGAGCGCTCCTTCGTCGAGGGCGCGCACGAGCGCGCTGGTCTTGTCCTCCGTCCAGCGCACGCTCAAGCGCCCGTGCTCGCGCCGCAGCGCCCGAACGACGCTGGGCAGCAGGTACGAGGAGATCGTGGGGATGACGCCGATGCGCAGCGTCCCCGCCAGGGGATCGACGAGCTGCCGCGCGGCCTCGGCGACGTCCTCGGCGTCGGTGAGCACGCGCCGCGCGCGCGCGACGAGCGCCTCGCCCGCGGCTGTCGGCAGGACGCGGCGACGATCGCGCTCGAAGAGGCGCGCGCCCAGGGCGCCCTCGAGCTCGCCGAGCTGCGCGGACAGGGACGGCTGCGAGACGCCGCACGCCTCGGCCGCGCGCCGGAAGCTGAGCGTGTCGGCCACGGCGACAGCGTACTGGAGCTGGCGCAGCGTGAAGCGGGGCGGCGGGCGGCGGGCGGTATCCATAGCCTGAAAATATGACATAGATAGAAACGTTGTCCTGGAACTATCAGTGGGCGCGGCCCATCCTGAGGGCCAAGGAGGATCCCATGCCGACCATCAACGACGAGGTAAGTTCGAGCCGATCTCAGGAGGGCGCCATGGCCACCCAGGCGCGATGTCCGTTCAATCACGCGGCTGGTGGTGGGACGTCGAACCGCGACTGGTGGCCGCGCCAGCTGCGGCTGGACCTGCTTCAGCAGCACTCCTCGAGGTCCAATCCGATGGGCGAGGGCTTCGACTACAGGAAGGAGTTCAGCAGCCTCGACCTGGCGGCGCTGAAGCGAGACCTCGCGGCGCTCATGACCGACTCGCAGGACTGGTGGCCGGCCGACTTCGGTCACTATGGGGGCCTGTTCATTCGCATGGCGTGGCACAGCGCCGGCACGTACCGGACCGGGGACGGCCGCGGTGGCGGCGGCAGGGGTCAACAGCGCTTCGCGCCGCTCAGCGCGTGGCCGGACAACGTCAGCCTGGACAAGGCGCGACGGCTGCTGTGGCCCATCAAGCAGAGGTACGGCCGCAAGATCTCCTGGGCCGACCTGATCATCCTGACCGGCAACGTCGCGCTGGAGTCGATGGCGTTCCCGACCTTCGGATTCGGTGGCGGTCGCGCCGACGTCTGGGAACCCGACCAGGATGTGAACTTTGGCGCCGAGAAGGCCTGGCTCGACGACAAGCGCCATGCTGGCGACCGCGAGCTCGAGGCTCCTCTCGCCGCCGTGCAGATGGGCCTGATCTACGTCAACCCGGAGGGGCCGAACGGCAACCCGGATCCGGTGGCCGCAGCCAGGGACATTCGAGAGACGTTTGCCCGCATGGCGATGAACGACGAGGAGACGGTCGCCTTGATCGCCGGCGGCCACTCGTTCGGCAAGACCCATGGCGCCGGCGACGCGAAGCTGGTGGGGTCCGATCCCGAAGCGGCCAGCATCGAGCTTCAGGGCCTTGGCTGGCAGAGCAGCTTCGGCTCCGGCAAGGGCAAAGACGCGATCACCAGCGGCCTGGAGGTCACTTGGTCCCAGACGCCGACGAGATGGAGCAACCACTTCTTTCAGAACCTGTTCCAGTTCGAATGGGAGCTCAGCAAGAGCCCGGCCGGCGCGCACCAGTGGGTCGCCAAGGGCGCCGAAGCGACGATCCCCGACGCGCACGACCCCTCGAAGCGGCACGTGCCGACCATGCTGACCACCGACCTGTCGCTCCGCTTCGACCCGGCGTACGAGAAGATCTCACGCCGCTTCCTGGCGAATCCGGATGAGCTGACGGACGCCTTCGCCCGCGCGTGGTTCAAGCTGACCCACCGGGACATGGGCCCGCGCGTGCGCTACCTCGGCCCCGAGGTTCCCGCCGAAGCGCTCATCTGGCAGGACCCTGTCCCCGCCGTCGACCACGAGTTGGTCGATGCGCAGGACATCGTCGCGCTCAAGTCAAAGCTGCTGGCGTCCGGCCTCTCGATCCAGGAGCTGGTCTCCACGGCGTGGGCGTCGGCGTCGACCTTCCGTGGCTCCGACAAACGCGGTGGCGCGAACGGCGCCCGGATTCGCCTGGCGCCGCAGAAGGACTGGGAGGTCAACCAGCCGGGGCAACTCGCCAAGGTTCTGAAGACGCTCGAAGGCATGCGAGACGAGTTCAACGAGGCTCAGTCTGGCGGCAAAAAGCTCTCGCTCGCCGACCTGATCGTGCTCGGGGGCTGCGCGGGCGTCGAGCGGGCAGCGAACAACGCCGGCCACCAGGTCACGGTGCCGTTCACGCCAGGACGCATGGACACGTCCCAAGCGCAGACCGACGTCGCGTCCTTCGCCGTGCTGGAGCCCATCGCGGACGGATTCCGCAACTACCTGAAGGGCAAGTATCGCGCGTCCGCCGAGGAGCTGCTCATCGACAAGGCGCAGCTACTGACCCTGTCCGCGCCCGAGCTGACGGTCCTCGTCGGCGGCTTACGGGTGCTGGGCGCCAACGCAGGCGGGTCCAAGCACGGTGTCTTCACGAAGCGGCCGGAGACCCTGAGCAACGACTTCTTCGTCAACTTGCTCGACATGGCCACCCTGTGGAAGCCGATGTCGGACGCCAAGGACGTGTTCGAGGGGCGCGATCGCAAGACCGGTGAGCTCAAGTGGACCGGCACCCGCGTCGATCTCGTCTTCGGCTCGAACGCGCAGCTCCGCGCCCTGGCGGAGGTCTACGGAAGCTCGGACGCCGAGGAGAAGTTCGTCGAGGACTTCGTGGCGACCTGGAACAAGGTGATGAACCTCGATCGCTTCGACGTCGCGTGACGCCCGCCGTGGCCGCTTGCGCGTCTCAGATCATGAGCTCGGGCAGCGGGCCGCCGGTCGCCATCCCGAAGGTGTCCTGCATCAGGCCGTGCGCCTGGAGGATCGAGATGAACACCCGGCCCGTCTGGGTATCGCTTCGCAGCCCCACGAGGGGACGTGGGAAGGTGAGCGCCGGGGTGTAGTTGATGTGGCGCCCATCGATCTTCAGGGCGCCGCTGGCGCCCCCGGCCAGCAGCACCGGCAGGTCCCAATGGTTGTGCGTGGCCCCGTCGCCCACGTCGCTGCTCAGGAAGAACGTCGTGTGATCGAGGACCGATTGCCCGTCGCTCTCGATCATGGCGTCGAGGCGCTGCAAGAACTGCGACGCCTGGTCGACCTCCCAGGTGTCGATGGTCGTCAGCTCGGCCAGCTTGGCGGGGTTGTTATCGTGGTTCGAAATCGCGTGGTGGGGCGCCGAGGAGCCGATCAAGAACGTGAAGTCGTTGTTGCTGGTGCCGTTTCCCTGCATGAAGTTGATGGCTCGGGTGATGTCACACTGAAACGCGATGGCCATGAGGTCGACGAACAGGGCCGTGTGGGTCTGGACGATGTCGCTGGGCGTGATGCCACGATCGAAGTTCAACGGCGGCGACATGTCGGGGCGGGCGGGGCGGACGCAGGCGCCGCCGGCGGCAAGCGAGGTCTGCGTCGGGATCGGAGCGGCATGTCTGGCCTTCGGCGTCGACCCTGATGCCGAGGGCGTCCCGAGGGTGACCTGCCGCAGACGGACCTCGAGCTCGCGAACGGCGGTGGTGTGGGACTCGAAGGTCCGTCGATCGCTGGGGCTGAGCTTCCCCTTCAGCGCCTGCGACTGAGGCTGCAGCGGGTCGAGGACGCTCGTCCCCGTCATCAGGCGCTGGGCCGCGCCGGTGGCCGCCGCGACGGGAGCGGGTCCGGCGAACATCCGGTCGAAGCAGATCTGCGGATCCCAGATGTTGGGCAACGGCATGCCCTGGTTCCAGGTGATGGTGCGGGAGAAGATGCAAGCCGCGCGATCGCACAGGCCGTTGTCCCCTTGAACCCCCACCTGCAGCGATTTCAGCAGCGGCTGCGTGCAGGCGTCGGGGATGAGCGCGGGCAGCAGGGCCTGGTCGAGGCTGGTCCGCGCGGGATCGTTCAGGTGTCCGAAGACCGAGATCATGTTCAGGAAACAGCCGACGCCTGCGCCGTGGTCGCCAGGCGGGTTGCCCGGGACGGCGATGGCCTGGTGATCGAGCCCCGTCAGAATCAGAATCTTTTTTCGGATGGGATCGAGCGGCTTGGCGATGGGTGTCAGGTCGAAGGAGGTGCCCACGGTGGTGGGCGTCCAGTCGGGCATGTTGAAGCCGTTCGGGACGAACCACCCCACGAAGCGACGCGGAGGAGCGCAGGTCGCGGCGCGCGCCCGGCGGGACCACACGGCCGAAGGCAGAAACGGCAGCGCCAGGGTCACGGCGGAACCACGCAACAGCAACCGTCGGGAAAAACGAGTCTTCATGGGAGGGTTCTCTCCGGGCAGCGTACGCGCGGGGCGTACCGGTTACCATTCAACGCGACACCCCGGCTCGGTCGCGCAGGTGTCCACCGAGAGGGCGGGGCACATCACCGTCGGCGTTCCGATGCAGAGCGGACCGAAATAGCACTGCAGCCCTTGACACACGGCTAGATCGGTCTGCGCCGTGCAAAGCGTCGTCCCCGTGCAGATGGACGGACCCCGTGTGTGCGGGACGCAACCGCGCGCATTGGCACAGTCGGCCGCGGTCGTGAGCAGGCTGCAATCCACCTGGTCTGTCCCAGAGGGCGCGCACTGGACCACCTTGCATCCAGGATCGGTGCAGTCGGTCGCGGTCCGGGACCCGCAGCTCGAATCGCCGCCGCACTTGGCCATCGGCGCCCCGAAGGCGCAGCCCAGCGCCTTCCCGATGCAGGCGGCGAAGTCACACGTCGCTGGTTCGTAGCCGGTGCAGGCATTGGGCAGCCATCGACATCCCGGAAGGGAGGTACACGACGCCTGATCGGTGCCGTAGCAGGTGAGGGTGGGGTCGCGGGGAGTCCCCACGCACGAGCCGAGGGTGCAGTAGGAATCCTGCATGCACTGGGCAGGCGTTCGCTGCGCGCACACGGCAGGGGTGCCTTGGCAGCTCTTCTTGCGGAACTTGTAGGAGACCTTGGGGGTACCGTCCAGCCCGGCACCACCGATCCAGAGCACGTCGTCCTGTACGCAGTACGGGGTGCGGAAGAGGCCCAGCTCGAGGATGTTCCCGACTGGAGTGGTGCCATCTACGCTGAACGGGAAAGTGATGGGAGCCTGCTCGCTCGGGTTGGCGCAATCGCAGGCGCCGCAGGCGTTCGCGGCGCAGGTCACCGTATGGGTGGGCGAGAACAGCAGCGCATCGACGTTCATGGCGGCGGTCGCGCACTGGTCGGTCGAAGTGAGCCCCCGGCATCCAAGCGACATGCGGGCGGTGAAGGACCAGTCTTCGGCGCCAAAGACCTGATACGTCCCGTCGGCGAGGATCTGCAGCGTGATGTCGTTCTTGCCGGGGGTCCCTTGCGCCACCATCTCGCAATCGCCCTTGCGGGTGGTGACGGACTTGAAGCAGGACTCTTCGAGGATCCAGGTTCCATAAGGTTCACCCCCGCACGGCGTGAAGCATGGGGCGACCGCCGCGCGCGGGCACTGGTCGGGGGGCGTCGGCGTGCCAGCGCCGCCGGCCCCGCCGGTCCCGCTGGCCCCCCCGGCCCCGCCGGCTCCCGCTGCCGCCATCGCGCTGGCGTCCGACGACGGGGCCGCGTCCGGAGCACCCGCGTCCGGAGCGCCCGCGCTGCCACCCGCGCTCGAGGCCGCACCGTCGGTGCCCCCGCCCGAATCGCTCACCGGTCGGCCGGCAGCGCCGCCTGCTCCAAGCGTGGCGCCACCTCGGCCCGCCGACGCGGGCCCAGCTTCGTGCGCGCTGGCGTCAGCGGGCGCGGGCCCGCCGCCGTCGGGCTGGTTGGCCCCGGAGTGCTTGCCGCCACCGCACCCGCCCAGGACGCCGAGGAGCACGAGCGATGTGCCTGCCAGACGAAAGGTGACTGTTCTCATGGCAGCGACACTCTCCTACCTCCCTGGTGCATCCGGCCGAACAACACGTCGCCTATGATCTCGCTCGCGCGTCGTGAGCGAGAGTATAGGGAGGTCCAATGCGTTCCGCGGCAAAAAGGCAATGGCATTGGCCAACGGCGAGTGCGCGGAAGACGTCGGCAGCGCCCAGGCTCGCCGCAGGTGACGCGAAGGACTGGCAGGCAGGCAACGGGCGTCGGGACGGGATTGCCCTGCAACGGATCACGCCTAAGTTGGCCTTCGAGCGACAGAGACTCGAAGGAGGTCCCGATGCCCGACACCAAGAACCAAGCTGACGACGCGGAGCTGAACGCACCTGGCGAAGGCGATCGCGCCGCCGACCGCCATTATCGCGACGCCACCCAGCGCTTCATCGCCGAAGGCAAGGTGCCCGCCGCGGCAGCCGAGGCCGTGCGGGCGCTCGACGACGACAAGGAACGCGAGGAGCTGGACCGCGCCGCCGAGGCGGGCCGCGCGCGGGCCAAGGAGCATGATCCCGAGGCGCGCAAATAGCCGCCGGAGGCTGCAGAGGGCGTAGCGGTTCGCTGCCGTGTCGATGAAGAGGCGTCTCGCGTATGCGGTCGCGATCATCGTGACCTTCATGCCCTCGTGCGGTCACGACCGGCCCCGGCACGCCGTCACCTCGGCGGGGATCCCTGATCGGATCGCGGACAAGGCGACCGAACCGACGGCCGACCTCGCGCCAGGGGCTCGTCCCGAGGAGCGGAACCATCTCATCGAGGCGGACTGGAGAGAGGTGGTGGTGAAGACGCGAAAGGAAGGGCCGACGGTTCTGGCGGCGGTGAAGCTGGTGGCACCCAACATCCGGCTCTTTCATGCCGGGGCCCCCGACGCGGGCGCTGCCGACAAGCGCGAGCAGCCGGACGAAGGGCCGACGAAGCGGGGAGCGGCAGCACCCCCGGAGGCCGTCGATCTGGCCGCCGAGCTCCGCAGCATTACGCCCTTGCAGGTCGATCACGTGGACATCCTGGATGGCCAGGTCGCGTTCGTCGACACGAGCCGAAAGGAGCGTCCCGAGCTCTGGTTGCACGACCTGCAACTCTCCGCCGAGAACTTGACGACCCGTGTCCCGCTGGCCGAGGGGAGGCCCGTCTTGCTGACCGCCACGGCGACGCTGGCTCACAGCGGGAAGGTGTCGATCTTCATCACGGCGGCGCCGTTCGAGACAGGGTTGACCTTCTCGGGCCGGGCCGCGGTGGTTGGTCTGCAGACGGCGGAGCTCTATCGTTTCATCGCGCCGGCCACGGACATGCAAGCGCCACGGGGCACCATCGATCTCTTCGTGGAGTTCGATTGCCGGAATGGCGAGCTCACGGGCGGGGTGAAGCCCGTCCTCAAGAACCTGGAGATTCGCCCCGACGACAAGAACCCCTGGACGGTCCTGAAGGCTTGGGCGACGGATGTGGCGATCCACATCTTCTCGGATCGGCTGCGCCAGCGGAACGCGATCGCCACCGTGCTGCCCATCAAGGGAACGCTGACGGCGCCCGAGGCTCAGCTTTGGCCGACCATTTTTGGGGTCATGCGCAACGCCTTCGTCGAGGGGCTGACCTCCGGTTACGCGTTCCTGCCGCCAGCGACCGCGAAGACGAAGCAAGGCGTCGTCAAGCAGGGCGTCGAGGCGTTGACGGGCGCGGGGCCTCCCCCGGCTCAACCGACTGGCGCCGAGGCCGAGACGCCGACACCGATGGCGACCCCATGAAGACGGTCAAGGCGCCGCCGTCGGCTGGCCCGCGGTCCGTCCTCGCGTTCGTCGTGGTTGGGTTCGTGGCCGTCGTCGAGGTAGGCGGCAACGGTGGATGCGCGCATCCCCGCTCGGCCCCGTCCCCGCGCGTCGTACCGGCGACGAAACCCGACCACGAGCTGGCGGTCGAGACAGGCATCCCGGTGGCGAGCACGCCGCAGGGGCTGATGCAGCCCGACGCCGCGACGAAGCTGCAAGAACGGCTCATCGAAAAGGGCCTCATGCGAGCCGAACAACGCTCGGGCCAGCTCGACGCGGCGACGATGGCAGCCCTGCGGACCTTCCAAGCGAGCGAAGGACTCCCCGCGACAGGATTGCCCAGCTACGAAACGATCGACCACCTGGACCTGAGTCTCGATGCCATCTTCCATCCAGCGAGCTCGCACCCAGCGAGCTCGCACGCGCGAGGCCCAACGGCTGGTGCCACGGGGCCCTGACGGCCGCCAGCCTCATGGCACGAGGGTGGGGTGGGTCGTCGCGACCAATTTCCCATCCAACCAGCGTACGTCGCCCACGAACTGCGGATCGCCGATCGAGCCGGCCAATCGGGCCTTCGCGTCGACCTTCCCCGACAGGGTCTGCAGACGCGCGCTGAATTGCGACAGCCACGCCACGTCCAGGTGGCGGGCCCGGATCGTGGCCTGGATGGGGAGCTTGCGCGGGGCGATGCCCTGCGTGACGGCGGGATACGACAGGTCGATTGGCGACTGCGCCGCGACGCGCAGGGTGCCGCCATGGGCTGCGGCGAACGCCACGTTCGCGCGCACGCTGCCATTCGCGTAGGTCGCGTGAACGCGCCCACGGCCGAGCTCCGCGGTGCTCGCGCCGGCGGGGGCGCCGGCGGGGGCGTTGACCTGCAGACGCTCGCCGTTCATCACGAGGTCCAACAGGGGACGCTGGGCGGTCCCCGTGGCGCTCAGCACCAGCGAGATGCGACCATCACCGTACGCGGGCATCCGGGCCGCCCGCAGCGCGCTCGCCAGCAGCAGCCTGCTGACGCCGATCTTGACGTTGGCCGTGGCGTCCTTCTCCGCGCCCGCCGGCGCGCCCGCCGGATTGACGGGCAGGTTGAACGTCGCGTCCACGTCGGCGAACGGGGCGCGGGCGTGGAGCGCTCCCTGGACGCGGCCATCGGCGAGCGTCGCGTCCACGCGTGCATCGAGTTGCGCGAAGCCCTTCACGCGTCCTCGCTGCAACCACACGCGGGCGCGGGCGTTCGGGCTGGACTGGCGCCCATGGGCGTCGAGGTCGACGCCGAGCGTACCCGTGAGGCGCAGGGTGGCGGGTACGAGGGGCGCGGGGAGCAACTCGAGTCGAAGGTTGGCCAGCACCAGGTGCGCGTCGATCAGGTCACCCGCCCTCTTCCCATCGAAGGAGAGCGCCTGTGGTCCGGCCACCAGGCGCAGGTTCGTGAGTGAGATCGCGTCACCCGCGAAGCGCAGATGCGCCGCAGCTCTGGACGTCCATGCGGCGCCCGGATACGCGAGGCCCAGCCGCTGTAAGACGACGCCCTGACCATCCTCGTCGAGGCGCGCCTGCCAGCCGAGCTTCATGCGCGCCGGCGCGGTCACGTTCAATTCACCGGCGAGGTTGCGATCCTCCAGGCTGGCCGCGAGCGCGAGCCCGCGGACGAGGGTCGATCCGCTGCGCACGTCATCCGCGGCCAACGTGACGCGAGCGCGCTGGATCCGCGCCGTCGCGCCCGCGACCACCGCGTCGAGCGAGAGGCGCTCCGCGTGCACATCAGCGACCCGGAGGGCGTCGAGACGTCCCAGGGCTGCGGCCTCCCACGCACCTGGGGCTTCCGCCCGCAGCGCGGGAGTGCGGGACGCGAAGCCCGAAGCGAGAAGAGACAGATCAACCTTCCCCTTGCCGGCCAGCGGCGGGACGTCGATACCCGTCACGGCGCGCACGGCGCTGGCCGCGAGAGCCAGGTCGCTCACGCCCAATCGGCCGGCGAATTCGAAGCGTTGGTCATCGTCGTCGCCGGCGCCTCCCCCGCCGATCAGCTCGACGCCCGGAATGCGCATCCGCAGGTCGACTGTGGGAACGGAACCAGCGTGCGCCTCTCCTTCGACTTTCAGGGGACCCCAGGCGTACCCGCCGAGTGACACGGGAGGAATCCCGACGGCGATCCGCGCTTCCGCGTCCTTCGGGTATTTCCGATCGAAGCTGCCCCTGATTGTCCAGGCACCTCCGAGGAGGTTCCCGTCGGTGGAGACGCTGACAACATCCCCACGCACCTTCACGTCCGCGGAAAGGGCGAGCGGCCCGGTGGGCGACCTCGCGCTCTGTCCCTCGAGCCAAAGAGAGAGGTCGAGCGCGCCATTTCCGGTCCCGTACCGCGCGGTCACCGAGGAACGCAGATCGGTCAGATCGAGCTTTGGGTCGCCCTCCGCGACCGACTCCGTCGACTTTGCCACGGCGAAGGTAACCGCGCCTCCGGTCAGAGAGAAGCGCTCCAGCCGAACGACCCAACCTTCCTGATCGCCCGCCTTGGTCTTCCGCGGCGTGGGCGCGGCCTTCGTGCGGGGCGCCGTGGCCCGCGAGAGGTTGAGCCCGCGAGATCCGCTGACGAGGTCCAGACGAGGGGTCTCCACGACGATCGCCTTCAGGCACAGCTCCCGACGGAGGAGCCGCGCGATGGCCACCTCCACCTCCAGGCGCGCGACAAATGCCACGGGTTCACCCTCGGGATCTCGAAGCGCCACGTCCGAAAGCGTGAGGCGGTCACCTCCGAAGGACAGCCGGCCTATGTCCAGATGGCCCCCGATCCGCTTGTTCACCTGGGCGGCGGCGAAGCGCCGCAGGTGTTCGCCACCCCACGACGTCTGCATCACGGCGATCGCGGAGCCGATCAAGGCCACCACGGCTGCGACGACGCCGCCTGCCGTGCCCAGGATGAGCCGGCCGTTGAACAATCTGCGCAGCCTCATGTACACAAGCTACGTCCTGCAAACCAATCGCCATCGTCGCTGAACGAGGCCAGGCGCGCGGGGGCATCGAGGGCAGGCCTACTGTCCCGGGGCCGCGCGGGTCGCGGGAATCCCCACGGTTCGTTACCTCGGGAGCTCGATCGTTACCGATTCGCGACCCTGGGCTCTTTGGCTTCGCGAACCATGTCCGTTTGCGGCCAGCATCCGCCGCAGCGACGCCTGGCACGCGTCGTGAAAGGCTCGTGGAAGGTGTGAGGTGAAAGGCTTGCAAATGCAGGCATCGAGGAACCGCAACGTGTTTGTCGGGGAAGGTGCATGAACGTGCTGTGCGAAGGACAGATCCTGGATGGAACCTACCGTTTGGTTCGGCTGATCGGACAGGGGGGGATGGGCGTCGTATACGAGGCCACGCACGCGCGCCTGGCGGGCCGGTACGCCGTGAAGGTGTTGCTACAGAAGCTGTCGGAGAACCCGGAGGCGCTGGCCCGGTTCGATCGCGAGGCGCGAATCACCTCGCTGTTGCAACATCCGAACGTGGTCCAGGTCATCGATCACAACACGGCTGCCGACGGCACGGAGTACCTGGTGATGGAGTACCTGGCGGGCGAGAGCCTGGCGCAGCGCCTGGCGCGGGTCGGTCGCCTCTCGCCCGGGGCCGCCCTCGATGTGGTCCACCAGATCGCGTCAGGCCTGGCCGCGGCTCACGCACGCGGCGTCGTCCACCGCGATCTGAAGCCCGAGAACATCTTCCTGGTTCCAATCGAGGGCCGGGAGCTGGAGTCGGTCAAGATCCTGGACTTCGGGATCTCGAAGATCGGACGAGCCGAGCAGGCGATCGATCGTCAGATATGCGGGACGCCGCAATACATGGCGCCGGAACAGATCGAGGCCCGCGTTGGCGACATCGGCGGCGCGACCGACCAGTTCGCCCTCGCCGTCATCGCCTACGAGATCCTGACGGGTCGCAACCCGTTCATGGCGGACAACGTGCAGGAGATATTCCTGAACGTGTCGAGGGGCGTTCCCTCCCCGACGGGCTTCGGACCCAGCGTCGACGACGTGCTGCGACGGGGCCTGGCCAAGTCGAATCGCAGGCGGTTCCCCTCCGTCACGGAATTCGACGAGGCGCTTCGAGCCGGGCTGGCGGGCGTCCACGAGGGTCAGTCCCAGCCCACGCTCGCTCTTGCAGTGGGTGAGCTCGTCAGCATCGAAGCCAAGCCGAACCGGCACCGGCGCTGGGGACCGACGGTGCGGGTCGCTGTGGGCGCGAGCCTCGCGACGATTGTGCTCCTGGATGGTGGTGGGATCGCGAGCCACCTCTTCCGCCGCGCGCGCCCCACCATCGAGAGCGCGACTGCGTCAATCATGGGAGGGCCCTCGGGCGGGGTCGTTTCGGCCGCGGCAGAGCGACCGGCGCAAGCTTCTTCGTCGACTCCGTCGGCCCCAGCATCCGCCCCACCTTCGCCTCCTCCCGTGCCGGCGGCCCCTTCCGGTCCGACGGTGGTGCCAAGTCCGATCTTTCCTGATCCAGCTGACCCGGACCAGAGGAAACGCGTCGATGTCACCGCCCCTTCGCCACTCGTCGGCGACCAGGCTCCGATCGCGGGCCACTACCCCGGCGGCGAGGCGGGCTCGCGCTCCGCGCGGAACACCTCGCGCGGCCGCAGAGCCGGGTCAGGATTCGCGGGACCCTCCTACCAAACTCTTCCCCCAGGCGACGGCCTTCAACCGACGGCAGCAGGGCCCCCGGTGTCGGTTCCGGGGTCGCGGCCGGCGCCGTCGCGGCCACGACCGCCGGACGCGGACGACACGATGCCGTTGACAGACCCTTCGGCCGGCAACTGAAAGCGCGGTTTCCTCGAGTCCAGAAACTCTGTTCACCTCCCGCTGCTCGGGCGAGCTTCGCCCAGTTTTGCTGGGCGAAGCGAGGGGGGACCGGGGTGTGCGAGCGGCAGCGAGCCACCCCCGCAAGATTGACCTAGACCACGCGGCGACCGACGATCACGCGGTAGCCGGCAAGCAGGATCACCGCGCCCAGGACGGACGCGATGATGCCCGGGCCGGCATCTCCCGCGTGATAGAAGCCAAGCGCTCGACCCAGGAAGCCGGCGATGACGGAGCCCGCGATGCCGATCAGCATCGTGATGAGAATGCCGCCCGGATCGCGGCCCGGCATGACGAGCTTGGCGATGGCGCCCACGATCAACCCGACGATCAATGACCAGATGAAGTGCATGTGAATTGTCCTTGTAGAGGGTGGTTGGGGGGACAGGATATTTGGAGCCCGATGGTGCAGAGCGAAAAGCGTGCCGGCGTTGCTCTCGCGCGGACCTGGGCCGTTCGTTCGACTGGGCGTGGGATGTGACCGACGCGCGACCCTCGGAAGTCTGGAGACGGTAACCATCGTCCGGCGCGCGTCACATCCGCCCGTCCGGACGCGCCGGTCGAAAGATCGAGATTCCGGCCAACACGTGAATATTCGCGATCCGGCCGGGGGGCAGCCGCGTAGTCAAGGTACTCACGCGCTGACCGACGTCGTCGGTGAGCGGCCCCGGTGACCGCCTCGCCACGCGCAGCGTGTCGCCGCCTTGGGGCCGTCAGCGCGCCAATCCCAGCAACATTCGAGAGAGGCTCAATCATGTCAAAGCTCATTCCCGGTCTCGCAATCGCGACCCTCAGCCTGTGTGGATTCGCGTGCGGCAGCGACAGCTCGTCGATGGCCAGCGCTGCTCCCGGCGCCGCCCTGAAGTGCACGAGCAGCGGCAAGGACGCGTTCGATACCTACCAGACGGCAGCCTTCGTGACGGTCAACGAAGCGATCGTGGCGAACGTCTTCGCCGAGATCGGCGCCAACAGCACGACCAATCTGGGCGCTTCGTTCACGAAGATCGGGACGGGGACCCCACCGTCGACCGCGGATGACGCCCCCACCTTCAAGGGCAAGCTCGCGGCCTTTCTCGTCTACGCGTACGGCGGGCCGACCAGCATCACTTACACGGACGGGAAGACCTACAGCGGCCTGCAAGACATGGCCAGCGCCCACGCCGGGCTGGGGATCACCAGCGCACAGTTCGACTACTTCGTGTCGAACATCGTCGTCCCCGCGCTGACCAGCAGCGGCGTCAGCGCCGCCGACGTGTCGAGCTGCTTCGCCCCGGTGGTGACTGACGCCGCCTTCAAGGCCTCCATCGTCGGAAAGTGAGGAGGGCGCCATGACGTCGGTCCGGATTCGGCGCGGCTTCGCATTCGCCGCAGCGCTGGTGGTGCTGTTCGTGGTAGTCGTGGGCTTCGCGCACACCCGCGCCGGCCGGCCCTTGCTGGTGGCCATGGGCCGGGCGTTTCGAGGCGGCGGGGCCGCGTGCCCCCTCGGCTACGACAAGACCGCGACCCCAGCCGAGCACGAACAGGCGAATGCGCGGTTCGCGACTCTTCATCGTGGCGCTGCAACCGCCTCGGCGCGGCCGGCGCTGGGCTTCGTTCTCGGCGAGACCTCTCGTGGCGAGATCGTCTCCCGGATGGCGGCCCGCGGAATCGCCTGCGAGCGCTCGCGGGCCGCCGATCTGGTGTGCAAGGAGGTCCCGAGCGCCGCCCTCGGGGGCGTGTCGGGAGGAGGGCCGAGCCGCGAGCTGTGGTTCACCTTCGGAACGAGGGATGAGCTCCTGTGGCTGGTGGCGCTGGCGCGCGCCCCGAACGCCGGTGTCATCAGCGCCGCGTTCAACGAAGCCACCCAGGTGGTCGCCGACCGCGCGGGACCGGCGACCCGCACCTCGGGCGCGGCCGACGCCGCCACCCTGGCGTCGGGGGTCCTGCGCCAGGCCAGCGCCGAATTTCGCTTCACCAATTACTACGCCGAGGCTCGGGCGACGAACATCGGCAGCGGGTATCTACTGACCGAGGAATACCGGTCTCTCGTCGATTGAAGACGTCAGGGTGGGCCAGCGACCGCGTATTCCGCTGACGTGGTAGACGGAGAGGGTGACCGGATCGGCCTCCCCGAGACTGGTGTTTCTCCACGAAGATCCTCATCGCATGGGTGGGGGCGAGGTGATGCTGGAACGGCTGGCGGGGCTGGCGCCGCTCGTCGGGGCGCATGTGGACCTGGGGCTGCTGTTCGGCAGATCCGTGCCGCTGGCGCCGGCGCTGCGGGCCAGATTTCGTCGCGTGGGCTGCTTCGATTTTCCGAGACGGCTCCGGCTTGCCGAGGCTTCGGGGCTGAGGCGCAACCACCGCGCGCTGGCTGGTTGGCTGACCGGGGAGCCGACCCGCGCCTGCGTGTCCATGACGTTCGCGACCGCGGTTCGGGGCGCCCTGGCGACGCTTGGGACGCCCACGGCGCTCATGTGGATGTGCAACTTCTCGGTGCGGACGGCGGGATGGTGGCCCACCGCGAAGCGTTCGGCGGCGCTGCGCTGTTTGGGGCTGTCCGGTGCCATCGCGGTCTGCCCCAGCCTCGTCACGCGAGCCGAGCTCGCGAGCCTCGGCTATCCCGACTCGCAGTTGCGCGTGATCAACAATGGCGTCGATCTCGCGCGGTACGCGCCGCGGCCGGTGAGCGATGAGGAGCGGCAGCACTTTCGCGGGTGGTTTCGGGCCCGCCACGGCGTGCCGGCTGCCGATCTCGTGGCGGTCTGCACCGCGCGGATCGACCCCATCAAGAATCACGAGGTCCTGATTCAGGCGGTCGCCGCGGCGGGCCGGCAGGGCGTTCGCGTGGCGCTGGTCTGCCTGGGCGACGCATGCGGCGACGACGCCGGCTACCCCGCGCGTCTGCTGGCGCGCTGCGAGGAGCTGGGGGTGCGCGATCGGGTCTTGTTCGTGGGGCGCAGCGACGAGGTGCCGTCGTGGCTGGCGGCTTGCGATGTCGCCGTGTTGGCGAGCCACAGTGAGACGGCGTCCCTCGGGCTGATCGAAGCAGCGGCGGCAGGATTGCCGCTGCTCGCGTCGAACGTGGGCTCGGCGCCGGAGCTTGCGCTCGCCGGACGCTCGGGATACTTGTTCTCGCCCAACGATGCGGCCGCCTGCGCTCGCCACCTGGTCGAGCTCGCGCTCGACGCGCGCCAGCGACAGGCGCTCGGGGCGGGGGCCCGGCGCATCGCGGAGAGGGACTACGATTCCTGCGCGATGGACCGCCGCTGGGTCGAGCTCCTGACCGATCTGCTGGCACGCCCTCACCCGTCGGGTGCTGCCAAGGGCCTGCGGTCGTGAGCGGCGGGTGGCGCGCGCGCGGGCTCGGCGGGCTTGGCCCGGTGGCAGCGGTGGCGGGTGCCGGCGTGGCGCTGGCCGCCGTGTTTGCTTCCGCGCAGCGGGCGCGCGGCATGCCGTTGAGCCTGTCCGCCTATCACGAGCTTCGCGAGGCGGCGATCTCCGCGGTGACCGCGGTGTTTCCGGCGCGGGCCGTCGGCTTTCCCGTCGGGCAATGGCTCGGTCATGCGTTCCTCTCGCCGCCGTTCTTCTTCGCGACCGCCGCGATTCTGCTCGCGGAGTGGGCCTGGCCCGTCAACCCCGAACAACCGCTGCTGTCGCCGTCGTTCGTGCACGACCTCGTGTGGTATCTCGCCACCATCGGCGGATTCGTCCTCGTGGGAGGTTGGTTGTACGAACATCTCCGCGGGCTTTACCAGGCCCACCTCCGCTCTCTCGGTATCGGCGTGCTGCCGGCGGGGCCCGCCTGGCTCAGCGTGCTGGCCGGCATCGTCGTCGGCGACCTCTTCGCCTGGCTTCACCACCTGGTTCGCCACAAGGTGCGGCTGTTCTGGCTGTTTCACGAGGTCCATCATGCCCAGCGCAACCTGAACGCCTGGACGAACGAACGCGTGCACGTGGTCGACGTCTTGATCGCGGTCAGCATCCAGACGCTTCCGCTGCTCGCCCTCGGGGTCCCGACCACCACGGCAGGGGCCTACGTGGTGGCGGCCGCCTGGTACACGCGGCTCTGCCACGCGAACGTGCGCAGCCACTTCGGCTTCCTGCGGCATGTGCTCGTCACGCCGCAGTCGCACCGCCTGCACCACTCCGCGCGCCCCGAGCACGCCGACCAGAACTTCGGCGTGATCTTCAGCGTGTGGGATCGGATGTTCGGCACGCTCAGCCGCGACGTCGATGTCTATCCCGAGACCGGGCTGACCGACCCGACCTTTCCCGTCGAGCGAGGCTATGGAGACGTGGTTTGCCTGCGGGCGTTCCTCCGCCAGCAGATCCATCCGTTCCGCGCCATGGTCGCGCTGCTCAGGAAGCGGACCTGAGTCAGACGCCTGCCAGCAGCGCGTTCGCGGCCTGCGGATGCTGCTTGCATTCCAGCAGCGCCCGGAGCATGAGCGGAGCCACGATGGTCGCGTCCGACTCGATGACGAACATGGGCGTCTCCGCGGTAAGCTTGTCCCAGGTGATCTTTTCGTTTGGTGTCGCGCCGGAGTACGACCCGTAGGACGTCGTCGAGTCCGAGATCTGACAGAAGTATGCCCACGGCTTCACCGGCTGTTCCAGGTCGTACTTGATTGACGGCACCACGCAGATCGGGAAGTCGCCGGCGATACCACCGCCGATCTGGAAGAAGCCGATGCCCGCCCCCGCGGACAGCTCGCGATAGTGATCGTAGAAGGCCGCCATGTATTCGATGCCGGACTTCGCGATGGTGGCGCCCACCTCGCCGGTCTTCACGTGCGACGCGAAGATGTTGCCGAACGTCGAATCCTCGTAGCCGGGGACGACCATGGGCAGGTTGGCGCGTGCGGCGGCGAGCAGCCAGCACTCGTCGGCCTTGCCCTGGTGGAGCTTCGCGTCGATGGCTTGGATCAGCTCGTAGAAGTACTCGTGCCAGAAGCGGCGCTGCTTCTGGTCAGCCACGCGCTTCCACATCGGCACGATATACTGCTCGACGGCGCGGAACGCCTCGTCCTCGGGGATGCTGGTGTCGGTGACCCGGCGCATGCGGTCGTTCAGGATCTTCGTGTCGTCTTGCTTGGTGAAGTAGCGGTAGTCGGGGAAGTCCTTGTAGTGGTCGTGCGCCACCAGGCGGAACAGCGACTCCTCCAGGTTGGCGCCCGTCACCGACAGCCCGTGGATCAGACCGGCCCGGATCGCGGGGGCCAGCGTGATGCCGAGCTGAGCGGACGACATTGCCCCGGCGACGGCCCAGAACATGCGCCCGCCCTTTTCGATGTGGCGCCAGTAGCCGACGATGGCGTCGCGGGTCGCGCGGGCGTTGAAGTTCTTGTAGTTGCCGAGGACGAACTCGAGGACGGGGAGGTCGGTGGCCATCGTTCACTTCCTGTTGCTGAGGGTCTCTGAGGCGCTAGTGCACCGCCGCCGATATAGCATCACATGCGCCCCGCGATCGCCTACCCCGATCTCTGGACGGCGCCGCGGATCGCGCCGACGGTCAACGGCCTGTCCAGCACGACGGCGCCGAGCGCTCGCGCCTTCTCGTGCACCCCGGCGTTGCCCGAGATCAAGATGAAGGGCGTGGCGCGCGCGCTCGCCCGCAGGCCCTCCAGCACGGCGAGCCCGGGGATGCCCGGGATGTTCTGCTCGCAGATCACGACATCGAAGCTCTCGCGCCCTCCGTCGACGATGGCGAAGGCCAGCGCCTCCAGCAGCGCGGAGGCGTCGCTCACCTCCACGACGGTGTGGCCCTCGCGGCGAAGCACAAAGGAGAGCAGCCGCCGCAGCTCGTGATTGTCCTCGGCCAGCAGGATCCGCAAGGACTTCTCTTCCGGCTCTTGCTCGACGAGGTGGAGCTCGGGTGCGGGCGACGAGAATGCAAATGGGGACGTAGACGTTTGGCTCATGGCGAGACCTCCTTCAGGTCATCGCGTCACGATTGCATCGCGGGTGCCATGAACGCGGCGCGCGCGGCCCGCGCCAAACTGGCGACGGCGCGCACGGAGATTCGACGCAGGATCGGGTCGGGTTGCCGTTTTGGCCGACAGCCGCCGTTCGATCACGCTGCGGTGGTGAGCGTCGGCTTGGCGCGCGTGCGCGAGGGCACGAGCGAGGAATGCGAAACCTGCAGACCGCGTGCGGGTTTCGCAGTGTCGCGCGCCCCTGTCGTCGCCTCGATCTGCGGATGTTCGAGCGGCATCGTCCGTGCAATGCGCAGCCCTCGTCTCGACGGTCGAGACAAGAAAGGTATTCATGACACGGCTTCGTCTCGTATTCGTGATCGGTGTCAACGTGCTCCCCTTCGCGTTAGCCCTTGCCCTTCCGGCGGGGGTTCGCCTCGCCAGCGCACAGGACCAAGGCCAGGACCACAACCACGACCGCCCGCCACGCCAGCCACCGCCCGCGGCCTTCGAAGCTTGCCAGCAGAAGAAGTCGGGCGACGTCTGCGAGGTCACGTTCCACGAGCACACGATGTCTGGAACGTGTGCGACGGCGCCCGACGAGCGTCTGTTTTGCCGGCCCGACCATCCGCCGGGTCCCCCGCCCGAGCTGAAGGCCGCCTGCGTCGGCAAGCAGGCCGGCGACGTCTGTCAGGCCACGTTGCCCGATCGCACCATCACTGGCACGTGCGGCCAGGGACGTCACCACGAGGGACGCGACGACGCCCTGCTCTGTCGTGCAACTCAGCCGAGGCCGTAGCGCTTCAACTTGTCGTACAGGGTGCGCAGGCCGATCCCCAGCTGGGCGGCCGCGCGCCGGCGGTTGCCGCCGGTTGCCGCCAGCGCGCGTTCGATGGCCCCGCGCTCCAGCTCCGAGACCGTCTGGGGCGACAGCTCGGATGGCTCCTCCGCCTCGTCCTGCAGCATCGCGAGATCGTCCGCCGTGATCGCGAACCCATCGGCGAGGATGGCGCTTCGTTCGAGGACGTTCGCCAGCTCGCGCACGTTGCCCGGCCAGGATGCCGCCGCCAGCGCGTCGTGCGCGTCGGCGGAGAGACGAAGCCGTGGCTTGCCGAGATCACCGGCGATGCGCGCCAGCAGGGCATCGGCGAGCGGACGTATGTCCTCGCGGCGCTCGCGCAGGGCGGGGAGCCGCACCGGGAAGACCGCCAGCCGGTGATAGAGATCGTCGCGGAAGGTTCCCTGGCGCTGCATCTCGACGAGGTTGCGGTTGGTGGCCGCGATCCAGCGGACGTCCGCCTCCACGGTCTGCCGGCCGCCGACGCGTTCGAAGCGCTTCTCCTGCAGGATGCGCAGCAGCTTGGCCTGAAGGCCCGGCGCCAGCTCCGCCACCTCGTCCAGGAAGAACGTGCCGCCTTCGGCCAGCTCGATGCGGCCGCGCTGGCGGGCGTGCGCCCCCGTGAAGGAGCCCTTCTCGTGCCCGAACAGCTCGCTCTCGAGCAGCTCAGGCGACAGCGCCGCGCAGTTCACGGCGACGAACGGCCCGGCCGCGCGGCTGCTCCACCGGTGAATCGCGCGCGCCGCGACCTCCTTGCCGGCGCCGCTCTCGCCAAGCAGCAGCACGGTCGCGTTCGTGGCCGCGACCTTGCGCAGCGACTGCTCGACGGCCAGCATCGCCGGTGCGCCATAGCCGAGGGGAGGGTCGGCGGAGGCGTCGCTGATCTCCTCGCGGGCCCGGAGCCGATGCCGCTCCAGCGCGCGCGCGACGGTGAGCCGCAGGGCGGCGGGGCTGCTGATCGGCTTTTGCAGGTAGTCGAAGGCGCCGTGCTTCATGGCCTCGACCGCGCTGTCGATCGAGCCGTGCGCGGTCAGCACGATGACCTCGGTGTCGGGATGATCGCGCCGGATGGCCTGCAACAACGCCATGCCGTCGACGAGCGGCATGCGGAGATCCGTGAGCACCACATGAAACGCGGACCTGGCCAGCGCCGCCAGGGCGGCCTCGCCGTCGCCCGCCTGCTCGACCGCATGGCCCGCCTCGGTCAGCGCGTCCGCCACGAACGTCCGCACGCCCTCTTCGTCGTCGACGACGAGTAGCCTGGACTTGAGGGTCGTGGCGGCGCCGGGGATCATGCCGCCGCGCCGCCCGCCCGGGGCAGGTACACCCGAAACTGCGCGCCGCCGCCCACGGCGTCCACCACGTCGATCCGTCCGTGGTGCAGCTCGACGATCCGCTTCGCGACGGGCAGACCGAGGCCGGTGCCCCGGAGCTTCGTGGTGTGAAAGGGCTCGAAGATGCGGTAGCGCTCCGACTGTGGAACACCGGGGCCGTGGTCCCGCACGGTGTAGACCAGGGCATCGCCCTCGCGGAGGGCGTTCGCCTCGACCTTCAGGTGGTCTGGCGTCACGGACAGGGCGTTGTCGAGCAAGTTGATGAGCACCTGTTCCACGCGCGTGGCGTCGAGGGACCACGCGGCGGGGGACGCCTCCGTGTGACGGACGATGCGCTGGGGCGCGGTGGCCAGCGCGGCGCGCTCCAGCAGGTCGCCCGGGCTGGTGGCGGCGACGTTGATGGTGCCGGAGCGGGCGAAGTCGAGCAGATCCGTGGTGAGGTGCTCGAGGCGAATGGCCTCGCTGATCACGCGCTCGACACGGGCGGCGAGCGCCGGGTCCTCGACCTTCTCGGCGATGAGCTGCGCGTGCCCCTTCAGCGCCGCCAGGGGATTGCGGATCTCGTGCGCGAGCACGGCGGACATTTCACCGAGCTGGGCGAGGTGTCGCTGGGTGGACAGGCGAAGCTCCGCGCGCTCGGCGCGCCGGGCGCGCATCCACAGGATCAGCGCCGCCAGCGTCAGCAGGCCCGCCGCGCTCGACGACAGGATCAGCACGGCGAGGGCGCGATGTTGCGCGCTCTCCGAGCTGATCGGTTCGAACTCGATGATCAGCTCGCGCGGTGCCGTCGGCCCTGCCCCTGCCGTCCCACCCGGCGGCCGCGGGCGCTCGAGGGGCTCGAGGCCTGACGCCGGGGTGCCTGCGGGGACGGCGTCGGGAGCGCGTAGGGGAAAGGCGGGGGGAGCCCGACCGGGGAAGGGTGGCCCAGAGGGCCGACCCGGGCCCAGCATTCGCACGCGCCCATGGCCGAAGCTGGGCGCGCCCATGGTGGGGTGGGCCCCCGTCAAGAGGGGCTCGCCGGCCTCCACGATGATGTTTCCGCGGTCGAGGACCGCGATATAGGTGAGTCCCAGCGCGCGGTTGCCCTCGAGGGCCGCGCGCAGCTCGTCGACCTGCGGGGGCCGCCGTCCCAACAGCCGTTCGACCCGGTGGAGAAACCCGATGCCCTGACGCTCGGCCACGAAGGCGGTCGCGTTGCTGGCGTCTCGATACGAGAGGGCGGAGGACGTGACGAGGACGACCCCGAGCAGGAGCGCGATCAAGACAGGTCCGGCGCTGCTGGCGGAGCGACGGAGCTTCGAGCGCGTGGTGGTGGCCATCGACATCAGCTTAATTGCAAACGACCCGCCACCGCGAAATCACCCCCGGAGAGCGTGCGCTCGGCGTGGAGCTTGGTGCCCGGTCGGCGAGATCCGCACGAAATACTGCGGAATCTGCACGACCGAGGTAAACCAACCACAGGCTCGAACCGCCGATCTGGCCAAAGCAATGCCGGCACGAGGATTGAAAGTGCGCCGCTTCGCGAACGCTACGACCTTCACCGGAGGACCAAGCCATGAACCCGAGGACGCCGACGACGGTCGAATTGCAGTGTTTCACCATCGTCGGCCCCCATTCGCCCCTCGGGCGCCGCGCCCTGCTGAAGGGCGTCGGCTCGGTGTTGTTGGCTGCGCCGCTGACGCCGATCTTCGGTTGCTCGTCGAGCGGCTCCGCGAATGACAACACCGACGGCAGCCTGGACGTCGGCGGCGGATGGGCGACCGGCGGGACAGCGGCGATGACCGACAAGGCGACCTACCCGAATCCGTTCGCAGGAGCGGTCCCGAGCGCGTGCGCGCTGACGTGCGAGGCGACGCAAGGGCCCTGCTACGCCGCCACCGCGGAGGAGATCCAGGACATCAGCTACGGCTATGCGGGACTGCCCACCCGGGTCTACCTGCAACTCCTCGACGAAGCCTGCGCGCCTGTGGTCGGGGCATCGGTCGACGTATGGCACGTCTCCGCCGTGGGGAAGTACTCGGGCAACGACGCGACGAACGAGAACGTCGCCTTCTGTACCGGCGGCGACAGTGATTTCACGTCGCACCTCTACTTCCGGGGGAGGCAAACGACCGACGCGACCGGCGTGGTGTTCTTCGACACCTGCTATCCCGGCTGGTACTCCGGACGCACCGTGCACATCCACCTGACCGCGCGCATCGGCGACCAGAGCTATCTCACCACCCAGCTGTTCTTCGACGACGCGTTGAACGACGACATCCTGACCTCCCAGGCGCTGTACTCTTCGCGCGGCGCGCGCAACACCACCAACCAGAACGACTCGGTGGTCGCCGCCAGCGCCGTCGGCGGCTACACGTTTCAAACTCAGAAGATGACCGACGGCGCGCTGCTGGCGTGGAAGACGCTGGTCGTCCGCTCGTCGCTGGCGAGCGCCTCGTGCGCGATCCCCGGCGGCGCGGCGCCGGCAGGGACGTAAGCCGTTAGGGAGGCCTCGGGCCTCGGGACCTCGGGCCTCCGGCCTCCCGAAGTCCGAGGCCTCCTTACCTTCACTCACGCTCTCACGCCCCCGCGACCACCGCCGTCACACCTGCCAGGCGCCGTTCGCGAACACGACCTCGCCGTCGAGGAGCACCTTCTCCGTCACGGCGAAGACGTCCACGTGGTACTTCGCCTCCTTGCGCTTCACGAGGGGCTTGTTGTAGACGCCGTGCTTGGCGCCGAGGGACAGGTGGACGCCGCACATGCGCTCGTAGGTCCCCACGTCGCTGACGCGGCGGTCGCGCGTGAACGCGCGGTTCATGCCGAAGCCGAGCTCGCGGATCCACACCTCCTCGTCCTCCTTGATCTTCGCGATGACCTCGTCGAAGTGAGGCGTGGAGTCGACCGCGCCCACGACCCGCCCGCGCTCGACGATCAGGGTGATGGGCCGCTCGGGCGCGTTGGCGCGAAAGTCGTTGTCGCCGAAGATGAAGATGCGCACGCGCCCGTTGACCCGCTCGAGATCGCGCGGTTCGGTGAACACCTCGCCAATGGGAAACTGGCCGCCCACGTTCTTCAATGTGGCGTAGTCGCCGATGTTCAGCTTCGTCTCCTCGAACGCCGATTCGTAGATCAGCTCCTCGCCGCCGCTGTCGATGACCGCCCGCGTGGCCCGGTCGAGACGGGCCTTCAGCGCTGGCCCGAGGACGCGGTAGTAGGCCGGATCGTAGGCCAGCGACTCGACGTACGTCCCGTACTCCGCCTCCTCCATGCGGAAGAGGTGAGGGTGCTCGATGACCTTCAGCCCGCGCTTGAACAGCTCGATCCGGATACGAAAGGCCTCGAGGCGAAAGCTCTTTGACTGGATGAGGACAACCAGGTCGCCCGGTCGTAGCGGTTCGAAGGCGGCGAGGACGTCGGCGGGCGACACGGCGTCGAAGTCGATGTGGGTCGCGGCGGGCAGCGCGGCGCGGTACGCGCGCGCGAGCAGCCGCGCCAGGCCGCAACGTCCGTCCGACACCACCACGGCCGCGTGCTCGGGGGTGTGCTCGATGGCGAGCGCCAGGATGTCCCGCACGTGCGCGCGGGCCCGTATGTCGACCGGCTCTTCCAATCGCATTCAATCCTATCAGTCCCGGTCCTGCCCGGTCTCTTGCCCGGTCCTGGTCCTGCCGCCAATGCCGGCCGAAAGGCGTGCAAGTCCCCGGGGCCGTTGTTACGGTGGCGCATGCCGTTCGCCTTCTCCGTGACCGCGCGCGATCCGGGCTCGCGCGCCCGCCGTGCGACGCTGCTGACCGCGCGCGGGGCCGTGGAGACGCCCGCGTTCATGCCGGTCGGCACCCGCGCGACGGTGACCGGGCTGGCGCCCCACGAGCTGACCGAGCTCGGCGCCTCGATTCTGCTCGCCAACACTTACCACCTGCTGCTCCGCCCCGGGCCTGAGCTGTTCCGTCGGGTGGGCGGCATCCACGCCTTCATGCGCTGGCCGGGCCCGGTGCTCACGGATTCGGGCGGATATCAGATCTTCTCGCTGCCGGCCGAGCGCACCGTCACGGAGGAGGGCGCGCGCTTCTCGAGCTATGTGGATGGGCGCATTCACATGCTGTCCCCGGAGGGGTCCATCGAGATGCAGGCCGCGATCGGCTCCGACATCATGATGGTGCTGGACGAATGCATCGACGCCACCGTCGACGAGGCCGCCGTGCGCGCGGCCATGCAGCGCACCCACCGCTGGGCCGTGCGGAGCCTGGCGGCGCGCGCGAACCCGGAGCAGGCACTGTTCGCCATCGTCCAGGGCGGATTGGTGCGGGACCTGCGCCGGGAATCCGCCGCCTTCCTCGCCGATCGCCCGTTCGATGGGTTCGCCATCGGCGGTCTGGCCGTCGGCGATACGCGCCCGCAGCGCGAGGACATGACGGCCTTCGCGGCCGAGTTGTTGCCAGCCGACCGCCCGCGCTACCTGATGGGCGTGGGGACGCCGCCCGATCTTCTCTACGCCATCGGCTGCGGCGTCGACATGTTCGACTGCGTGATACCGACGCGCATGGCGTGGCAAGGGACCGCGTTCACGTCCACGGGGCGTGTGCGCGTCACCCGCGGCGTGAACCACCACACGGACGAGCCGCTCGACGCGGCGTGCGCCTGCTCGACGTGCCGCGGGTTCAGCCGCGCGTACTTGCACCACTTGATGAAGTGTGGCGAGCCGCTCGGGCCGCGGCTGCTCTCGGTTCACAACCTGCACTACTACCTCGACCTCATGCGCCAGGCGCGCGCCGCCATCGAGGCGGGCGAGTTCGCGGCGTTCGCGCGCCAGCGCCTCGACGAGATGGACCGTCACGAGCACGCGGCGCGTGCGGCGAGCGTCACATGACCCGGGGACACGAGGTCGTCCGCACGCGCGGCGGGGCGATGGCCATCCGCAGCCTGGCCGAGGGCGAGGTCATGCACCCGGGCGTCGGACCGCTGGTCGAGGCCGAGGAGCTCTATGTCCGGCAGTCTCGCCTGGCCGCGCGCCTCGAGGCGCGTGAGCACGCACCGGAGAACGACGGGACCCTCGTGCTGTTCGACATCGGCCTCGGCGCGGGCTCGAACGCCCTCGCGGCGTGGGCCACGTCGGAGCGCGCCGCCCCCGGGGCGGCGCGCTTGCTGATCATCAGCTTCGAGCGCGATCTGGGCGCGCTCGAGCTGGCGGTCGAGCTGGCGCTCGGGCCCGCGCCCGCCCTCGCGTCCGAATTCGGCATGGAAGGCGAGCGCTTGACGGCGGCGCGCGGGTTGCTCGCGACGGGCCACCACGAGACCGCGCGCACCTCGTGGCGCCTCGCGCGCGGCGACATCATCGACTCGCTCCAAGCGGAGTCAGCGAAGGCGGACGTGATCTACTGGGATCCGTTTTCGCCGCGCGCGAATCCAGAGTCGTGGACGGTCGCGGCGTTCGCGGCGGCGCGCCGCGTGGCTGGCACGCGTTGCACGTTGTTCACGTACAGCGCGGCCACCTCGGTGCGGGTGGCGCTGTTGCTCGCCGGCTGGACGGTCGGGGCGGGCGCCGCCATCGGCGAGAAGCTCGCGACGACCGCCGCCGCCGTCGATGTGCGCGCGCTCGGGGCGCCCCTCGATGCGCGCTGGCTGGCACGCCTCGCGCGCTCTGGCGCGCCGCTGCCGGCCGACGCGCCAGGGGACGCGCGCTCAATCGTGGCGACGCTGCCTCAGTTCACGCGGGTCGTGCCCTGATGATGCGGGCCTGGTCGAAAACGTCCTAGGGCTGACGAAAAATAGTTTGCGACGCACGAGGGGCCGGAGACTCCTTACCCATGTCCCGACAGGATGCGGAGGAACATCGGGTTTCGCCGCTGTTCGGGGCGGGCGGTTCAAGAGGGGAGGAGAGGCCAAATGACTGACAGGGCGCTATTGGTGGTGTTGGCGGGCTTGGGGCTGGCGGTGGTCGCGGTGATGGGTGGTTGCGGCGGTGACGAGTCGTCGGGCAGCGGAGGGGGGGGCGTCGACGACTCGTCCGGGCTCGGTCGCACGAGCGCGGCACTGGCGGCCTCGGGCCGGCTGTTCATCCCGTCGCCGGAGCCGGGTGCGGTGAAGCAGGTGGCGTCGCTCATCAGGGGCCGCCACGTGAAGGACGCTCTCCTCGTGAGCGCGATGGAAGCGACGCCGCGCGCGGTGTGGTTCACCGGCGGCACGCCGACGGACGTCGAGAGGGCCGTGCACAAGACGATGGAGGCGGCGGCGTGCGAGCATGCCGTTCCCACGCTGGTCGCCTACAACATTCCGTACCGCGACTGCGCCCAGTACTCGGCGGGGGGCGCGGTGGACACCGCCGCGTACGAGGCGTGGATCGACGGGTTTGCGAAGGGAATCGGCGACGGGAAGGCCATCGTCATCCTAGAGCCGGACGGCCTCGGCCTCATCCCCTACAACACGACCATCTACGGCGCCACGGAGTCATGCCAGCCCACCGTCACGGCGGCCGACGGGACGCTGGTGCCCGCCCCCGGGGCGAATCCCAGCGAGCGATACGCGCAGCTGCAATATGCGGGCGGTGCGCTGGCCACCAAGGCCCCGCACGCGGCGGTGTATTTCGACGGGACGCACGGCGCATGGCTCGGCGTCGGCGAGGCCGCGTATCGAATCAACCGGGCCAGCCACGATCCGGCCACGGGCGCGGCGCTCGGCAAGGGGTTCTTCCTCGACGCCTCGAACTATCGCCTCACCGCCGAGGCGATTCAGTTCGGGACCTGGGTCTCGATGTGCACGGCGTTCGCCACCGATCCCGAGGAGGGCGGGTGGCGGCTCGGCAACTTCGGCTGGTGCGCGAGCCAGTACAACCCCGCCACGGGCTATGCCCTGGACTACACCTCGGAGTACGCGGCCACCGTCACGGCCCAGCTCCAGGGACTCATGGGCACGTCGGTCGCGACGTTGCCCTTCGTCATCGACACCAGCCGGAACGGTCAGGGACCGTGGACCCCGGCGGCGACGTATCCGGACGCGCAGGACTGGTGCAACCCTCCCGGACGAGGACTCGGTCTCCGGCCCACCATCAGCACGGGCACCGCGCTCGCCGACGCCTACCTCTGGATCAAGACGCCAGGAGAATCCGATGGCTCGTGCAACCGGGGCGTCGCGGGAGCCACGACCGATCCCGAGTGGGCGGGCATCATGGACCCCGCGGCGGGCGCCTGGTTCCCGCAGCAGGCGCTGCAGCTCGCGCAGCTGGCGAACCCGCCGCTGTTCTGAGACCGCCGCCGTCGTCCCAACCCGCCCGGTGATCCGACCGCGCCGTCCTCGACGGAGGCGGCTCCGGGCGGCGTCGGTTCGCATCAGTCGCGCCGCCTGTCTCGCGCATTTGCCCTGGCGCGGATGCCTGGTATGTACGCTCGAGGTCAATACCGTGGACAGCGCGCTGGCGGTACATAGGCTCCACTTCGCTTTCACGGTCACGTTCCACTACTTGTTTCCACAGCTGACGATGGGGCTGGCGCCGCTGATCGTCGCTTGCAAGCTCCTCGCGCGGGCCCGCCGGGACGAGACGTACAACGAGGCCGCGCGCCTGCTCGGCAAGGTCTTCGCTGTCAGCTTCGTGTTCGGCGTGGTCACCGGTATCCCCATGGAATTCCAGTTCGGGACGAACTGGGCGCGCTTCTCGCGGTTCGCGGGCGGCGTCATCGGCCAGACGCTGGCCATGGAAGGAATGTTCGCCTTCTTCCTCGAGTCGTCGTTTCTGGGCCTCTTCCTGTTCGGCGAGAAGCGGCTGTCGGCGTCGGCGCACATGTTCGCCGCGGTGGCCGTCTTCGTGGGGTCGTGGCTTTCCGGATACTTCATCGTCGCGACCGATGCCTGGATGCAGCACCCGGTCGGTTACGCGCGCATGGCCGATGGCAGCGTCCGCCTCGACGACTTCTGGGCGTTGCTCCTGAACCCGTGGGCGTTGTGGCAGTACGTGCACACGATGGGCGGCGCGACGGTCACGGGCGCGTTCGCGACGGCGGCGCTCGGCGCCTACTACAAGTTGCGTGGCCGGCACGATGGCGTCGCCAACGTCCTCGTGAAGGTGGGGGTGGTGGCGGCCGTGCTTGCGGCGGGGTGGCAGCTCTTTCCCTCGGGTGACGGGCAAGGCCAGCAGATCGCCCACCAGCAGCCTCCCACGCTCGCGGCGATGGAAGGGTTGTTCAGGACGCCGCCCGCGGGCGCGCCCATGTTGCTCGTGGGGCAGCCCAACGTCGCCGAGGGGCGCATCGACAACGCCATCGAGATCCCGCGGATGCTCAGCTTCCTGACGTACAAGCGATGGGACGTTCAGGTCAAGGGGTTGGACGCCTTCCCTGCGGCCGTGTGGCCCGACAACATCGCGCTCCTTTACTACAGCTACCATGTGATGGTGGGCCTCGGGACGATCCTCCTCGCCATCGGCGGCATCGCGTTCCTGTTTCTCTTGCGGCGGCGCCTGTTGACCAGCCGGCCCGTCCTGTGGGCCCTCTTGCTCGCGGCGCCGATGCCGTACATCGCGAACACGGCCGGGTGGATGACCGCCGAGATTGGCCGCCAGCCATGGTTGGTGTACGGGCTCATGCGGACCTCGGAGGGCACGTCGCACCGGGTCTCCGCCGGCAACGCCCTGTTCTCGCTGCTGGGGTTCATGGGCCTGTATTCGTTGTTGCTTATCATCTTCGTGTTGCTGACGGCGCAGGTGATCGCGCGCGGCCCCGGTCCGTCTCCAGCGCGGCCGGGCGGTCCCTGATTCCTTCGAGGCGATGGCGATGCAGAATCTGTGGTTCTTGTTGGTGGCCTTCATGCTCACGGCATACGTGGTGCTCGACGGCTTCGATCTCGGCGTCGGCGCGCTCTACAAGGTCCTGGGGCGAACCGAGGAAGACCGCGCGATCATGCGCCAATCGATCGGGCCGGTGTGGGACGCGAACGAGGTGTGGCTGCTGGCCGCCGGAGGTACGCTCTACTTCGCGTTTCCTGCGCTCTACGCGGCGGCGTTCAGCGGCTTCTATCTGCCGCTCATGATGGTGCTCTGGCTGTTGATTGGGCGTGGCCTCGGTCTCGAGCTGCGCGGTCACATCCCCGATCCCTTGGGCCAGCAGATCTGCGACACCGTGTTCATGGTGTCGAGCGTGCTGCTGGCGATCGTGCTGGGCGCCGCGCTGGGGAACGTCGTGCGCGGCGTGCCGCTCGACGCCGACGGGTATTTCTTCTTGCCGCTGTGGACCAATTTTTTGCCCGGGCCCGACCCCGGCGTGCTCGATTGGTACACGATCCTCTGCGGTCTGGTGGCCCTGCTCGCGCTCGCCACGCACGGCGCACACTACCTGGTGCTCCGCACGGGCGGCGAGATGAACGCGCGGGCGCGTGCGTTCGCCGCCGTCGGCGTGCGGACGCTGGCCGTGCTCACGGTGGCGAGCCTCGCCGGCACCGTGCGCGTCCGCCCCGGCATTCTCGACAACTTTCGTGCGCATCCGATGGGCCTGGTCATCCCTCTCGCTGTCGCGGCCAGCCTGGTCACCATGGACCGCGCGGTGCGCTCGCGTCACGAACGCCGCGCGTTCGCTGCTTCTTGCGCATATCTCGGCGCCATGCTGGCCGGGGCTGCGTTCGCCCTGTTTCCGGTGTTGCTGCCGTCATCCAACGACAGCGCGCGCTCCTTGACCGTGCAGGCCGCGGCAACGGGGTCTTACGCGATGCGCGCGGCCTTGACGTGGTGGATCGTGGGCTTCGTGCTGGTGGCGGGGACCTTTCGGTTCCTTTACCGCTCCTTTCGCGGAAAGGTGCTGGCAGGCGCGTCCGATCATGATGGCCATTGATGCGGACGGGAGCGCCGTGAACCAATTGCGGTAGGATCAACGAATCCTCATCCTCGTTGCGGATCTCTCATGAACGTCTCCCTCGCCGCCCTCGCCGTCGCCCTCGGGCTCCTGTTCGGGGCTCGAGCGCAGGCTGAGCCGTTCGAGCCGATGCGACCGCCGCTTCCGATCTCTGGCAATGGCGTGGGTGAAGGTCCGGGCGGAGCCACCGGCGCGATGGACCCAGCCAGCCCCCCCGATCTCGGCGCGGAGTCGGGGCTTCCGCTCGAGGCTTACGCCGACGCGCTCGACTACGACGTTTCTTACGACGACACGATCGCCGCTTCCTACGACGACGGCTACGCTCCCGAAGCCTACGCGCAATTTGCCGACGCCCTGGCGCCCCATGGCACCTGGATCGACGATCCGGACTACGGACGAATCTGGGTGCCCTCCCCATCGGAGGTCGGCCAAGATTTCACGCCCTACGCCACGAACGGCGACTGGGTGGACACCGAATACGGTTGGACCTGGTCGTCGGGGTGGGCCTGGGGCTGGGCGCCCTTCCACTACGGACGGTGGATCGGCCGCGAGGGCGCGGGCTGGTGCTGGGTGCCGGGAACCCTGTGGGGCCCGGCATGGGTGTCGTGGCGTGCCGGAGGCGGCTACGTGGGCTGGGCGCCCTTGCCACCACGCGGAATCTCGATGGGCTCGCCCATCGGCGTGCATTCGCCCTGGCGATTTGCGGTGGCCGCGCGTCTCGGACGCACGCACGGGGCCTATCTCGCGCCACGATTCGTTCCGGGCGTGTTCGGGTTGACGTCGGTCGTGTCGAATCCTCGGTTGTTGGCGAGCGGTCGCGGCGCCGTGCGCACCAACGCCGGTCCCGCGCTGTCCACAAGCGGCGCGGGAGCGCGGGCGCCGGCAAGATTGGCGAGCGTCGCGCCGCAGGCGGTGCCGCGAGCGGTGATTGAGCCGCGCGCCGGAATGGCGGTTGCGGGACGTCCGTGGGTGCGGTCGGGCGCCAGCGCTCAGTTTCAAGGTTCCAGGCTCGGCGCTCTCGCGATCTCGCCGCTGTCTGGGCTCGGTGTCGCGGGCTCGGGCGGGCGCCTCGGTGGGGGAGCACTCGCGCCGGCGCCCCGCTACGGCACGCGACTCTCGCGCCCCGCCGACGGCGCTGCGGGCGCTTGGAGCCCGACATTCGTGCCGTGGGGCAACGCGCGCTCGTCTGGCGTCTCTCCGCCATTCACGCGATCCTTCGCGGCGCCCGCGACGGCTGCATCACCGCGTTTCACGGCGGCGCCACCGAGCTTCACGGCTGCATCACCGCGTTTCACGGCGGCGCCACCGAGCTTCACGACGGCGCCAGCCGCCCCGGTATTTCGTCCCGTGGCCCCGTCGTATCCCCGTGCCAGTTTCCCCGCCGGCGGAGCTCATTCGTCCGGTGGCCGTCACCGCTGATCGGCGCGCAGCGAGCCGAGCTCGCACGCGCCAACGCGGTTATTGAAAAAAGGACCCTGAGAGGGTCCTTTAAATCCCCCGCGGGACGGCGCGAGCGAGCCGAGCTCGCACGCGCCAACGCGGTTATTGAAAAAAGGACCCTGAGAGGGTCCTTTAAATCCCCCGCGGGACGGCGCGAGCGAGCCGAGCTCGCACGCGCCAACGCGGTTACTGCCCTTCGGACGGGGAGATGGGGACGATGATGATGCCGCCCGAAGGTCGCTGACCGGGGGGCGGGGCCGGGGGCGAGTCGTTCTGGGTCGAGATGGTCATCGCGGCCTGTGAGACCTCACGCTGGGAGCTCTCCTCCGCGATTCCCCCTCTTCGCCCCGCGGACGAATAGCGTTTCGACGACGTGCGCGTCACGAAGGATTTGTGGCTGGCGCCGCCGCCCGAGCGAGGCTTGGAGTCACGAGCGGGCAAGGCGACACACGCTTGCCGCGCTGCCACGGCGTCGGCTCGCGCCGCCACCGCCTCGACCCGGGCGGCATCTGCACGGGCGCGCGCGGCGTCGGCGCGCGCCAATGCCGCCTCGGCCTGCGCCATGGCCGTCGCCCGTTTTGCGCGCGCCGCCTCGGCACGCGCGGCCCTCAGCTCCTCCGAGTCGGTGCGCGCCGTTCGACGCGCTCGCACCGGAACGACCACATCGTCCACGAACGGATCCTTCCAAGAACGATCGACGAACTCTTGACGAAGCGCCTTCCGGGTCTTTTCAGAGTCCCTCTGCGCGCGCGCCAGCGCTCGATCGATGGCCGCGTCGTCGTTCGAGCCGCGTCCCGATTGCTTCATTGCCTCGTACATGAGATCCGCCTCGCTCTTTTCGGGCGGATCCATCTTCGATTCGCTGTCGGGCGAAGCAGCTTCCTTCGCCAGCGCTGTGCTCGTCGTGGCCGACAGACAGACGAACACCAAGAAGATGAATCGGCGCCCCTGGTGCCATCGCGCTCCCATTGCCTGTCCCACCCCTTCGTCAGCGCGCGCGCGTGCGACCGGGATTGCCGAGACCGGAACGGGTACCGCTCACCACCACCGCGGGCGTCTCGCGACGCTCGGCCCTTGATTTTTTGCTCCGCATGGGCAGTCTCCTCCGCGGTCAGTCTGAATTGAGAACTTTGTTTCGGCTAGTGATTTCCCTGCCGATTCGGCCCTTAAAAATCGATTACTTCCGTCCTCGACGACGGAGCCAGCGGAATCCTCCATACCAAAAATCCGCCCCCGAGTTTCGAACGATCTTCGATTTCACGCCGAGGAAGTTGCTCGGCCGCGGCCACCCGCCGGCGGGTGGGGCCACGAGGGGTGGCGCCTCCGAGACTTTACCGTTGACAATATAAGTACGTCTGGGTACATTATTATTCGTACAAGATACCTGCTCTCGAAACGGCAAACCCCGGGCGACCGGGGGACGCAAAGCCACGGGACTCTCCGAGTCAGCCGGGTTTCCGAAGGAGTCACATGGGCGCATCACCGTCGAGAAAAGCGTTTCCCGTCACTCGGGTTTCCGACCTATTACGCGCGGCCCTGTTGGCTGGCGGCCTGGTCCTGGCGGGCTGCGAAGGGTTACCGCCGAGCGGTGACAACACGAGCGGAGGGCCTGTGTCCGCCGCTCCGGGCGCCGCGGGGGGCCAGGGCGGAAGCGCCGTCGTGGACGTCACGGCGAAGATTGATCCGCGGCTGTTGACGCAGCCGAACATGGATCAGCCCCGCGAGATGATCGTCCTGCTCGACGCCCAGGCCATCCCCTCGGCCACGATCGATCAGACCATCGCCATATCGGGTGACCCGAACCAGATCGCCGCCCTGGCGGCGCGGCTCGGCGCGGCGAAGTCCGAGTTGCTGGATCGGATGCGCAGCCACCCGATCGTGGCCCTGAACCGCTTGCAGAATCTTCCCGCCATGCACGTGCGGGTCGACTCCATGGCGGCGCTGCTGGCCCTGGCCGGGGACCCGGCGGTCGGGCGGATCGCCATGAATGACGTGCACGACATGCTGGACACGGTGCCAGCGGATCTCTCGCTCATCAACCAGCCCGCGGCCGCCGCGGCGGGCAAGCTCGGCGCCGGTTCCACGGTGGCGGTGCTGGACACGGGGACCGACTACAAGCGCGCGCCGTTCAACTGCACGTCCGCCGGGGCCACCGGCTGCCCCGTCGTCTACGCCAGCGACTTCGCCCCCAACGACAACAACGTCGACGACAACGGCCACGGGACCAACGTGTCGGGCATCGTGCTGTCCGTCGCGCCCGCCGCGAAGATCATCGCGCTGGACGTCTTCAACGGATCGTCCGCGTGGACGACCGACATCATGTCGGCCATCGACTGGTGCATCCAGAATAAGGTCAAGTACAACATCGTCTCGATCAACATGAGCCTGGGCGGCGGCGTGTCGACGACGACCTGTGGTCAGGATCCCCTGGCGGTCAGCATCTCCAGCGCGCGCGCTGCGGGCATCCTGTCCGCCGTCGCGTCGGGGAACTCGGGCAACACGAACGCCATCTCCAGCCCGGCTTGCGGACCGGACGCGGTGTCCGTGGGCGCGGTGCACGCCGCGAACCTCGGCAGCTTGCAATGGTCGACCTGCGGCGACGCGACGACCAAGGCCGACCAGGTGGCCTGCTTCTCGTGCTCGTCGTCGTTCCTGACCGTGCTCGCGCCGGGAGTCATGATCACCGCCGCCGGAATCACCATGTCTGGCACCTCGCAGGCGACCCCCCACGTCGCGGGCGCGCTGGCCGTGCTGGCGGCGGCGTTCCCATCCGACACGCCGACGGCGATCGTGTCGCGTCTGACGACCTATGGTGTGCCGGTCAAGGATCCCCGCAACGGCATCACCAAACCGCGCCTCGACCTGTGGGCGTCCCTGAACGGCGCGGCGTCCAACCCCGCGCCGTCGCCCACGGCCGGTCCGACCGGCACGATCACGCTCAACGCCAAGGCCAGCTACACCAAGACCACCGCGGTCACGGCGGCCCTGGCCGTGACCTCGGGCAAGGCCACGCAGGTCTGCCTCAGCGAGGCCAGCACGTGCACCGCATGGGTGGCGACCGTCGCCTCCCGAAGCTTCACCTTGTCTGCGGGGGACGGCGCCAAGACCGTCCACGCATGGTGGAAGGACGCGAGCGGCAACGTCAGCGCCAGCCCCGCGAGCGCCTCGATCGCGCTCGACGGCACCGCGCCCACTGGCGGGGCCCTCGCGGTCACCGGGTCCGGGCTGCAGGCGACGTTCTCCTGGTCAGGGTTCGCCGACGCCGGCTCGGGGCTCGCGGGTTACCGGCTCGTCGCGGGGACCGCCACCGCGGCGGCGAGCTGCACGGGGACCGCCCTCTACGAGGGCACCGCCACCACGTTCAGCAAGACCTTCACCGCCGGGACCATCAACGCCCGCGTCTGCGCGAAGGATGCGATCGGGAACATCAGCGCGGGCGCGACCGCGAGCATCGCGCTCAAGGCCGCCACGCCGGTGACCCACGCCGCGAGCTTCTCGACGGCGACCACCACCAGCATCGTGGGAAATACGGCCGGCGGTACCGCCACGACCGACAGCTGCCCGGCCGGACAGGCGCTGGTGGGGTTCACCGGCAGCCTGTCCCTGGGCACGACGGCGGGTGTGCACCGCCAGATCACCGCGAAGTGCGGCGCAGTGCAGATCACGGGCACGGCGGTCACGGTCGCGGCGGGCTCGACCTTGACCACGCGCGGGGCGGCGGGGACATCGGCGTGGACGCGAACGTGCCCGGCGAATCAGGTCGTCGTCAGCTTCGCCGGTCGGTCGGGCCTCCTCGTCGACCAGCTCACGTTCACCTGCGCGCCGCTGTCGGCCGCGGCGGCCACATCCGGCTCCGCGGTGAACGTGGGGACCGGCACGGCGATGTCGGCGGTCGGCGGGACCGGCGGCGCGGCCTTCTCAGCCGTCAAGTGTCCGGCCGGTCAAATGGCGACCTCGATGCTGGTCCGCGAGGGCGACAACATGGACAGCTTCAGCCTCGGCTGTGGCAAGGCCACCGTGGGTAACTGAGAAGCGCGGAAGGGGCTTCGGCCCTCCCGCGGGCCCTCCCCGCTCGACGTCGGTGCCGGCGCAGCTAAGCTGCGCCTCCCGGTGCTTTGAGGTGCCTTCCCGTCGCCGGATGAGGACGGGGGATTTAAGAGTACCCTTTCAGGGTCCTTTTCGATCGCGTTGGTTGGGGCGAGC
>CAYUFS010000006.1:3722-127013 GCA_964443975.1 uncultured Myxococcales bacterium | reverse complement strand
TTTGCTCGACCCACCCGTCGCGGGGGATCTAAAGGACCCTTTCAGGGTCCTTTTCGATCGCGTTGGTTGGGGCGAGCTTTGCTCGACCCACCCGTCGCGGGGGATCTAAAGGACCCTTTCAGGGTCCTTTTCTCAGTAAGGCATGCCGGGGAAGTTGAGGTGGACCTTGAAGACGCCTTCGTTGCCGGGGTTGCCTTGGGAGGTGATGTAGAGGGTGCGGTGGTCGGCGCCGCCGAACGCGACGTTCGTCACGGAGCCGGGCGGCAGCGGATCCGACACGGTGATGGTGCCGAGCTCCGCGGAGCCGTCGGACTTCCATACCGCGACCTTCAAGCTGTTGACGATCACCACGTACAGGTTCCCCGCGCAATCGACCACCATGCCATCCGTGTTCACGCTCTTGATGTCGGCTGACGCCGGCGTCGCGAAGTCCGTCCCGGTCATGCCGACGGCGCCGCCCGAAATCGGATACGACTTCACGCCGCTGCCGCCGCTGACGTACAGCGTCTGCTCGTCCAGCGACAGGGTGATTCCGTTCGGGTTGTTCGTGTAGTCGGTGATGATGGTGGCGGTGCTGGAGCCCGGGAGCACTTGATACACGTGCGTCGCCTGCTGAGGATTCATGGTGTTCTGATAGCTCGGATCGGTGAAGTAGATCGTTCCGTCGCTCTTGATGGTGAGATCGTTCGGGGAGTTGAACCGCTTGCCGCCATACATCGATACGATGGTGGTCTTGGTCAGGTCCGGCAGGCTGAAGCGGACGATCCCGCCGACGCCGTGGTTGGCGGTGACGAGGTTCCCGTTCGCGTCCACGGCCATCCCGTTCGCGCCCGCGTCCGGAGGGATGAACAGGGACATGACGTCGTCGCTCGTGAGCTTGAAGATTCGCGACGGCGGAATGGGGGTGCCGTTCGTCGTCTCCGAGAAATAGAGCGCGTCTCCGATCCAGACCGGCCCTTCGCAGTTGTTGTAGGTATTCATGTTGAAGGCATCCTTCGGAGGAGTGGCCACCCGCGTGGGGGCGGCGCCGCTCGGAAGTGGGCTGCCCGTCAGCGTGCTCGCGGCCGGACACCTCCAGGCCGAGGTCATGCCGCCGCCGCCCACTCCGCCTCCCGTCCCCAGCATGCCGCCGCCTCCTCCTGTCCCCGTCGCGCCGCCTGTTCCGGTCCCGCCGCCCGAGCCTGTGGTGCCGCCGCTGCCCGAGGCTCCGCCCGAGCTCGTGGTGCCGCTGCCCCCCGAGCCGCTGGCGCCGCCGCTCGCCGTCGCACCCCCCGTTCCGGTCGTCCCGCCGCTGGCGGTGGTTCCCCCGGTGCCGGTCTTGCCGCCCGAGCCGCTGCCGCCCCCGCTGCCGGTCGCGCCGCCGGTCGCGGATTTTCCTCCCGAGCCGGTGTTGTTTCCGCCGCTGCCGGTCCCGCCGCCGCCGCCGCTTCCGCCGCACCCGATCGCGCTCGAGGCAAGGCCGAGCTGCATGACTCCCAAGAACAAAGCGAGTGGTGATTTCAAAATGGGGGCATTCATCCGGGCGCTAGCTTATCCGATGAGCTGCGAACCACCATCCTCGAAGAGCGGCGGCCGAGCGGTGGCCAACGACCGTCGGCCTCAAAACGTCAGCGCGACGCCGCTCGGTGTGAGCGCCAGCCGGCCGCCGCGCCCAGGTGGCGCGGCTTCGTCGGGGAGGTCCGAATAGTGGCCGATGCCGTCGATCACGCCGAGGAAGTAGGCCACCCCGAAGACGCCGATGGAGACGAAGTTCACCACCTTCATCGTCTGCGCCTGCGCCGGATCGGCAAACACATGGTGCGCCTGCTCCCAGTGTGTCAGCAAGGCGAACGACGTGATGGCGGTCGCCAGCGACGCGAGCTCGACACCGCCGATCAGCAGGCCGCGGGCGAGGTGGCCGTTCTGAAGCTGCCCCGCCGGAGGCAGGAAGTTCCACGCGAAGGTCTTGTGATTGTTCTCGCGCGCGCTGTCCTTGATCTCCCTGGCATGGCCTACCCGCACCCGTTCGAAGAACGTGACGACGTCGGGGCGCGTGGTGCGGGGATCGAGCGTCGTGTCCGGACGCATTCGGAGCAGCTCGAAGAACGCGGCCTCGGCCCCCGGGGCGCGCCCGGTCAGGAACAAGCCGATCCCGAGATATCGCAGGGCGAGGGCGCGCTGCGCGGCCGTTGCGGCCAGGCGGCCCTCGGCGATGGGGCGCGACCACTCGACGACGTCGTCGATGTCGCCGTACTCGTAGGAGGCACGCACGCGCTCCAGCGAGCTCGCGGCGTCGGTGGGGGCGGCGGGGGTCGAGCTCGACGGCGGCGCCGCAGCGGCGGCTGCCGGCGCAGCCTCCGCCTCGGGCACGGCCGGTGTCGTCGGTGCCGCCATCGGGGTCGTTGGCTCGAGCGCATACGCGTGGCCGCCGGCGGTCACCATCGCCAGCGCCAGGAGCGCGACGGTCCCTCTTACGAATCGTCCCCGCGAAGAAGTCATGCGTCGGTCACTCCGATCGGCCGATGATGGGGCGACCGTCCGGTCCAGGGACGATCACCAGGCTGGTCCTCGCGCCCGGACGGAGCTCGTAGGTGGCGACGCGAAGCTTTGGACCGCCCTGCGGCATGGTGCAGAAGATAGCGTGAGGGCCCGGAGAAAGCCCCGTGTAGCTCGCGCGGAGCGAGGGCGCTTGCGCATCGAGAGAAGGCTCGCAGAAACCGTAGGACGCCCGCAGCACCACGCTGGCCAGGGCAGCGGTCCCGGCTACCGGCGATTTCTCGCCGAGCTTCGCGGCGCCGAGGGCGGTGTCTCGTGGGCCGGGTGCTGGGATGCTGGCAGCTGGCTCGCCTGCCGCGGGCAGCGGGCGCGGGGCGACAACCTCGGCGGAGGGGGACGGCGACGGCGCGGCGGCGATCGCAGACACGATCGTCCTCCCATCCTCGCCGCGCGCCGGAGCCCCCGCGAGAACCGGCAACTTGGGTCGGTGGCGGTTCGGCTCCCGCTCGGCGTCCGTCACTGTCGTTCTGGCCCTCCGCGAGCTCCCAGCCGGCGTCGCCACCCCTTTTGCGGCCATCGGTTCCCCGTCATGCTGCGCGGCTGGCGGCAGGGACGAGGACGGCAGGGCCGACGGTGAGCGCGGCTGCGTGATCGTGACGGGGACGACGGGAAGCATGGGGTCCGGCGTCGCGCTCGTCACGCGACGCCCCGCGCCCACCTGGTGCCGCCAGGCCCCCACCAGCGCGCCGACCAGCAGCAACGCTCCCCCGACGGCGAGCGCGCGCCGCCCGGCGAGCCGCAGGCGGCTTCGCGCGCCCAGGCGACCGAGCAGCGCCTTGGCCTCTGGATAGTCCGGCACATAGGCGAGCGCGCGGCCCACCTCGGCGAGCGCGCGCGGGATCTGACCGCGCTCGTGGGCCTGCTCCGCCGACGCCGTCGCGGCGCGCGCGATCGGGGTCGCCCAGGCCGCTTCGAATTCGCCGGGATGGTCCAGAAACTCCCGGAGCGCGGCCTCTTCGTCGTCGAGTCGGCCTGTCGCCCGCGCCTCCCCGAGCACGACGCGGATGGCGGCGGCCACGGCGGCGCCGTCGGGGAAACGCGCGGACGGAATCGGTTGCAGACAGCGGGTGATGATCCGCTCGAGGTCGGGGCCCACCCGGGGTTCGATCTCGCTCGGGCGGCGGTATTGCCCCCGCAGGATCGCGGTGATGACGGCGAGGGGATCCTTGCCCGAGAACGGCAGGTGGCCCGTACACAGGTGATAAAACATCACGCCGAGCGAGAACACGTCGCTCGCGGCGCCCACCTCCTCGCTGCGCGCCTGCTCCGGGGACATGTACGCGGGGGACCCCAGCACCGCGCCGGTGGCCGTCATCGTGTCGAGGCCGTTGATGTGGGCCACGCCAAAGTCCGTCAGCACCACGCGCGCGCGGCCGCCCGCGCCCGAGCGTTCGATGAGCACGTTGTCCGACTTCACGTCGCGATGGACAATGCCCGCGGCGTGCGCGGCGCCCAGGGCCTCGGCCACGCGAACCACGATCAGCGCGGCGATTTCGGGCCGCAGCCGGCCACCTCTCGACTCCGCCAGCGCGCTGAGGCTGGGGCCTTCGATCAGCTCGGAGACGATGTACGCGGGCTCCTCCCCCGAGGGAGGGGCGAAGTCGAACACGTTCAGGATCGAAGGATGGCGGATGGTCGCGATCGCGCCGGCCTCGCGGCGAAAGCGCGCCTCCAGCTCCGCCCGTCCGGCGAAGAAGCCATGCATCACCTTCAGCGCCACGTCCCGCCCGAGCTCGGGATCGCGCGCGCGGTAGACGGTCGCCATTCCCCCCCGTCCCAGCTCGCCCGTGATCGAGAAGCGACCGAGGCGCTTGCCGATGAATCCGACGCTCGTGGCTGCCGGTGCCATCCGGTCGGGCTGCGTCACAGGGTCTGCCACCGGCGAATCTTACCGCGACTCGGCCCGCTTCGGTGTGGGCCGGCGCGGGCCGCGCCTGCGCCGGCGCGTGGCGCCAGTTTGCGAACGTCGCCCGATGATCCAAACTGCGTCGCTCGAGGCCCTCGCCCACGACCATGATGAAACGCCGCCGCTCGCCATCCCTGCCCGCTCCAAGGACGTTCCCCCAGCCGCCGCCCCCGAGCGCGTCGCTCCGGCCGGAGCCCTACAAGGTGGCGCGGTCGCGGCTCGCGAACGGGCTGCGGCTGGTCACCATCGAAACGCCCCATCTCCACACCGCCTCGATCGCGCTCTATGCCGGGGTGGGGGCGCGCTACGAGACCAGGCGCTCGAACGGGCTGTCCCACTTCGTCGAGCACATGTTGTTTCGCGGGTCGGATGCGTTCGCGAACTCCTACGCCCTCAATCACGCGATCGAGAGCGTCGGCGGGACCCTGTACGCCGAGACGGGCCGCGACTATTCGCTCTACCAGATCCCGCTTCACCCGTCGGAGCTGCCGCGCGGCCTCGAGATCCTCGGTGACCTGTTCACGACGCCGCGCTTCTCGGACATCGAGCTCGAACGCCGCATCATCCTCGAAGAGATCCTCGAGGACCTCGACGAGGACGGTCGCAACGTGAACGTCGACGACGTCTCGCGCGGCGCGGTGTGGGGCGATCACCCGCTCGGGTTTCCCATCACGGGGCCACTGTCGAACGTGAGGCGGTTCAAGACCGACGAGGTGCGCGCCCACTTCCGCGAGTTCTACGGCGCCGCGAACATGGTGCTGTGCCTCGCCGGTCCCATCGCCGGCGCCGAGGTCACCCCGCTGGTCGAGCGCGCGTTCGCGCGATTACCGCGCGGGCACCGGGCGCGCCCGCTGCCGGCGACGGCCGAGCGCCGCCGCGGTCCCCGCTTCAAGGCGGTGGAGAACGACGCCGCCCAGACGCACGTGCAGCTGGTGTGGCGCGGGTTGCCGGACAGCGATCCCGACTACGTGGCGCTCTCCGCGCTGGTGCGGGTGCTGGACGACGGCATGTCCACGCGGCTCCACTATCAGATCTGCGATCAGAAGGGGCTCGCCTATCACGTGGCGGGCGGCATCGAACCCCTGCACGACATCGCGCTCGTCGAGATCGACGCCGCGTGCGCGCCGCGCAAGCTCCCGGAGCTGGTGGCCGAGGCGCTGACGCTGGTCGGGCGTTTCCGCGACGAGCAGGTGAGCGACGATGATCTGGCGAAGGCGAAGCGGCGTCACCGCGGCGACATCGAGGCGGGCTACGACGACATCGACGGCCTGTCGGGCTGGTACGGCGGCACGGAGCTCTTCTACAAACCGCGCACGCACGCCGAGCGCGTCCGCCTGTTCAACGCCGTCACGGCGGAGAAGATCCAGCGCGTCGCCCGCCGCGTGTTCCGCGCCGACCGCCTGACGGTGGCGGCGGTGGGGCCGCTGACCGCGGCGACGACGCGCAAGGTGCGGGCGGCGATGCGTGAGTTCGGCTGAGGGCTCTCGGTTGGCAAAGACACTGTTCGTTCTGGGTGGGGTCGTGGTGCTGTGCGTGGCGGCCGGGATAGGGTTTGCCACGCAGCGGTTCACGAGTCGCGCGGCGAGAGCAGACGGGGTGGTCGCGCGCCTCAATGCCGGCGGGTCCCACCCGCAGATCGAATTCACAACGGCGTCTGGCACGCGGGTGTCATATCCACAAGGTGGTTTTGTCTTCGGATATCGGGTCGGTCAAACGGTCCAGGTGCTCTACGATCCCGACGATCCTGATCACACCGCTCGCGTCGGAACGGTCGGCGCGTTGTGGTTCGTGCCGATCCTCCTCTTGGGAATTGGTGTTGCGTTCGTCTTGAGCGGGATCTTGGGAAACTCATCGAGACGGCGACGGGGGTCCTGTTGATGGCCGGCGTCAACGCGGGCATTCAAGCTGGCGTGGGGGCCGGCGTCTTCCTCGGAGCACTCTTCTAGACGACACGAACCTCGGCCGAATGGCCCCGGGTTCGAGTTGAATCCGAGCGTGGCCACCTGATAAGGTGTTCAGCCCGAGAGGGTAGGAGAGCATCGAAGTGAACGGAATCAGGATCCTTTTCTCGGGCGCATCAAGAGGACTGCCGGTCCAAGCCGGGCGGCGGGTGCTGACGCGCGCACAGGGCGGCGGTGAGCCTCAGACGGGCGCCCCGCGCTCTCCATGAAGCTGGAAGGAATTTCGGGAGGCCAAAGCCTCGAAGGCGTGGAGCCCACGGGGGTCGTCACGGTGGTTGCGGCTGTCGCGATCCCGCCGGACTCGGTTCAGCTCATCTATGGATCTATCTCCGAAAGTTCCGCTCCCGCCCCCTAATGCGACCCGCTGTCTGACTATTCACAGCTCAAAGGGAATGGAGTTCGAGCACGTCTACCTTGTGGGACTCGTCGAGGATCAACTTCCTTCCTTCCAAGCGGTGAAGAAGGGACCAGAAAGCAGGGAGTTACAGGAAGAGCGACGGAACTGCTTCGTGGGAATCACGAGAGCCCAAGAATCGTTGACGCTGACGTACGCGGGGGAGTACTGGGGCTGGAAGAGGAGCCCCTCCAGGTTCCTGTCCGAGATGGGTCTCGTGAACGGATCGGCCCCAAAGTGAGGTCAGCGAGGAGCATGATCGTGCGGGAATTCGGCTGAGAACCCGGACAGGGCAAGCCCCTCCTCAGGGCGTAGCAGTCGAGACCGACTTCGTAGCCGGCTTCGCCGTGGTCTTCTTGCCGCCGCCCTTCGCCTTCGCCGCCACCGGTCGGGCCGCCGCTGCCGCTTGCACGTCGACCTCGAACGCCACCGTCTCCGAGGCCGGCTTGCACGCCTCCTCCTGGCACATCACGAAGCGGGTCTGCGCGGTGATTGTCTTCTTGCCGGGGGCGGACGCCGAAAATGGAATGTCGAACCGGGCGCTCTGCTTCGTCGACTCCGCGAGATCGGCGCGGGTCAGCTTGGCCTTTGGGAGGTCGACGCCCGGATCCGCCTTGACCGTCGCCGTGATCGGCGCCTCGCCGTTCACGTGCCACCCGTTCTTGCCGACCACGGTGACGGACACGTTCGAGGCGACGCCCGCCGTCGCATTGCCCGCTGACTTGCGAATCTCGTAGGTGACCTCGTCGGCGCGGGCGCGGGAGCTGCCCGCGGCGGCGAGGCCCAAAAGGGCGACGGCGACGGTTAGCGTTCGAACGATGTGCTTGGGGGGCATTCGAAAAACCTAACCCGTCGGACGGTCCGCAGCTACGAGGTTGTGCGCGCGAGGCGTTCGTCTGGGTGGTCCCGTGTGTCGATGGTGGTCGATGGTGTAGGATTTTGACGGGAGAGGTGGTTTAAGGTATTATAAAAACCGACATGACGACCATGAAGATCTGGGGATCCGCGTTCGAAGATCGCCGCGCCGTGAAGCGGGAGCCGGCTGATTTTTATGCCGTCGAGCTGGTCGCGGGCGCGCGCTACCTGCGGCGCATCTGCAACGTCTCGAGCGGCGGCTTGCTCCTCGAGGACCGCATGAGCTTCAAGAAGCCCGGGACGATCATTCACCTCGAGCTCCCCCGTCGCGAGGGCACCTCTTTCAAGGTCAGCGCCGAGGTGGTGAGGGTGGGTCGGAGCGGCGTCGGCGTGCGTGCGCTCGACGGCGCTTCGCTCGACGGCCTCGGCGGCACGATCGCGCTCTGAATCTCGAAGCGCGGGACCTCGCGGATCTGGGGTAAACTCCGCCCACCATGGCGCTCATCGACAAGCCCGAGCGTGCGCGGCTGCTGGCGCGGGCAATAGCTTCGGACCTGAACCTCTATCACGAGGCGAAGATCCTCGACGGCCTGACCAAGGACACGCTGTTCGACGTCATGCGGGACGAGATCGAGGAGGGGCGGGCGCTGTTCAAGAGCCGCGTGGCGCCCGAGATCTTCGCGATGAACATCTACGACAGGGCGCTGGTCGACGTGATCCTGAAGCCGAAGGCGCACATCAAGTCGCGCATCTGGTGACGGTGGCGAAGGCGGACGCGGGCACGAGCGCGGGAATGCGCCTGGTGGTGGCCGCGGCTCACGCGGGGATGCGGCTCGATGTGTTCTTGGCGGCGACCGTTCCGGACGTGTCGCGGTCCCAGCTGACCCGGCACATCACGGAGGGCGCCGTCACCGTGGCGGGCGCAGCGGCCGTGCCCTCGCGGAAGATGCGCGCGGGCGAGCTGGTCGTGTGGACCCCGCCCGCGGTCATGGTGACGGATCTGGTCGCCGAGGAGCTGCCGCTCTCGATCGTGTACGAGGACGCGCAGCTCGTCGTCATCGACAAGCCCGCGGGCATGGTGGTGCACCCGGCCCCCGGGCATGCGAAGGGGACGCTGGTCAACGCGCTGCTGGCGCGAATCGGCGATCTGCGCGGAATTGGCGGCGAGCTGCGCCCGGGGATCGTTCACCGCATCGACAAGGACACGTCGGGGTTGCTGGTGGTGGCCAAGGACGACGTCACCATGGTGGCGCTCGGCGCGGCGTTCAAGGCGCACGACATCGCCCGCGTCTACGAGGCGCTGGTGGTCGGAAAGCCGCCAGCGCCGAGCGGACGCGTCGAGACCCTGTACGGCCGCGATCCGCGCGACCGCAAGAAGTTCTCGATCAAGGTCAAGGCGGGGAAGCGGGCGATCACGAACTGGCGTGTCATCGAAACGCTGGGGGACGCGGCGCGGATCGAGGCGCGCCTCGAGACCGGGCGCACGCACCAGGTGCGCGTGCACATGGCCGCGCTCGGGCTTCCGCTGCTCGGCGATCCCGTGTACGGGCGGACGCCCCGCGAGCCCGCGCTGAGGGACATCGCCCGGACGCTCGGCCGGCAGGCGTTGCACGCGCGCAGCCTGGGATTTCGTCATCCGAAGACGGGCGCGCGGTTGGAGCTCACGTCGGAGCCGCCCGCGGACTACGCGCGCGCGCTCGCGTCCTTGCGGGCTCTTGGCGCCGGGGGAATCAAACCACATGCGTGAGGTGGTGTTTCGCGGCGACGGGTTCGACCTGCCCTTGCTCACGTCGGACGTGCTCCCCGCTTCGTTCCGCCACGGGTTCACGACCCGCCAGGGGGGAGTCAGCGTCGCGCAGTTTTCCGGCCTGAATCTGGGGAAGCGATGGGGCGACGACCCCCGGAACGTCGCGGAGAACCAGCGCCGTTTGCGGGCGGCCGCGGGCTGCGACGAGATGCACTTCGCGACGCAGGTGCACGGCCGCGAGGTCGCGCGCGTCGCGGCGGGGGCGGCCATCGAGGCGACGGCGCGAACGAACGCTGACGCGCTCGCCACGGAGGCGCCGCGCACGTGCGTCGGGGTGTACGTCGCAGACTGCGTTCCCATCGTCATCGCTGACGTGGCGACGGGGGCCTGCGCCGCCGTTCACGCGGGCTGGCGCGGGACGGTGGCGGGAGTGCTCGCGGCGACGCTGGCCGACCTGGCGACCACGTGGGGCACGAGGCCCGCGGACGTGCGGATGGCGATCGGTCCTTCCATCGGGCCCTGCTGCTTCGAGGTGGGGCCGGAGGTGGTGGCCGCCGTCGAGACTGCGTTCCCGGACGCGCGGGCTGCGGGCGCGATCGTGGCGCGTGAGCCGCGCGCCCACGTCGACCTGTGGCGCTTGAATCAACGGGCTGCCTTGGCGTTCGGCGTTCCCGAGACCCAAATCGAAGTCGCCGGGCTGTGCACCAGCTGCGATCGTGACCGTTTCTTCTCGTTCCGGCGTGATCGCGGCCAGACGGGGCAGATGGCGGCCTTCATCGTGCGCGAGCCCTCCCCTTGAACATCGACCCGCGCGCCTGATAGGGGAGTGCGCGATGCTTGGCGCTCCGCAACCCCTGTCCCAGGCGTTTCGCGACGTCGGCGCGGCGATCCACGGGCGCGTGCGTCGCGTCGCGGGCGACGAGGCGGAGGCGCTGCGGGCGGCCGAGGCGCTGTTCGTGCGGCTGGTCGTCCACGGGCGGTTAGCCGGCGACACGCGCGCGCGCTGGGCCTGGATCTACCGGGTGGCCACGGCGCACGGCCTGCGAGCGCTGGCGGACGGCGCGCGGCCGGGCGGGGAGGTGCCGGAGCCGCCGGCCGCCTCCGCGGTGCCGCTGATGCGCGAGCTGCGCGAGGTCGACGAGGCCACCCAGAACATCGTGGTCCTGACCGCGCTGGACGGCCTGCCCGTCGAGGAGGTCGCGGAGGTGCTGGCGCTGGAGCCGACGCTCGTCCGGCGCAAGCTCGAGGCCTGGGCCGCCCGCGGCGGCCCCGGGGAAGGCGCCCGCGCAGGCGGCGGCCCCGGAGTCGCGCCCGGCGTCGAAGGGCACCCCTCGCTGTTCGCCCTGCAGCGCGATCGCGCTGCGCTGGCGGGGCACGTGGTCGCCTGTCCTTCGTGCCGCGCGATTGTCGATGGGTTCGACGTGCGCGCCCGCCAGTTCGCGGACGGTGTCACGCCCGCGACGCTGGAGCGGGTGGCGCGGGACCTGCGCGCCGAGCGCGCCAAGAACGCGTCGAATCCGCGGTGGGCGCGCATCCTCTGGATGACGGGGGCCTTCGTGGTGATCACGGTGATGGCGTTCGTGGTCGCGCGCCCGCGCGAAATCAAGCCAGAGCAGTTGCCCTTTCGCGGACCGATCACGGCGTCTCGCCTGAAGGCGGCGGGGCTTCAGATTACTGTGCGCCGCGGGTCCGAGGTGCTGGCGCTCGCGCCCGGACAGCCTTCGCGTATCGGCGATCGGCTGCATTTTCGCGTGCGCGCCGAAGGGCCCCGCTATCTCGAGCTGAGGGCGCAGGGGCCGGGCGGCGAAACGCGAATCTTCCCGGCGGACGGGAAAACCGCGGCGCTGGTCGCCCCGGGCGAGACCCTGAATCGCGACTTCGTCGTCGACGGCCCGCTGGCGGTGGCGGGGCGCGCGCTGTGGATCGTGGGACGATTCGCGCCACACGCGTTTCCCCTCGACGCCCTCGGGGTGCCGTCGGCCGATCTCGAGCTCGTCCCCGTGCGCCTCGATCTCGAGCCCTGAGGATCATGCACGAGCCGCCCGGCTACGCGCTACGCTGTCGGGGTGGACCTCGGAATGAAGAACCTGTTCACGTTCATCGGCGGAAACGCAGGTGGTTGGACGATCACGCGCAACAGCACGGTGCGCGGCGATGACCTGCCCGCGGCGTCCCGGCTCGCCGTGGTCGCGGGCGCGCCTGCCCGCGGGGAGGCGGAGGCGTGGTCCCTGCGCGGCGTCGTGAGCAACGAGCGCTACGTCACGCGAGCCGAGAAGACCACCCTCGTGAGCATCCAGGAAGCGATCGGCCGCCCGCACGCCGCGCGGGCCGCGCTGATCCCCATCAAGAAGTCCGCCGCGTGGTGGGCGATGGCGCAGGATGAGCGCCGGGCGATCTTCGAAGAGCGGTCGGCGCACATCGCGATCGGGCTGAAGTACCTGCCGGCCGTCGCGCGCCGGCTGCACCATTGCCGCGATCTCGGCGAACCGTTCGACTTCCTCACCTGGTTCGACTTCAGGGCCGAGGACGAGGGAAGGTTCGACGAGCTGCTGGCTCGCCTGCGCGCGACCGAGGAGTGGAAATACGTCGAGCGCGAGGTCGACGTCAGGGTCGCGCGCTGAGGCTCCCGACGAACCGGCGGCGGGTCCGCCGTACGCGGCACGTCACATGCACCCCGTTCCATTCATCATGACATGGATCGTTCTCATGAGTGCGTTGACTGCCTTTGGGGCCTTCGGGGTCGTCGTCAACGTGAATCAGCTGCGCTGGGAGCACCGGGTGGCGCGAGAAGTGCGCGCCCTCGGAGCGGTGATGCCGTCGTCGGGGACGCCGTCGGCCGAGGTCGCCTTGCCCTCGCCGGTGGCGCGGTACCGCGCCGTGGCCGTCGGTGCGCGCGCCCCGGTCGCCACCTTGAATTTGCGCCACGCGGGCACCTTCTGCATGAGTCTCACCTCCAAGCCCTTACCGATACGGGGGACCCAGACGTTCTCCGCCGATCCTCCCGGCTTCGTGTGGAGCGCCCGGGTACGGATGGCCCCCGGCGTCTGGGTCGACGCGCGCGACATGGCGGTGGACGGAAGGGGAAGCATGCGCGTGCTGCTCGACGCGACGGTGCCGATCGCGGACGCGCGCGGCCCGGAGATCGATCAGGGCTCGGCCCTGCGGCTCCTCGCGGAGATGGTGTGGTATCCAACCGCGCTCTTCGACGCCCGGTTCGTCACCTGGTCCGCTATCGACGCGACCCACGCGAGGGCGACCCTGCGCTTCGGCGCCCAGGAGGTCTCCGGGACCTTCGAGTTCGGGGCGGACGGCTTGCCGGTCCAGTTCAGCGCGCAAAGGTTCAACGACAAGCACGAGCTGCGACCGTGGGGGGGAACCTACGGAGACTGGCGGACCGTATCGGGGATGCGGGTGCCCTTCGAGGCCAAGGTGAGCTGGCAGCTCGATGCCGGGCCGTTCACTTACGCTCACTGGCTGGTCGAGGACATGGACTTCGACACGCCGACCACTGAATCGCAAGGAGCCTCGAATGGATGAAGGCGCACCGCCCGCGTTGGTGAATTGATGTTCACGAGACACCATCTTGTTACGCAGGGTTCGCCGATCTTCTGGGCCGCATGGCGTCTACTTCAGGCATGCACAACAGCACGCGCACGGTGTTCCCGGGTGTGATCCTGATGGTTTCGCTGCTCGCAGTCTCGTCCGCGCGAGCCGACGGCGACCTCGGCAAGGTCAATCACGTCGTCATTGTCATGCAGGAGAACCATTCGTTCGACAACTACTTCGGAGCCTTGGCTTACGCTCCGGGAAGTCCCTACCATCATCCGCGCGGCGACGGGGACCACGACGCCGACGACCACGGCTGCGCGAGGGATGACCACCGCTGCGTGGACGGGTTGGCGTGCGACACGGATCGCTCCGGCAAGCTCGTTTGCCTGGATGCCAACCGCGATGTCGACGCGAAGCCGGGGGAAGGTCGCTTCGTGCTTGCCTTTCACGATCAGCGACGCTGCGTGGCGCCCGACCTGGATCACAGCTGGGTCGGATCCCACCAAGAGGCCAACCTGAGCCATCCCAACCGGTCGTTGCAGCATCCCCGCAACGACGGCTTCGTGGCGGTCAATGATCGCACGGAGCAGCTCGACAACGGCGTCGAGACCCGCAAAGAAGACCAAACAATGAGCTTCTACAACCAGGACGAGATCCCGTTCTACTACGGCCTCGCCCAGAGATTCGCCATCAGCGATCGCTACTTCTGTTCGGTGCTCGGCCCCACGTTTCCCAATCGCTCGTACCTCCTGGCGGCGACCTCGTTCGGGCATCTCACGACCAGCGACAGCTTTCCGCCCCCCGGCTCGGGTGGCTACAAGCCGGTCACAGGGACGATCTTCGACCTGCTCGACGCGAATACGGTCGCCTGGGCTGATTATTTTTCGGATGTGCCGCAGGGCGGAAGCTTCCGCCCGTTCGGCGCTACCGGCGTCGACCCGCACTTTCTGCCCGTCACCGTGCTTCTCGCGCAGGCCGCCGGCGCGCCCGGGTTACCGCCCCTCCCCGCGGTCGCGTTCGTCGACCCGAACTTCGGCGTCCTCGATCCCACCAAGGAAAATGACGAGCACCCGCCGACCGACATCCAGCGCGGGCAGGCCTTCGTCTCGCAGGTCATCAGCGCGATTCGGAACGGCCCGTACTGGAAAGACTCGATCGTGTTTCTTACGTACGACGAGCACGGCGGGTCTTACGACCACGTAGCGCCGCCCCGGGCGCCGCAGGGGGGTGACCGCACCCCGGACGGCATCGCCCCCGGCCAGTGCGCCGACCGTTCGAACCCGCCCATCAGCCTCGCGCCGGGCGCCGGCGCGGAGTGCGCCTCGAACCTGCTCAGCGCCACCGACACCACGGTCGCGGACGCCGTCGCGCTCTGCCCCGAGCTCGCCTCCTCGCCGACGGGTCCCTTTCCAAACCAGTGCGCGTCGTTCGATCAGCTTGGGTTCCGCGTCCCGTTCGTTGCCGTGTCTCCATTCTCGAAGCCCCGCTACGTCTCCCACACCGTGGGCGATCACACGTCGATGCTGGCGCTCATCGAGAAGCGCTTCCTTCCCGCCGGGACTCACCTCACGAAGCGTGACGAGCACGCGAACACGCTGGAGGACCTGTTCGACTTCGATCACGCGCCCTCGAAGGACATCCCCATCGCCGCCGTTCCGCTACCCGCCCAGGACTGCACGATCCATCCCTGAGGCAGGAGCGTCGGCCGCGCCAGCAGCAGCGGTTTCGGCCCCCGCCCCGGCCTGGCGACCGGACCACGACGCGATGAGCGTGATGACCATCTGGGTCACCACCACGCACGCCGACATGAACAGCATCGAGCTTCGTCACTGGCCCTTCGCCAACATTTGACCGAGGAGCGGCAGCATCGCGGCGTTCGCAAAATGGAACATCACGCAACAGACGAGAAAGATCATCAGCGGCCGATCAGCGCCCGCTTCGCGCGAAGAGAGTCGACGAGAGCGCCGGCTGGCGTCTGCGCACACCGCTGCCGTCAGATATGAAGGCCCTGAGGTCGTTTGCCAATCCGTTTTACGGACCGGGGTGCAGGTCCTGAGCCATCATGGCGCCATCAACTGGTTTGACACCGACGCAGCGAGGCGGGTAGTTATGCGAACGGGGGGACGGCGGACATGACACGATCGGTGCGATGTCAGGGGAACCGGCGGGTGGCCTGCTGGATCGTTCCGAGGCCGGTAGCTCGCGCGATGGCGTTGGTGGTGCTGTCGACGATGACGGTGGTGTCACAAGGGTTGGCTCGGGCGAACGATCGGGTCGAGGACCTGGTGCGCCAGGGCATCGAGTTGAGGCGGGCTCACAATGACCAGGCAGCCCTGGAGGTCTTCAGGTCTGCCTACGAGATCAGCCCCAGTCCCCGGCTGCAGGCCCAGATTGGACTGGCCGAACAGGCCGTCGGGCAGTGGATCGATGCCGAGAGAGATCTCTCGGGAGCGTTGCAAGCGGCACGAGATCCCTGGGTGGCCCGGAACACGAGGACGCTCCGCGCCGCCGCGACCGCCGTGGAAAAGCACCTCGGCTCTCTGGAGGTGGTCGGGTCCCCGGCCGGCGCGCTCGTGCGCGTGGATGGACGCGAGGTGGGGAATTTGCCGCTCGCGATCCCGGCGCGCGTGACTGCGGGGGAGGTTCTGGTCTCCGTATCCGCGCCCGGCTACGTCGAGCTGAATCGCAAGCTCGGGGTCGCGGTCGGTGGTCTCACGCGTGAGATCTTCACGCTCCACGAGGAAGCGCCCCGGTCTGCCGCGAGCAGCGACAGCACCGGCGCGGCCCCCGTGGGACCCAATGCGGTCCGGGTGTCGTCGTTGGCGCCCGGCGACGACGGGGTGCGAGATCCCTCCGTCGGCGCTTCGAAGGCGCCGGTCGAAACAGGCAGCCTACCGGGCCCGGCGGCGGGAGACCACGCGCTCAGCACGAGCCAGAAGTGGGGCATCGGCCTCGGTGCGGTTGGTCTGGTCGCGGCGGGCGTCGGAGGTGTGTTCGTCGCGCAGGCGATCTCGAAGAATCGGGACTCGCGGGCGGGGTGCCCGGGGGACTACTGCAATGCCGCCGGCGCCCAGCTTCGGCGCGACGCGCTCAAGGCCGGAGATCGGGCCACAGCAGCCTTCGTGACAGCGGGGGTGCTGGTTGTGACGGGGGCGGCATTCTTGATATTCGGTCGAGGAGCTTCCCCCTCCGCGGCGAACGCGATGACCATTGCTCCGGTGGTCGGAAGCGACGGCCTGGCCCTGATCACCGGCTCGACCACGTTCTGAGTCGCCGACTGGTCTAACGAACCGACTCGATTGGTCTTGACCCCGTCACGCCACGCGAGCTACTCCTCAGCGTATGCAACGCACGTAGAGGGTGCTAGTGATGCTTGCGCTGCTGGGGTTTCCCAGAACGAAGCTCAAATTCCAGGCCATCGAGGTCGAGCCGCTCAAGGGAGTGGACGACCAGAAGTTATCCATTGGCGTCTCAGGAAAGGCGGCGGGATCTATTGCAGCGGCGGTCGCAGGTTGTGAATAGTCGATGAGTGTGTGCAACTCCTTGATCGTCGGAACACGCCAACCGCTGCCGCCGAGGGTTGCGCCGGCGGCTGCGCAGGCGGTCTTGGCGTCGGCCCACGAATACTTTGTGGTCGACGGTGTTCGTTGCCAGGTGAGCTTGGTCTGTTTGTCGAGGACGGTGCCGCCGTTCACCGTGTATCGCCCCGCAGGTGCGCTGGCATGGGCATCGACAGCCAAGGCAGCAAAGCCGATCACCGCGATCGCGCCCAACAATCGGTTGTAAGGGTCGTTCATGAGCGGGTGTCTCCGGCGTGAAATCCTCATCGTACGCAGCGGACACTGTAGGTGGTGTCCAACGCAACAATCGCGGTAGTTCCCGGATAGAGCCCGAAGTAGACGCCCCAGGTGCCAGGCGGCGAACCCGCCGACAGAGTCGAAGACCGGAAGAACTGGTCGGGCGGCGTCGGAAAGAAAGTCACGTTGATGGCCGGATTCGACTGGCCATAGTCCAGGATGGAGATGAGCTCGATATTAGAAGGGAGCCGCCAATCGTGGTGGCCACCCAGGCTCAGCATCGAACAATAGCTGAGCGCGTCGGCGTGTGTGGAGTACCCCGGGAACTGCTCTTTCTGCCACATGAGCTTGGTGACGTTGTCGGTGACCGTACCGTCCATGTTGTCGGTGTAGCTGGCGGGGTTCGGCGCACCGGTCCCGACATCCCCGGCAACGTTGGGCATCGGCCACTCGGCCCAGTCCGGACTCACGCAAGCGGGGCTCGTGTAGCGCTCACAGACCTGGCCGGTCGCGCACACCATCGAGGCGCTCCACTGAGTGCAGGAGTTGCTGCCGACGGAGCAAGTCTCGACGCTCGCCCCCGCGCACTCTGTCGTCCCCGCCGTGCAGGCGTTGGTGCAACAGGAGGCAGATCCCGCGGCGCCCGTGCACGCTCCGTTTGCGCAAGACGACGTGACTTCGTAAAAGCACGCCTGCGGATCCTGGAGGCAGGTGGAGAGCGTGGATGCGTTGCTGCACGAAGCTCCAACCGCCTTGCAGACGGGATCGACCTTGCAGGAGCATGCGGCCGAGCCGAGCGCGCCTGCGCAGCTTTGCCGCTGCCCGCACGCGACCGCCGTCCCCCAAGTTCCGTTGCTCTGGCACGTCTGCACGCCGCTGCCGGAGCACTGAGTCGCCGTGGCCTGACAGGTCATCCCTCCTGTACCCGCTCCGCCGGTTCCAGCGCCGCCTGTGCTGACACCACCCGTGCTGGCACCGCCTGTCCCTGCGCCGCCAGCCTCCGCGGCGCCGGCTCCGCCGGCGCCCGTGCCACCGGTGGCCCCCGCGCCGCCGGTCCCGCCGGCTTGCTTCCCGCCAGATCCCGCTCCGGGGATTGCCGCCGACCCTCCTGCTGCAACGGCGCCCGTGCCGCCCGTGCTCGTCCCGCCACCGGATGCGGTGACGCCGGACCCCGCGCCTCCGTCGGGCTGCCCTTTCAGGGGTTCGTGGATGCCAAGCAGGCTATTGCAGCCGACCAGCGAGGCACCAATCACCCCCATGGCGAGCGCTGACGACGCAATCCCATGTCTCCGCCACGTCCCCACAACGGGCTGACTGTAGCAACAACTGAGGCCGGCGTGCACCGGAAACGCCGGTGCCTGCGCGGCGGGATCCGTCAAGGAATCGGCGGGGGGGGCGGCGGCGGTGACGGGGGCGGCACGGAAGGTGGCGGCGCGATCGACGCCGGCGGCGTCATCGGCACGCCGGGCGGCGGCACGACCGGCGGCATGGGCATGTTCGTGTCGGGCTGGACGCACGCGGAGAGATCGAAGAACAGGAACTCCAGGGCCTTCTCTTGCGGCGACAGCGTCGTCGACTGGCAGGCGCTCGGGAACGGCTTGCTGGGATCGGAGTCATCCTTGCCGTTCGTGCTCGGATCCACGGACTTCACGTGAATGTCGGTCAACACCACGCGGCCGCACTGGTTGTCGGGCGTCGCTTCGACCGGGGTGTTGAAGGTCAGATATTCGGTGGCCGTCCGCTTCGGGGTGGTCTGATCGTTGGCGTTGACGGGCAGGTAGATCCAGCGCTGGGTCGGCGCGACCACGGTCGTGACCGAGTGCTGTGCCCCCCACAGCTGAATCTCGCCGCGCGTCGTGGAGGCGCCCACGTTCACCAGCCAGTCGGTCAGCGCCATCGCCTTCGGGAACGTCCCCTCCACGGTCGCGGTGACCGGGCTGGGGGGCACGTCGCCGGCGCCGATGTACGTGGCCGTCATCGGCCACGGCGCCACGCCGTTCCGCAGCCAGTAGAAATGCAGATGGTCGTTGAACAGGCGCCCACCCGCGTCCGCGTACTGCTTGATGTTCCCGACGTAGGGCTTCTTGACGTCGGCGTATTGACTGCCCTCGCAGGACATCACGAGCAGATCGTAGGTCATCAGCTTGTTCAGATCGCTCCACAGGGTGGTGGCCGCGGGGAACGCCCCGCCCCCGAGCGCCGGGGTGAAGCTGGCCGCACCCTCGCCCTTCGCGTTCGGGACGTCGCCCCCGACATAGAGGTTCACGCGGCCAGCGCCTGTCGGTAAGGTGAACTCGCTGTCCGCGATGCCGATCTTTCGCAGGAAGCACTCGAGCGCGTCGGAGCCGCCGGTGGTGAGCGCGATCTTCGGCAGGTGGCCTTCTGACTGGCTGCGCGGCAGCCGGGTCATGTTCACGTCGGTGATGGGATTGTCGGCGCACGGGTTCACGTTGGCGACGGTCGCCTGACGCCGCCATTTGCCGACCTGGATGACGAGGGGAATGTTCGCGCCGGCCGGGACGTTGGTCAGCGTGAAGTGGCCGTTCGTGTCCGACAGCGCGGTGGCGATCGGTTTGCCGGACAGGGTCACGCTGCACTTGTCGCACGACACGCCCTCTGGCACCGCGTCGAGCGTCGCGTTCGGGATGAACACGGTGGCGTTGTAGAGGGGGGTCTTGCCGGCGGGATCGTAGACCGTTCCGCTGATGGTCGTCTTCGCGGCGCCAGGGCACACAGGAATCTTGCACTCCAACCCCTGGCACGCGCTCACGCTGGTCGTCCCCGGGCAGAGCCCCGGCGTCCCCGAGCCGCCGCAGGTCATGCCGTCGGGACAGGCGCCACAATCGAGGGCGCCGCCGCAACCGTCACCGATGGCCCCGCAGTAGTGGCCGTTGTCCGGCGTGCAGCTGACGGGCGCGCAGTTCGCCGGCGCGCACACGTTCGCCACGCCGCCGCCGCCGCAGGTCCCGCCGGCGGCGCAGGTCCCGCAGTCGAGCGAGCCCCCGCAGCCGTCGCCGATCTTCCCGCAGTAGCGCCCCGACGGCGGGTTGCAGGTCAGCGGCACGCAGCTGCCTCCGGCGGTGCAGACGCCCGCCGTGCACGCCTGGCCAGCAGGGCAGTCTCCGCACGACAGCGACCGCCCGCAGCCATCGCCGATGTTTCCGCAATACCGCGCGCCGCCCCCCGAGCAGGCGAGGGGCACGCAGCCCGCGCCCGCGACGCACTGGTGGTTGTCGCAGACGTCCGTGCCCTGGCAGTTGCCGCAGTCTTGCTGGCCCACGCAGCCGTCGCCGATCACGCCGCAGTAGCGTCCGCCCGGCGGCGTGCAGGAGATCGGCGTGGCGCAGCCAACCTCGAAGCGGCCCGACATGACGTCTCCGGCCGGCAACAGGGCGTCGAAGGCGTCGGCGCCGGGAGGCTTCGCGCTTCCTCCTGCATCCGTGCTACCCCCAGCGTCCGGCCCGTTCGGTGCCGGCGCCCCGTTGAGCTTGGCGCAGCCGCTCGCCGCCAGCAGGCCGCCGACCAGCAACCAGGTCCCAGCCGCACGGGACCGGCGATGCGGCGCACGTTCCGTGTGGCCACGGTCGTCTCGCATGGGAGCCCTCACCCTCATTGCCGATGGGTGTAAGCGCGACAGCGGGACGGCTCAGACGGTCTGTGAGCCGCGCGAACGGGTGGCGAACACCAACAGGGTGCCGGCCCTCGTCCCGACAACCTAATGAACCAGACCATACGCATCGCCCCACGCGACAACGTGTTGGTGGCGCTGTCGGCTCTCGTCGACGGCACGATCGTCGATGGCCTTTCCATCGGCGGCGACATCCCCGCCGGTCACAAGATCGCGTCGCGCGCCATCGCCGCGGGCGAGGCCGTCGTCAAGTACGGGTATGCCATCGGCGTGGCTACGCGCGCCATCGTCGCGGGTGAGCACGTCCACACTCACAACGTCGCGAGCACGTTGCGCGGCGATCTGGATCCGACGCGGCGCACGCCCCGGCCGCCCGTGCTGCGCGCGCCCGCCGCCGCGACATTCGACGGCTATCGACGTGCCGATGGCCGCGTTGGCGTGCGAAACGAAATCTGGATCGTCAACACGGTGGGCTGCGTGAACAACGCCGCCGAGCGGATCGCCGCGGAGGCGCGCGCGGAGCTGGCGGGGCCCGGCTGCGGCATCGACGGCGTGTACGCCTTCACGCACCCCTTCGGTTGTTCGCAGCTCGGCTCCGATCTGGAGTCCACCCAGCGCATTCTCGCCGGGCTCGTGCGCCATCCCAACGCCGCTGGCGTGCTGCTGTTGGGGCTCGGGTGCGAGAACAACCAAATGAAGTCGATGCTGGAGCACGTGGGCGGTTCGTCACCGCAGCGCTTGCGCTCCTTCAACGCGCAGGAGGTCTCCGACGAGGTGCAGGTGGGGCTGGCCCACGTGCGGGAGCTGGCGGCCGTGGCCGCGCGCGCCCGGCGCGAGCCGATCGACAGCCGCGAGCTACTGCTGGGGATGAAGTGCGGCGGCAGCGACGGGCTCTCGGGGATCACCGCCAATCCGCTGGTGGGGCGGATCGCCGATCGCGTGGCCGGGGCCGGGGGGACGGTCCTGCTGACCGAGGTGCCGGAGATGTTCGGCGCGGAGGAGATCTTGCTCGATCGCGCCGCGGACGCCGCAGTGGCGGGCCATGCGCTCGCGATGGTGAACGACTTTCGCGCGTACTTTCGCAGGCACGACCAACCGATCGACGAGAACCCTGCCCCGGGGAACAAGGCGGGCGGCATCACGACGCTCGCGGAGAAATCGCTCGGCTGCGTGCAGAAGGGCGGGGAGGCTCCCGTGGCGCGGGTGCTCGGCTACGGCGAGCAGGCTCCGACCGGGCTCCGCGGGCTGGGCCTCGTGAACGCCCCGGGCAATGATGGTGTGTCGTCGACGGCGATGGTGGCGGCTGGCGCGCAGATTCTGTTGTTCACCACGGGCCGCGGCACGCCCCTCGGTTTCCCGTCGCCCACGATCAAGATCAGCACCAACTCCGAGCTGGCGGCGCGCAAGCCGAGCTGGATCGACTTCGACGCCGGCCCCATCGCGACGGGCGCGGCCAGCTTCGACGAGCTCGGTGAGCGTCTCTTCTCGCTGGTCCTCGACGTGGCCAGCGGGCGGACGCGGACGCGGAACGAGGAGAACGGCTTTCGCGAGATCGCGATCTGGAAGGACGGGGTGACGCTGTGAGCGACGTCGGGGTGGCGGCGTCGCCTGTTTATCCAGCCGGGACACCCGCGCCGCCGCGAGGCGCGCCGCGCCTCGACGCTCGCGCAGTGATCGCGCGTCCGAAGTGGCCGGAGACGGTGCTCCAGTTCGGGGAGGGGAACTTTCTGCGCGCCTTCGTCGACTGGATGCTCGAGCGGATGAACGCGCAAGGCCTGTTCCAGGGGCGCGCCGTGCTGGTCCAGCCGATCCCGTCGGGTATGGCCGCGCTGCTCAACGAGCAGAACGGCCTCTACACCGTGCTGCTGCGGGGACTGGTCGATGGCCGCGCTGTCGACACTCGCGAGCTCGTGTCGTCGGTCAGCCGTTGCATCGATCCTCACGCGAGCTGGGACGCCTACATCGCCTGCGCCGCGAACCCGCGGCTGCGCTTCGTGGTCTCGAACACCACCGAGGCGGGGATCCGCGTCGAGCCTGACGACGCGCTCGACGCGCGGCCGGCGCGTTCGTTTCCCGCCAAGCTGACCCAGCTCCTGCACGCGCGCTTCCTGCGGTTCGAGGGCGACCGCGCGCGCGGGCTGGTGATGCTCCCGTGCGAATTGATCGAACGCAACGGCGACGCGCTTCGCCGCGCGGTGGGCGCGCTGGCGACGCGCTGGCGGCTCGGCGATGCGTTCTTGACGTGGCTCGACGAGAGCTGCGTGTTCACAAACACCCTCGTCGATCGCATCGTCACCGGCTACCCGACGGACGGCCCCGACGCGCTGGCAGCTTCGCTCGGCTACGACGACCGGCTGGCGGTGGCGGCGGAGCCATTTCACGCCTGGGTCATCGAAGGGCCCCGCGCGCTCGAGGACGAGCTGCCGCTCGGCAAGGCGGGCCTCGCGGTGACCTTCACGAGCGATCTGCGCCCTTACCGCGATCGCAAGGTCCGCATCCTGAACGGCGCGCATACCATGACCGCGCTGGCGGCGTTTCTCGCGGGCCACGACACGGTGCGCGGGTTCATGGACGACGACCTCATCCGGGGCTACATGGATCGCGGGATCTCCGACGAGATCCTCCCGACGCTGCTGCTGCCGCCCCCTGAGTCGACCACCCGGGCGCTCCCCCGCGCGGAGCTCGAGAGCTTCGCCGCCGCGGTCGTCGAGCGCTTTCGCAATCCGTTCATCGAGCACGGCTTGCTCAGCATCTCCCTCAACTCTCTCAGCAAGTACAGGGCGCGCATCCTGCCGACGGTCATGGACTTCATCGGCATGGGGGACAGCCCGCCGCCGCGGCTTTCGTTCGCTCTCGCGGCGTTGTGCGCCTTCTACCGCGGTCGCGAGGTGGAGGACGGCACGCTCTTCGGCCTGAGGGACGGACGGCGCTACCCCATCCGCGACGACGCCGCGGTCCTGGACTTCTTTCTCGAGGCGTGGGCCGAGGTCGGCGATCGGCCGACCGCGCTCGGCTGCCTGAAGCTGGTGCGACGTCTGCTGGCCCGCGCCGACTTCTGGGACCACGACCTCGACGCCCGGCTGCCGGGCTTCGCCGAGGCCGTGGCCCAGCACCTGAACGACATCCACGTGCTGGGCATCCGCGGCGCCTTGCGCCAGGTGGCTTGAACGGGGTCTGCGCGTCCGCGCGCGCGCGGCGGCCGGCCGCGTCGGCGTCGGCGTCGGGCGTGTGTTAGCGTTTTCGCGTGGGCTCGACGCGCACCGCGGGCGATCGCTACCCGCTCACCGAAGCCGAGCGCGCCGCGTTCGCGCGCGACGGCTGGGTGCGGCTGCCGGGCTTCCTCGGCGAGGAGGAGCTCGCCGTCCTCGAGACCGCGTACATGGCGCTGCTCCGCCGCCAGGTCCCGGTCGAGGGGCGCGACTTTTGCGACATGGCGGGAGACTACGAACGTCCGATCGAGGAGTTCGAGATCCTGAACGTCATGTTGCCCCGGCGCTATCACCCGCCGCTGCGGGGCAACGTCTATGAACGGCGCGCCGCCGACGTCGCCCGCCAGCTCTGCGGCGACGATATGGAGCTCGACTACGACCAGCTGGTGGCGAAGCCGCCCCGCAAGCCCGGCGGCGTGTTCCACTGGCACCAGGATCTCGGCTACTGGCCGATCACCGCTGACACGCGCACGGCCTCGTTCTGGCTGGCCCTCGACGACACGAACGCCGAGAATGGCTGCCTCCGCTTCGTGACCGGCTCGAACCGGGAGGCGGAGCTGCGTCCCCACCTGCCGCTTCACCGGGATCGGGCCCGGAGCCACACCCTGGTCGCCACGGTGGACGAGGCGCGCGAGCCCATTCAGCGGGCCGAGCTTCGGCGCGGCGATGTCACCGTGCACCACGAGCGCGCGGTGCACGGCTCGGGCGGCAACGCCAGCGACGGCTGGCGCCGCGGGTACGTGGTCGCCTTTCGCGCGCGCGCCACCGTCGCCGAGGAACGGGCGATGGGCTTCACCCACTCGCACAACGACGACGTCCAGATCCTGAGCTGGATCGCGCTGCAAACGAACAAATAGCGGCCCGCCCGCGGAGCTACGTCAGCGCCGCGCGCGCGGTCCGGACCGCCGTCATCAACGCGCGCGCGCGCTCGGTCAGGAGCGCGTCCTGCCCCGCCGCGAGGGCGACCAGATCCACCAGCTCCGATCCCACGCCCAGCGCGGCCGCGCCCGCGGCGATGTACGCGCCGGCGGTCATCGCGTTCACGCCCCCCGTGGGCATCAGCTTCACCTGGGGCAGCGGTCCGCGCAGCGCACGCAGATAGCTCGGCCCGCCCACCGCGGCGGCGGGAAAGATCTTCACCAGATCGGCGCCGGCTCTCCACGCGGCGATCACCTCGGTGGGGGTCAACGCGCCCGGCATCATCGGAACGCCGCGCCCGTGCGCCGCTGCAATCGTGCCGAGGTCGAGGCCCGGGCTGACGATGAAGGCCGCGCCCGCGTCGATGCAGGCCTCCGCGGTGGGCCCGTCGAGGACCGTGCCGGCCCCGACCACCGCACGCGCCCCGAAGCGCGCCACGAGCGCCCGGATTACCGCCGGCGCGTCGGGGACGGTCATGGTGATCTCGAAGACGGACACGCCACCGGCCAGCACGGCCTCGGCGGCGCGAAGCGCGAGCGTCGCGCTCGGCGCGCGCACGACGGGCACGACGCCCACGTCCTCGATCCGCCGGCAGGTCTGGACGCGCGCCTCCGCTTCGGTCATCGCTCGATTCGCGCGGAGGCGCCCTTCATGACCCGCAAGACCTCGGAGAGCGTGGCCGTGCTCGTGTCGCCGGGCGTGGACATCGCCAGCATGCCGTGCGCCACCCCGCATTCGAGCGCCCAGCCCGGGTCGCGACCGGCCATCAGGCCGTAGAGGAAGCCGGCGGCGAAGGAATCGCCGCCGCCGACGCGATCCAGGATCTCCACGTCGCGCGCCGGCGCCTCGAAGAATTCGCCCCGGTGGTAGCAGATCGCCCCCCAGCCGTTGACGCTGGCCGAGGGCGCCGTCCGCAACGTCGTGGCGACGGTGCTGATGTTCGGGAACGCGGCCACGACCTCCTCTATCATGGCGCGGAAGCCGGCGGTCGGAAGCGCCTTGAAGCTGGGATCGACACCAGGCAGCTCGAAGCCGAGCGCGGCCGAGAAGTCCTCCTCGTTGCCAAACAACACGTCGACGAACGGCAGCAGCGCGCGGTTCACGGTGCGGGCCTGTTGCTTGCCGCCGGATGAACGCCACAGCGAATCCCGGTAGTTCAAGTCGTAGGACACGCGCGTGCCCTGGCGCCGCGCCTCCGACATCGCCGCGCGCGCGACCGCGGGGGTGTTCTCGCCGAGGGCGGCGAAGATGCCGCCCGTGTGCAGCCAGCGGGCGCCGCCGCTGCCGCTGCCGCCGTTGGCCGCGAACGCCGCGCGCCAGTCGATCTCCTCGGGCTGGAGCTGCGCGATGGCGGTATGGCCGCGGTCGGAGCAACCCACCGCGCCGCGCGGCCCGAAGCCCCGCTCCGTGAAGTTCAGACCGTTGCGCGCGGCGCGCCCCACGCCGTCGTAGTCCTTCCAGCGCAGGTACGTCAGGTCCACGCCGCCTTGAAGCATCAGGTCCTCGACCAGCCGGCCCACCGGATTGTCCGCCAGCGCGGTCACGATCGCGGTGCGGAGGCCGAAGCAGCGTCGCAAGCCGCGGGCAACGTTGTACTCGCCGCCGCCTTCCCAGACGCGGAACGAGCGCGCGGTGTGGATGCGATCCTCCCCAGGATCGAGCCGCAGCATCACCTCGCCCAGGCTGACGAGGTCGAAGCGGCATTCCGCGGCTGATTTGATCGCCAGGGGGGCGGATGCGTCGAGCGCCATCGAGGGTGGGTGTCCCGGCAGGCCGCCGACGGCTCGCTGGTTCGGCGGAGTTTTCAAGGGTCGCAGGCGTGAGCTTCCCCGACCTGGTCCGGACACCACTCCACCGAATCCGGCCCAATGTCACGGTGAGAGCCGCAGTCACGCGCGGGAGAACAACTTGGAAAAAGAAGTGAGGCCCTCTATGAACCGCACGAAGCACATGAACCGCACCGCGCCGATCCTCGGCGCCGCGGCGTTGCTGACGCAACTTGGCCTTGGGGCGCTGACGCTCGTAGGCTGCGGCGGCACCAACAACCCGAGCACCGGCGGCACGGAGAGCGGCGGCACCACAGGCGGCGCCACCGGCGGTTCGCCCCCCATGGGAAAGGGAACTGGCGGGACGCCGGTCGCCGGCGGCAGCGGCGGCACCGTCGCCGCGGGGACCGGCGGCACGATCGCCGCGGGGACCGGCGGCACCAGCGTCGTGGGCACTGGCGGCGCCCCGACTGCCAGCACCGGCGGCGCGCCCGCGACCACCGGCAGCGGAGGTGATCCCGGCTCGGGCGCCGGCGGCACGACCGGGACCGGCACGTTCGCCCCTCTCTGTACCGGGGTCCCCGTGACCGCCGCGGGCGCGGCCCCCACGAAGGGCGGCGCCTGCACCGCCACCGACAGTCAGCTCTGCTACAAGACGTGCGGCCCGCAGAGCATCGGCTTCAAGTCCGAGACGTGCACCGGCGGCATCTACGCCGAGCAGTCGGGATGCAGCTTCGAGACGGCGATGGATTACAGCTGCTACAAGATCCCCGCCTCGGTCAGCGCGACCTGTCCTGCCACCACACCGCAGGCGAGCCAGCCGTGCACCGTCGCGCCTTGCACGCCCTGCAACGTCGCCGGCAACTACCTAGACTCGAGCGGAGCCGCGAAGGCCGGCTACTGTGTCTGTCCGGCGCCGGGCGCGTCCGGAACCAGCAAGTGGAGCTGCGCGAGCGCAACGGCCTGGCCCTGTCCTGCCGGCCAGGGATGCTGACCCGACGCTGTCCAGCGCTCGTGCTCGCCAACGCCCTCGTTGCCTTCGGGGGTTGTTCCAGCGCGCCGGACATCGCCGCGATCCATTACACCTGCGGCGATGATCCGGCGCCCGCCACCCCGATCGCTGCTTCCGGCCGTTGCGGCGCCGATGATCCGAACCTGCCGCCCGAGCCCACGCTGCCGTCGGACGTGTGTCAGACGTTGACCGCGACGAAGTCCACGCCCGACGAAGGCAACCTCGACACCGACCGGGTGCAGGCGGCACTGACCGCCTGCAAGGGGCGGGCGGTCAAGCTGGTCAGCGACGGGCCGAACAACGCGTTCGTCACGGGACATCTCACCGTCGACAGCGTCACGCTGTGGATCGATGCGGGCACGACCCTGTTTGCCTCGCGCAACGCCGACCTGTACCAGAAGACGGGCAGCTGCGGTGTCCTCGGCATCAACGATTCGAGCGCCTGCAACGACTTCATCACGGTCAGCGGCGCCAGCCCGGCGATCGTCGGTGACGGCGTCATCGACGGGCAGGGAGGCGAGCCGCTGGTCGGGCACGACTACTCCTGGTGGCAGATGTCCTATGCCCTGCGCGCGATCGACGGGAGCATCGGAAACCCCACGCTCATCAACCTCGCGTCGCAGACCACCGGCTTCGTGCTGTACCGGATCACCCTGCACAATTCGCCCAAGTTCCACGTCAAGCTGACCTCCAGCCCGGCGGACGGCACCTGCACGACGCCGGGCGAGGGCTTCATCGTTTGGGGGGTGACGGTGCTGACGCCCTCGCGCTGGACGAACAGCCAGGGGGTCGTGCTCTCACCCAGCTTCGCGCGCAACACCGACGGCATCGATCCCGGCGCCAACAACATCGCCTATTGCGGGGTGATGGCCTGCAACACCATCAGCACAGGCGACGATCACATCGCCATCAAGGGCGGCCACTGGGTGTCGGACGTGGTGATCGCCCACAACCACTTCGGCACCGGGCACGGCATGTCGATCGGCAGCGAGACCTACGGCAGCTATACGTCGCCGGACGGCGTGCTCCATCGCGGCGTCGAGAACATCAACGTCTACGACCTGACGGTGGACGCCGACTCGCGTCCGGTGGGCAACGACGCCAACGCCGGTGACTTCAACGGCATCCGCATCAAGTCCGACTCGAGCCGGGGCGGGCTGGTCAACAACGTCTCGTTCCGCGACGTGTGCATGCGCGACATGGTGAACGCGATCTTGATCAGCACCGCGTACAACCCGTTGTTCGCCGGCACGCTGTTTCCCGATTTCAGGACGATGTCGTTCCAGAACGTGCACCACGTGACCTGCATGGGCCTCGGACGCGCGGTGGTGACGCTTGAGGGCTTCAACAGCAGCTATCCGGCCGGGCCGATCACGCTCGACAACGTCGTGGTCGACGACATGGGCCCGGCAGACGTCGCCGCCGAGTTCGCCGACATTCGCCTCGGTCCTGGAGCCGTCAACTTCATGCCGGGGGGCATGGGGGTGACCGTCACGGACAACCGCAGCGGTTCGAGCTCGCCGCGGGCGTGCACGTTCCCGAAGTTGCCCGCGCCCGAGCCGCCGGAGGGCTGGCTGAGATGAGCGGCGGGCGGGCATGGGGGGCGGGCCTGTCATCGGCGCGCGGGACGATGGCGCTGCTGGGGCTCGCCGCCGTCGCTGGCGGTGGCGGTGGCGCGTGCTTCACCGACCCCCTGCCGATCAACGGCGCGTGCGCGCGCGATGACAGCGCCGACGTCGGGTGCAATCCCCCGCCCGACGGTGGTGGGGCGGCCTCGACCGCGGGGTTGCTCGCCTACACGTGCAGCGGCGCCGCCCGTCCGGACCAGGACGCCCGCTACGTGGAGGGGGTGCCGCAAGGGCTCGTGTGCGCGGACAGCGGCGCGTCCCCGGACGGCCGGTCACGTTACTGCTGCACACCGGGCCCGCGACCGTGCGCGTTCAACCCCGTCGCGATCTGCGACACCGCGATGTTCGGATACGAATGCCTCGGGGCCGATCGCCCCGAGTCCCTGAACCCCGCGCTGACCTGTGGCCAGGGCGTGCGGAAGGGGGACTACGCCGACTATTGCTGCGCGGGTACGCCCCAGCCCGACGGTTGCCTGCAATCCGACGCGGTGACGTGCTCGCCACAGATGATCGGATGGACGTGCATGGGCGCGGCCGTGCCCAAGGCCGAGTGGCTCGGCGCGAACAAGAGCCGCGCCGACACCTATTACCTGCTCTGCGCCACCCCCACGCCCGCGCCCAATCCCGCCTACGAGAACTATTGCTGCATTTCCCCGGCGCTGGTTCCCGAGGGAGGATCCTGCGTGCAGGACACGGCGGTCCCCGGGTGCGCGCCGGGTCGCTTCGGGTTCGCGTGCACCGGCCGCGATGCCCCTGGGGACGACTACTTGCCGATGCATTGTCCGGACAGGGGTGTGGCGGGGAAGAGCCAGCAAGGGTATCCCGCGACGCTGTATTGCTGCGACTTCGAGTGAGCGCGCTGAGACCGGCATGGGGGGGCAAGGAAGAAGTGTCCGATACCGAGCCGTTTGGCGGGCATGTGGCAACCCAAGAGGGCAGATGGCCAGCCCCGCGTCGTCCTCCGCACCCTCGCTCGTGACTTGGTGGTGTTCTCGCTCGAGGACACGCCCCGCCCGCGGAGGCGTCTTCGAGGCGTCCCGACGCTGTCGCACGGTGTTCGCGATCGGCGTGGCCGTCATGGTCGCCGTCGCCGGCAGCGCGCGCGCCGAGCAGCCGGTGGAAGCTGACACGGCGACGGGCGCGCAGGCCGCAGCCCCGGCGCCGCCGCCCGGTCCCGGCGACGCGCGCCGCCCGGTCCCCGCCGTCCCCGCGCCCGAGGCGATTGCGCCGAACGCGGCGGTCGATGCCCCGGCGGTGCCGTCAGCGTCCTTCGCGCGCGAGCCCTTCACCCTCGCGACGGGAAGCGGCGAGCACCGATGGGCGGTGACGTTCTACGGTTTCGTGGAGGCCGACGCCATCGTGGACTCCACGCGCAGCTACAACGACGCCATCGGCGGCGCGCTGGTGGCTCGCAGCGACACCTACGAAGGCCGGACCGGACGCAGCCAGTTCTCGGTCCGCAACACCCGGCTAGGGTTGGCCTTCGAATCCCCGGCCGTCGGTGGGGTGAGCCCCTCCGCGGTGCTGGAGGGGGACTTCTTTGGCGGCACGGCCGCGCCCACGGCGGTCTCGGAGTCGACGTTCTACACGAGCCCGACGTTCCGCGTCCGCCACGCTTACCTGAAGCTGCACAATGACTACGTCGACGTGCTCGCCGGACAGACCTACGACGTGTTCGGCTGGCAAAACGACTTCTTCTCGTGCTCGGCGGAGTTCCTGGGCCTGCCCAACCAGGTGTTCTCGCGGAATCCCCAGCTGCGCCTCTCCCACGCGTTCAATCCGGACGGAGCCGTAACGGTGGAGGTGGCCGCGTCGGCGGTGCGGCCGGCGCAGCGCGACGGCTCGACCCCCGACGCGAACGCGGGGCTGCGCATCGCCGTGAACGGGTGGAAGGGCATCAGCACCCCCGGGAACGTCGGCACGACGGCGGTTCCGCTGTCCATCGGTTTGTCGGCCGTGTCCCGAAGGTTCAAGGTGAACGCGTTCGCGCCCCCGCCGACGCAAGCGTCGAACGCGGTCAGCGGGTGGGGCGTCTCGGCGGACGTGTTGCTCCCGGTGATTCCGGCGCGGAACGCGAACGACCGCGGGAACCGGCTGACGCTCACCGGCTCGTTCGTCATCGGCAGCGGCATCGCCGACCTCCTCACCACCGGGGGTGGCGCCGCGTTTCCGACGCTGCCCAACCCAGCCCAGGCCAACCCGCCCCCGCTTTACACTCCCGACATCGACGACGGCCTTGTGTCGTTCGATACGGTCGGGGTGCTGCACACCATCGATTGGCGGGCGTTGCGGGCCGGCCTGCAGTACTACTTGCCTCCGGCGGGGCGGCTCATCTTCGCGGCGAACTTCACCCAGGCCCATTCGAAGAACATCGCGCGGCTGTTTCCGCGCGGCGGCGCCGAGATCGAGCTGCTGGGCAGCGTGGCCGACACCTCTCTCTACGCCGACGCGAACCTGTTTTGGGACGCGACACCGGCCGCGCGTTTGGGGGTGTCAGGCCAATACACGCAGGTGCAATACCTGGACGGCAACCGCCCGCACAACCTCAGGACCATGCTCCAGGCCGTCTACATCTTCTGATCAGTCCCGCCCGCTAGCGCCAGGACCCCTGCAGGATCGAGGCGACGAAACCCGGCCGCAGGTAGAACCCGCACTTCCCGACGCGCGTGGGGCGCCCTTGCTCGTCGTAGCCGTCGCGCAGATCGGCGGCGTTACGTCCTTTCGGCCGCACCTGCAGGACCCGGCCGAGGTAGCCGGTGATCGCCTCGGCGCGACCCCGCCGAAAGTATTCGCGAACGAACAGCTCGAAGTCCGCGCGCAGCAGATCGTCCTCCTCGCGGGTGGGTGACCACAAACGCACCGCCGAGATCCGCCGCTCGGAGATCGGCGCGCCCGGGCGCGTCTCCAGCGCGACGAACAGCACCCGCTCCAGCTTCTTTCGCGTGTAGCTGGTCCGCCAGGACTCTCCGGCGATGGCGATGGGGTCGATCTGGCACACCGCCGTCGACTCCCGTGGCGCCAGGCGCTCGTCGACCGGGACGGTCTTCAGCTCGATGGCCAGCTCCGAGAAATCCGGGCCGCGCGCGCCGCCGGTCTCGACGCCGAGCTCATGTTCGATGATTTGCCCGGCCCATCCCTTCGTCCGGGTGGCGCCGCGGGGTGCAGCCACGCCGAGCTGGTCGGCGAGCTCCCCGAGCTCGACCCCGATCAGGGCGCGGGCGTGCGCGAGGAGCGCGGCGAGGCCGCCGCCCGCGTCGGCGCCGCCGTCGGGATCGGATGGACCTGCCGTGCCTGGTTCGTGCTCGCTCATCCCGCCACGCCCAAGTCGTCAGACCTCGTCGGACTTACGGTATTTCGCGACGCCGATGCCCCACTTCTTCATCCAGCGCCAGACCGCCGCGCGGTGCTTGCCGAGCTCGCGGGACACGTCCGCCACGTTGCCGTTGTACCGCTGCAACAGCTCCTCGATCTGCGCTGGGGTCGGCGAGGTGCCAGGCGCGCGGCGGGGCGCCGGAGGTGGCGCCGCGGCGGCGCGCGCGATGGGCTCCGGCAAGTCGCGCAGCGAGATCGGTCGAGCGCCACCGGCCAACACCGCCGCCGTGCTCACGAGCTTCTCGAGCTCGCGAATGTTCATCGGCCAGTCGTAGAGCGCGAGGGCCCGAAACGCCGGCTGCTCCAGCTCGCGGGTGCCGGACGATCGCAGGAAGTGCGCCAGCAGCGCCCCTAGATCCTCGATGCGGCTCCGCAACGGCGGCAGGTGAAGGGGCGCGGCGCCGAGGCGGCCGACGATGTCGTCCCGCAGGCCCGTCGGCGTCTTGCCTGAGCTGGTCGTGCGATTGGTGGCGGCGATGATGCGCACGTCGATCTTCCGCGGGCGGGTCGAGCCGAGCGGCGTCAGCTCCCGGTCCTGCAGGAAGCGCAGCAGCTTGATCTGGGCCTCCCCCGGCATCTCCCCGATCTCGTCGAGGAACAGCGTGCCGCCCTCCGCCTCCTCGAACAGCCCGGCCTTCGCCTGGTGCGCGGTGGAGTGGGCCCCCTGGCGATACCCGAACAGCTCGCTCTCGACCAGCTCGCGCGGGATCGCGCCGCAGTTGATCGCCAGGAACCGGCCAGGGCGGCGGCTCAGCCGATGAACGGCGCGCGCGTAGACCTCCTTGCCGACGCCCGTCTCGCCAAGCAACAAGATCTCGCCCTCCGCGCCCGCGAGGCGCCGCAGGCGATCGCACGCGATCGCGAGGGCCGGTGAGCAGGTGGCGACGGGGCCGAGCGGCTCCACCAGCTCGGCCCTGATCGCCTCGAGCTCCAGCGCCGACACCATGCGAAACACAGCGATGTGGTTCCCGAAGAACAGCAAGGAGCCGTTGCGCAGGCGGGCGTGAGCGTCGACGCGCGCGTTGTCGACGAACGTCCCGTTCTTGCTTCCGAGATCTTCGATCTGGAACTCGCCCGCCGGGCGCCGGCTGATGCGGGCATGCCGGCTGGAGACGAGCGAATCGATCACCGTCAGCGCCTCGCCGTGGCTCTCGGCCTCGTCCGAGGGGCGCCGCCCGATCTCGAGGCCGTCCCGGACCAGGGCGAGCCGGCGCTGGGCCGGAAGGCCGGGATGGTCGGTCGCCCCCAGCATCAGCAGCACCGCGATGTCCGGGAGCTCGGCCGCGGATAGCGGCGACTGCACCCCCGTCTTCGTCCTCTCGCTGGCGCTCACCGGCGCGAGATTATCACGGCTGCTTTTCTTGCTGACCTCCGGGCCCCGAGGCCGTCATTCACGTCACACGCGCACGACACACGCGCGCTTCCGCGTCAGGCGTTTCCTTCGACGAAGGAGACGGTGATGGCGTCCTCGGCGCAGGCGCGCAACGCCTCGAGGCCGCGCTTCTGATGATGGTCGCCGCTGTCGCCGATGAAGTGCACGGCGTAGCGTTCTATCCGCGGCAGATCCTGGATCTCGAGCAACCACGCCACCAGGTGCTGTAGCCCCGCGATTCCGAGCGGTCCCGCCCCGCGCACGTCGACGCGCACGACCCGCGCGCCGTTGCGGCGCGCCTCCTCGTGAATTCGCGCCAGGATGGGCCCGAGCTCCAGCGCCGAGGAGCCGGGAGGCAACGCCACGGACATGGCGTCCTTCGGCCCTGTGCTGGTCTGGTCGGTCATGACGAAGAAGGACCTATCAATGACACCGGCCGGGGCGAACCGGATCGGAAAAAAGCCGCCGTCGCGTCGATTGCTGCCCAACGCGTCAGGCGGCGCGCGCTTCAGGGACAGGGGATCTGCGTGGGTTGCGCCGTCGAAAACTGTAAGGGCGCCCCCTCTCCAAGCTGGCCGAAGTCGTCCGCGCCCCAGCACGCGACGGTGTGATCGGCCTTCAGCGCGCACGTGTGCGCCCGACCGGCCGTGATCGCGGTGGCGCCCATCAGCACAGGCGTCTTCGACGCGAGGGGGCGAGCGTCGACGGTGCCGTCGCCGAGTTGCCCCGCCGCGTTGTCGCCCCAGCAGAAGACGCTGCCGTCCGACGTGAGCGCACACGTGTGCGCGTCGCCGGCAGCCACATCGACGGCGTCCACGAGGTTCGTCACGGGGGCGGGGCCCTGATGGTCCTTGGGTGGATCCGTCCAGCCCAGCTGCCCCGCTGTGCCCGCGCCCCAGCAGGTGGCCGTTCCCGCGCGATCGACCGCGCACGTGTGGCGGTTCCCGGCCGCGATCGCCACGACGTTCGTGAGGGGGACCGCGACGGGCGCTGCGCTCGGGACCGTCGTGTCGTTGCCGAGCTGGCCGGCGTCATTGGCCCCCCAGCACGCCACGCGTCCTCCCGCGCGCAGCACGCACGTGTGCGCGCCGCCCAGGGTGATCGCGATTGCGTCGTCGATGCCGGGCACGACGCCGCCGCTCGAGTGGTTCGTGGTCTGTCCGTCACCGAGCTGTCCCTCGTCGTCGGCGCCCCAGCAAACCACGGCGCCGCTCTCGAGCACGCAGGTGTGCCCGCCACCAGCGGCCACCGCCGTCGCGCCGGTGACGCCCTGCACGAGCGTCGGCACCAGGAAGTCGATCAACGAGGGTGAACCAAGCTGGCCAGAGCTGCCGCGGCCCCAACACCACACCATCCCCGCGGTGTCGCGCAGGCAGGTATGGGATTGCCCGGCCGTGAGCCCCGCCGCGTCGAGCGTGAGCTTCAGCGCCGTGGGCGAGGCGCGGTCCATGCGCGAGCCGTCCCCGAGCTCGCCCGCCTGGTTGTGTCCCCAGCAAGCGGCCCGGCTCGCGGCGGCCGACGCCTGCCGCACGCACGTGTGATCACCCGACGCCGCGATCGACTGCGCGTTCGCGAGCCCGGCGACCGGCGTGGGCACGAGGCGCCGAATGGCGGTGGCGGTGCCGAGCTGTCCCAGGCGATTGTCGCCCCAGCAGGCCACCGTGCCGTCCGTGCGCCGGGCGCACGAGAAATTGTCGCCCGCCGTGACTTCGACGGCCTGCTGAATTCCCGTCGCTGGTACCGGCACGGGGAAGCTGCTCGTCGTCCCCTCGCCGAGCTGCCCCGCCTGGTTCGCGCCCCAGCACCACACGCCGCCATCGCCGCTCACGGCGCAGGTGTGGTACGCGCCGGCCGCGAGGGAGGTGACACCTGCGAGCGGCGCCACGACGACGGACATCGCGCGAACCTCCGTCGTGCCATCGCCGAGCTCGCCCACTTGATTCGCGCCCCAGCAGGTCACGCCCCCGGCGCCGAGCACGCAGGTATGCGCCAGACCGGCGGCGACGGCCGTGGCCCCGCTGACGTCGGGCACCATCACCGGCGTCGCGCGCGATGCGAAAGTTCCGTCGCCGAGCTCGCCCTGTGAGTTCGCGCCCCAGCAGAAGACGCCGCCCGCCGCGATCGCGCAGACGTGGCCGCCGCGCGCTGCGATGGCCTCGACGACGGCGCCGTCGGGAAACGCGACCGGCGCGGGCGCCGGCACCGGCGAGACGCCCCCGCCGATGCCGACAGCGCCGTCGTCGTTGTTGCCCCAGCAGAGCACCGTGCCGGCACTTGCACTCACGCCCGCGTCGGGGGACCGGAGCGCGCAGGTGAACGCGTCCCCGGCCGCGAGCGCGATCACGGCGTCGAGCCCGGGAACCTGCGCAGGGGTGGGCGTGGACGCCGTCGTCGTCGCGCCGTCGCCGAGTTGCCCCGCCTCGTTGGCGCCCCAGCACCAGACTGTCCCCCAGGTCCCGGCCGCCGCGCCGGTGGGGGACCCGATGACCGCGCAGGTGTGTCGATCGCCGAGCGCGACGGCGGACGCGCCGGGCGGCAAGCCGACCACCGGGGCGATCGTGGACCTCGCCGTCGTCGTGCCGTCGCCGAGCTGACCGTCCGCGCCGTCGCCCCAGCACGCGACGGCGCCGCTCTTGCGCAAGAGACAGGCGTGCGCGCCGCCACCGCGAACCGCGACGACGGGATCGGCGGGGCACGCGTCCTCGACACAACGGCCCGCGAGGCTGGGCGGCGCGTGGTCGAGGTAGCGCCGCTCGGAGGGAACGCAGGTCGGGTCGAGCGTGCTGCACGCGCCGGTCGCAGCCTCGCAGGAGCCGTTCGGACCGCATTGCTTGTTCTCGCGGCAATGAAACACACCGTCACCCAGGCAACCAGACACCGCCGCGACGACGACGGCGAGCCCCGCCAGCAACGACAGCGGCCCGAAGCGCGGGCGATTCAATACGTCACCTGCCACAGCAACGTGGCGCCCTCGAGCGAAGGCGCGAGCGACAGGAGGCTCGGCGCGCGCGGCGGGCGCGCCGCTGACTCGCGGTGGCGAAGCACGCCGAGGCGGATCGCCCCCGCGATCGCCAGCGCGGCGCCCGCGGACAACGACACGACGCCGATGGCGCGGCGCTGCTCCGCCGCGCTCCAGAGTCGATCGTAGTCGGCGTGCAGCGTCGTGCTGGACGCGTTCGCCTGGTCGCGCGCGCGGTACGCGGCGATCACGAAGCCCGAGCCGACGCCTGCGGCGATCGCGCCGGCGCCGAGCGCCGAGAGCGCCCACGGATCGCGCCACCACGCGCGCTCCGTTCGCGGCGCCGGGGTCGCGACGATCGGCGCCGACGCCTGAGGAGCGGCAGCAGGCGCCGGCACCACCGCCGGTGCTTGCCGCGCGCAACGCTCCAGCGCCAGCCGGGTCGCGTCGGCGTGTAGCGCGGACGGTCCGCTGCCGAGGAACCGCTCGTAAAGCGGCAGGGCGCGGGCGCAATCACCAGCCAGGCGATACGCTTGCGCCTCGGCGAACAGGAATTCGCGGCGCGGATCGAGCGCGAAGCCCGCCTCGAATTCCTGGATCGCGGCTGGAAAGCTGTGGTCCCCGTAAAGGCGAAGGCCCTCCTCGAAGTGGGCGCGCGCCTCCGGGAGCATCGGCGCTGACTCCGGCGCGCGCTCCTGTTCGACTTCGACCGGCGCCGCGATACCCGCGGGAGCCTGCGCCGGGGTGGATTCGGCCGTGGCCGCGGGCTCGGCCATCGCGGGCCGAACCGAGGCGGCGCCGACGGCCCCGAGGGCGAGGGTCACGGACGCGAGCCAGGGGGCCCGCCTTCGGTCATGTCTCATGTTCGCGAGAGTGATGCGCCGTGGTCAAGGGGGAACCGGCGAGTCTGGATCCCAGACCTTGGTTTGAGGAGCGCGCTGCGAAGGCGAGGGAGCGGGGGGAACCGGCCGAGGCCTCGCGGAGTCCTCGGGTGCGGCCGGCGAGGCAGGCGACTCCTTCCCGGCTCCCACGGCGGGCGCTGGATCAGCCGCCATGCGCGCGATTTCGCGAGAGGCGCGTCGGGCACGACCCGGCCGCGAAAGCCCCGCGGTGACGTGCGCGGGCGCGCCGCGCGGGCTCTCACGCGGGACACCCGCAGGAAGAACGGCCGTGGGCAGCGGCGTGCCGCTCGCTCCCGGGGCAGCGGCCGTCTCGGACTTCGCCAACAGCGCTGCCGCCGACGCCGGCGGCGGGGGCGGCTCCTTCGCCCCATCGTCGCGCTCCGCCGCTGGCGGACGCTGCGTGCCGTCGCTGTGGTGGGTGGCGCCGCCGCCTGTGCCCGCGCCGCGGCCCTGGACCCGGCTCGCTCGATAGCCGCCGAACGCCAAGCCAACCGCGACGACGAGCGCCCCCGCCGTCGCGAGCGTGCGCCCTCGCGGTCTCGGTCCCCGCGCGGGCTCCTCGGTGCCAGCCGCCTCGGGCACGGGCTCGCCTTTCGAGACCATCGTCGCTTCGAGCGCGAACGTGTCCGTCGCCGTTCGCGCGACGGCGAGCGAGGCCCCTGGCTCCGTCACGGGCTCCCCCCGATTGGACCCCGCCGACGATCGCCACGCGGCGACGCGCACGCGAAACAGCGGTTCGACGTAGGCCGCCAACCCGACGGGCGAGACCACGAGCCGCTGCTCGCGCGCGAAGGACTCGAGCGCGAGCTGGACCTCCTGCGCGGTCGCGAACCGCTCGTCGCGGTTGCGCCGCAGCGCGCGCACGATGACGGCCGCGAGCTCCGGCGCGAGCTCGCCGTTCGCGCCGCGAGGCAAGGGTGCGTCGCGCGAGACGATCTGCGACAGCAGCTCGAACTCGCTGTCGGCCTGAAACGGCGGGTGGCCGGTCGCCATCTCGTACAGCAGGGTGCCGAGCGCGAAGATGTCGCTGCGTCGGTCGAGCGGCTCGCCGCGACATTGTTCGGGCGACATGTGCGCGAACTTTCCCTTCAGCTGGCCCTGGTAGGTGAAGCTCTTCTGCTGCAGCCACTTCGCCACCCCGAAGTCGGTCACCTTCACGCCACCGTCGAAGCTGACCAGCACGTTCGACGGCGACACGTCCCGATGCACGATCTGCAGCGGCTGACCATCGTCGGCGCGAAGCTCGTGCGCGTGATGAAGGCCCGCCGCCACGCCAGATGCGAGCGCCACCACCTGTTCGAGGGGGAGCGGTCCGGCCGCCGCCTGCATGACCTCCCGCAGGTCCACGCCGGCGACGTGCTCCATCACGAAGAACGGCACCTCGGTGCCGCCCCCGTCATTGACGTCGAGCACGTGGGGCAGGTTCGGATGAGCGAAGCGCGCCATCAGCCGGGACTCGTCGAGGAACATTCGCAGCAGCTGCGGGTCGAGGGCGTGCTGCGGCAACAGGCGCTTGACGGCCACGAGCTTTCGAAAATCTCCCGGACCCACCGCCGACGCGCGATACACCTCCGCCATGCCGCCGACGGCGATCCGCTGGAGCAGCTCGTAGCGACCGAGGCGAGCCCCGGGGGCGCCGAGGGGCGGGAGGTCATCCATGGCCCCCTGATCGTAGACGGTTTCGTCGCCAAGGCTCAAGATCAAAGGCTGCCGAGGCGCTGCAACCACGGCGGCGCTCAACGAGTGACGAAGACCGCCGGAAGCAGCGACGGTTGCGCAACCGTCGCGCAGTTCGGAAACCGTCGGAATCACGAGCCTTCTCGCCTGTGCTGTCGTCTCCCACCTTCCCCTTCCCCGGCCGGGCGGCCTGAATCGACTTGAAACGAGGTTGCGCAACCAAACGACGCCGGTTTCGCTCTCTGCTGGTCGCAAACTGCGCTTTCACGCGGAAGGCGCCGCATTCGCGGGCCTGGGCGCCTTCACGCCGCTGGCTTGGGTCTTGCTGTGAAGGGCTTGGCCGCCCCGCCCCTCCCGCCGAGCTTGGCAACAGGCGGAAACAGCCGAAGGAGCTCCTCGATGCGACCAACACGTCCCCTCATTCGATTCGTTGTCGGAACCGGTCTGGCGGCGCTCGCCGTCGGCGCCTGCAACAGCGGAGGTGGGGGGCAGGGCAGCGCGTCCCTCTTGCCCTCCGATGTGAGCGCCATCGTCTTCCTGCAACGAACGCCCCGGGACAGCACCGGCAACGTCTTCGACTACGCCAGCTACCTGCCGGGCGGCAAGATCATGAAGCTGGAGCCGCCCTCGCCGAACGGCACGCTGACGGATCTGACGGCGTTGGCCTCGGCCAACGCCGCCACCACGGGGGTGGACTTCACGGGCGCCGACATCATGGCGTGGGACCTGTCGTTCGACGCCAAGCAGCTCGTGTTCTCGGCGCGCCTCGCGAACGAACCCAAGTACCAGCTGTTCACCATGAACGTGGACGGCACGAATCCGACGCAGGTGACCGCGGGTGACAACGACTACGTGTTCCCCGTGTTCCTGCCCGGGCAGAAGCTGCTGTTCATGAGCAATGAGAGCGTCGAGACGGGCGCGCCCCAGTTCCAGGACGAGTACGAGCGCGCGACGACGACGCAGGTCGGCACCATCAACCTCGACGGCACGAACATGCAGCTCGGGGCGCGCAACGTCTCGCACCGGGTGGCGCCGACGCTGCTGCCCGACGGTCACATCCTTTACACCGAGTGGATGCACCTCGGCGACGTGAACGAGGGTCACCTGCGGCTGATGAACGCGGACATGACCGGGATGAAGGAGGCGTTCGGCAACGAGCTGCCGGCGACCTCGGTGCAGACCAACAGCTACTTGCGGGCCCGTTATGTCGATTCCCACCCGAACCCCGACGGCACGATGGCGTACCGGGCGGTGGCGGTCGGGACGTCGCGCGACCGGACGCTGCAGGCGGGAAAGTTGCTGCTCATCGATCTGGCGAAGAGCGAGGCCACGTCGAGCGCGGTGGACCTGACCCCCAAGGTCCCGGGGGACCGCGGCGACTCCGCGGACGGCGTCGGCAGGTACTACGATGCCGAGCCGATCGGGACGCCGGCGGGGAACACCTTCCTCGTGTCGTGGGCGGACGGACCGGTGCAGACGGAGACGCTGGGGGCGGCGAAGCTCACCGCGAACTTTGGGCTCTATGTCTACGACGCGGCCAGCGACACGAGACATCCTCTGTATGACGACCCGAGCATGTGGGAGGTTCAGGCGCGACCCCTGAAGGCGCGGGCCGAGCCCAAGATCACCGCGTCCCCCATCCTGGGCGACAGCTTCGTCATCAGCGCCATCGATGTGCGGAACACCAGCCTGACCGACATTCAAGAAGGCCTCACCAGCCAGACCCCGGTCAAGGTGCGCCTCATCGAGGGGTTCTCGGGCGAGGAGGGGATTCGCACCTTCGGCTCGACGGAGTTCGACGGCGCGTCGCTGTACGGCGAGGTGCCGCTGCAGGCGGACGGCTCGTTCAAGGCGCAGGTCCCCGCGAACGTGCCCGTGCACATGCAGGTCATCGACAAGTTCGCCATCTCGCTGGCGACGGAGGACATCTGGGTCAGCGGACGCGGCGGCGAGCAGCGGACGTGCGGCGGTTGCCACGAGAACCGGTCGATCCCTTCGGCGATTCAGCCGGGCCAGACCATGGCCGGCGCGCAGCCGGCGGTGAACCTGGACGTCCCCAGGGCCGCGCGCGTGTCGACGAGCTTCGCCTACGGCAGCGTGCGCGGCGTCCCCTGGGACACGGCCATTCAGCCCATCTTCGACGCCAAGTGCGTGAGCTGCCACGACGGCGACGCCACCAAGCCGGGCAACCCGCAGTTCACGGTGATGGACAACACCACCGGCACCACGCAGACGTTCACCTTCGACCTTCGCGGGCAGAAGCTGGACATCATCGTGGGCGAGCGCATGACCGGCGCGTTCACGGCGTCGTACATCTCGATCTTCGGCCTCGGCGAGATGCTGGGCGAGGACAACGTGACCATCACGCCGCCGAACGGGGCGTTCGACTTCGGCAAGGCCGCGGACGCCGCCCACTCGAAGGTCATCGAGCTGCTGAACCCGGTTCAGCAGTTCCCGGTCGCGGACGCGACGGTGCACCGGTGCCTCGCCAGCGGAAACTGCGCGGACAATCCGACCGGGCTCGTCCACACGGCCGACAAGGGCGTGCCGGACCTGACGCCGGGCGAGTACTACCTGCTCGGCCTCAGCATCGACATGGGGGGCCAGTTCTTCTCGCGTGAGAACCGTGACGAAGCGGTGGGGCAGCCATGAGGCGCGGCGTGACCAAGGGAAACCGAAATCGAACCATGGGAACAACCGGAGGTCTCGAAGCCATGTCAACGTCGTCTGGTGAAATGAACGGTCGCGCGTCGGGGGTTATGTCCGCGGGCCGCCTGGCGGCGCTGGTGACGGTGGCGGCGGTCTTGTTCGCCGCCGCGCCTGCCTGGGCCGGTCACGGCAGCAGCCCGCAAGCGGTCGCCTCGGCGATCGCCTCGGGCTCGCCGGACGCGATCAAGTCCGAGCTCGAGCGCTCGGAGTACCTGGTGTGCGCCGCCTGCGTGGACTACGTGATGCCGCTCATCGACAGCCAGGACCAGGGCATCCGTGAGGTGGCGGGCTGGTGGCTGGTGCGTCGCGGGGTGAGCCGGCAGATCTTCGCCGACATGCTCACGCGGCTCGGGCAGCCGGACTCCGTGAAGGCGCGAAACGCCGCCGACGTCCTCGGATCCTTCGGCTACGTGAACGCGATTCCGTCGCTGGGCGCGGCCCTGTCGAACCCGGCGTTCACCGGTGAGGCGCGCGCGGCCATGGCGCGCGCCCTCGGCACGATCAGGCGACCGGCGGCCGCGGCGCCCCTGCAGGCCGTGCTGGGGGACGCCGATCCTCTGGTGCGCGCGGCGTCGCTGGCTGCGCTGCGCAAGGTCGAGGGCTTCAACGACGGCACCGTGGCCGTCGGGCTGCTCGGAGACGCGAGCGAGAGCGTGCGCGTCGAGGCCATCTTCACGGTGGCGGCGTTCCACACCCCGTCTGCCGCGGCGCCGCTGGTGCAGTTGCTGAAGAGCGATCCGAGCGCCAGCGTACGCAAGCGCGCCGCGTGGGCGCTGGGGCAGATGAACGCGTCAGCGGCCGTGGCCGCGCCAGCCCTGACCCAGGCGTCGACGTCGGACGCGTCGCCGTTCGTGCGGTCGCTGGCGCGGGCGGCGCTGGCGTCGCTCAGCCCGTGAGCCTGAAAAATCGCGCTGGTACCTGAGCTGCTGACGCCTGACCGAAAAACATCCCGAGGCGCGGCCTCGCGGCTGATATCATGGAGGGGAATGCAGAATAGCCTCGGCCGGTGTGTGTGGATCGGCGTGTCGCTTCTGCTGGGAGGTGCCGGCTGCGCGGTGAAGAAGCCGGCCGAGAAGTACTACTACGACCAGCACATCCAGCCCATCCTGACGCAGTCATGCGTGGGCAACACCTCCCCCTGCCACAGCGTCGATCCGGTCACCGGCACCGCGCTCGGGAACCTGGACCTCACCTCCTTCGAGTCGGTTCACAAGCGCCCCGACGTGTTGAGGAAGTACGGCAGCTATCCCTATCCGTTGCTGCTGCTGAAGGCGATCCCGGAGTCCGCCGTGCAGATCCCCTACCGGGGCACCTTGCTGCAGAGCGAGATCACCCACGTCGGGGGCAAGACGCTGTCGGTGAGCTCGGACGCGTTCTTCACGCTGGCGACGTGGCTGGAGAGCGGCGCCACGCGGGACGGCATCGCGCCACCGGCCGCCAGCAATCAGGGCTCGGGGGCGTGCAACACGGCGCTGCCGGCCGACCGCGATCTGACGGTGGTGAACACGTCGAGCCCGGCCTTTCTATCCTTCAAGGCGGACGTGATGCCGAAGCTGAAGGCGTCCTGCGCCTTCGCCACGTGCCACAGCTCCCCGCAGTCGGACTTCTACATCACCTGTGGCGACGACGATTCGCAGATGCGGTTCAACTACCTGCAGGCGTCCGACTTCGTGGCTCCCGCCGGAACAGCGCCGGAGCAGAGCGAGATCCTGCTGCGCCCGCTCGCGCCCGCGGGCGGCGGCGTGAGCCACACCGGCGGGATCTTCTTCACGTCGCGCAGCGACGACACCTGGCTGAAGTGGAAAGCCTGGGCGATACAGGTGCAGGCCGATCCGATCGCGGCCCAGCCGAAGACCGCCGGACAGATGTTCTTCGAGGCGAACGTGATGCCCATCTTGCTGAAGCGGGGCTGCGCGCTCGAGGGCTGTCACAGCCCCGACGGCTTCAATGACTTCCGGCTTCGCCCCGGGGCCGAGGGGTTCTTCGCGCCGTCGGCCCTGAAGCGAAACTACGAGACCCTGGTCAACGAGTTCATGGCAGTGGACAGCGTGGACGTCAGGCAGTCGCGCGCCGTCAAGAAGAACATCTTCCCGGCGTCGGGCGGGATCACCCACCGCGCGGGCGCCCTGCTGGAGACGGGGTCGGCGATGCTGCTGGATCCGAACGCGCCCGACTCCACCAAGGACTGCCCGATGTTCGACGCGGCGAACCCCGCCACGGCCACCGAGCTCTGCACGTTCGCCGAGTGGCACCGGCAGGAGCGGGCCGATCGGGCCGCGGCGGTGTCGCCGATGGCGAGCGGCGACAAGCTGCCGCTCGCGTACGTGATCCGTCCGCCCGATCCCGATTCGCTGCTGGCGTTCGACACGTTTCGTGGCGGCGCCGACCTGATCGTCGCCGACGCCACGCTGGGCCCGCGCGGCGCCATCACGGCCGTGGCGAACGCGCGCAGCGTCCTCGGGGGCTGCGCCGGCCTGGCCGCGGGCACGGCCGACGTGCGTGGGCCCGAGTGGAGCTATGACGGCACCAAGCTGATCTTCGCCGGCCGGCCCTCCGCGGCAAGCGGCCTCGACTTGTGGATGATCGACATGGCGGCGGGCGGCGCCTGCACCCAGCTCACCACGGACGCCGGACGCACGCAGGGGCTGGTCAAGGTCCACAACTTCGACCCGGTGTTCGCCCCGAACGGCGCCGTGGTGTTCGCGTCGACGCGCGCGGGGACGCTGACCCAGAAGACGTTCTTGCCGAATGCGGATCTGTTTCGCTCCGGGCCAAACGGCGACTTCACCGCCGTCGAGCAGATGACGTTTCTCCTCAACTCCGAGCTCGGCCCGGCGTTCATGCAGGACGGACGGCTGTCGTTCACGGCCGAGAAGGCGTCGCCCGAGTTCTATCAGCTGTCGGGCCGACGCATGAACTGGGACCTGACCGACTATCACCCGCTGCTCGCGCAGCGCGCCCAGTCCACCGACACGTTCAGCGCTGTCCTGCACCCGACGGTGGGGACGGCGGGGTCGACGATGGCGACGCCCGGGTACTCGCAGGCGACGGAGATTCGCGAGGGCCTGGATCGAAACTTCCTGGTCATCCTGTCCGACGTCGGCGCGCAGGGGGCGGCCGGCGCCCTCGCCACCTTCAACCGTTCGATCGGGCCGTTCGAGGCCGATCGGACCGACGCCTCGTTCCTGAAGTCATTGCAGCTCCTCGACCGGGCGGCGACGGGGCGCGCCGGAACCGTCGGTGCCTACCGCTCGCCGTTCTCGCTGCCGGACGGGCGCGTGCTGGTGTCGTACGCCGGCAACGTCACGAATCCGGCGACCGACGTGCCCAAGTACGATCTCGTCGCGTTCGACGTCACGACGGCCGCGAACGCGACGACCGCGGCGACCGCGGCGAACCCGAGGACCACGCTGGTGACCGATCCCACGCGGTCGATCGTCGAGGCCGTGCTCGGCTACAAGCGCGCCGAGACCGCGCTGTTTCGCAACCTGCCCCAGCTCGTCTTCGGCGGTCACGCGGGCGCGCCCGCCGGGATCATGCACTTCCCCGACGTGCCCATGGTCGCGACCCTGCTGGGCGCGAACCTGCGCCGCGGTCGCAACGTGCAGGCCATGGACGCCGCCGTCGCCCTGAAGGTCTACGAGGATCTTCCGCCTCCGGGTCCGAACCCCGGCGGCCTCAGCGGCTCGCAGGCCGTGTACATCAACCGGCAGTCGCTCGGAACCGCGGCGTTCGAGGCCGACCATTCGCTGAAGGTGTACGTGCCCGTGCAAAAGCCGCTCATCCTCGAGCTCGTCGACGGCAGCGGCAACCCCGTGTTGACGATGACCGAGGAACACCAGGTCGCCGCCGGCGAATACGTGACCCCCGGTGTTCCCCGCAAGCTGTTCAACGGCATCTGCGGGGGCTGCCACGGCAGCATCAGCGGCGAGGAGCTCGACGTCGCCGTCACCCCCGACGCCCTCACCGGCGCCTCCGTCAGCCTGTCCCGCGACCAGGACCCGAAGCCACTGTCGCAGTAGGTGATGACCCTTTGAGCTCGCAAGGGGCCTTCCGAGGCCTTGCGGCCCCTACCCGATGCAGCCTTCGATGGACTCGAATTCGCCGCGCAGATCGAGCGCGAGCTGATTGAGGATCGCGCGCGGGATTCCGAACTCCGCCGCGCACCGCTCGACCATCATCTCGCCGAGGGCGCGGTCGGTCGTGGGGTCGGGGTCGGACACCATCTTCGACGCCAGGTGATCGCCCAGGATGAACAGGTTCCACCACAGGGCGTCCGTCACCGGGGGCACCTCGCGATGATGCTGGGCCACGGTCGCCGGAATGGCCTTGCCGAAGCTCCATCGCTCCACCAACGCCTTGCCGACCTCTTCGTGGGTCCGCTTGACCATCTCGAGGGCGGCGCCCGTGTCGCTCACGTCCTCGGTGGTCAGATTGTCGCCCGCCTTCTCGCTGACGACCCAGAGCAAGAGGGTCGCCCCCACGTCCGCCATCAGGCCGATGAGGTAGGCGGTGTCGCCGTCCACGCCGGCCGACGCATCGAGGAGGTCGCAGAGCGCCCGCATCGAGACGCCGCGCGCGACCGAGCGTCTCCACACGATCCGCAGGAGGTTGCGATAGGTCCCGTGCCGGACGTTGCAGAACCCCTGCAGGAAGATCGTTCGAACGAGATTGCCGACGTGCTTCAACCCGAGCCGCGTCACCGCCGCCTTCGTGTTGGTCGCGCGCGCCATGTGCGAGAACTGCGCCGAGTTGGCCATTCGCAGCAGGTCGGCCGCCATGCGCGAGTCCCGCTCGACCGTCTCGGCGATCTCGTCAATCGACGACTTTGGATTGTCCACCAGTGTCCGCACCTGCTCGAGGACGGTCGGCGCGGCCGGCAGCACGATCTCGCCCTGCCGCAGCTTGCCTTGCAGATCCTTGAAGCGGGCGCGGCGCTTGTCTTCTGGCGTGGCGACCTCCGCCCCGGGGCCATCGGACTCGGGCGCCGCGGACCGCTCTTGGCGCTTGAGCTCGAGGGCGCGCGTCACCGCGGACATGAGCTCGGTCAGGTTCCACGGCTTGCGCAAGAAGTCGACGGCGCCCCAACGCAGGATCCGGATGACGTCGTCGATGTTGCCCTGGCCGCTCATGACGATCACGCGCGGGGGCGAGCGGTAGCCCGCCGCCTGCAGGCGTTGCATGAACGTGTGGCCGTCCATCCCGGGCATTCGCAGATCGAGGATGACGACATCGGGCGATTGCGCGGCCACCGTGGCAAGGCCCGCCTCGCCGTGCTGGGCCTCGAGGATCTCGTACCCGAGGCGCCGCAGCGTGCGGCCGAGCGCCACTCGTACCGGCTCTTCGTCGTCGACGACCAACACGCGGCCCTGCGTCGGCTTCACGACCACCTGTGCCTGACTCATCTGGCCCCCTCCTCCGGGTAGTGTTGTGCGAGGCAGCTCGAGCAGAGCGTGTGCGTGAAGCTCGCCTCCGAGTGGCCGGTGACGTACGTCTCCAGCGTCTCCCACTGGTCGGGATTGGTGCGAATGCGGCTGCAGTGCATGCAGATGGGCAGCATCCCCTGTAGCTGGCGGACGCGCTCCCTGGCCGCCTCGAGCTCCCTGATCTTCGAGCGCAGGGAGTCCTCCAGCGAGCGGCGGTCGGTGATGTCGCGCATCACCGTGACCACCATGGTCTGCTCGTTCACCGACTCGGCGCGGGCCGTCTTCACGGAGACGGCGATGTGCCCGAACTGGGTGGCCACCTGGACATCGAGGGAGAGTGGCTCGCCGCGGGTGAGCGTGGTCAGCTCCTGCTGCACGATCGCGTCGGTGTCGTACCCCGTGGCGTTGTCGAAGGCTCGCCCCGCCTCGTTGGTCAGGACCAGATCGCGCTCGGCGTTGCGAACGAAGACGGGGTCGGGGATCGTCTCGATGATCTGCTTCATGAGCTGGCGCTCGCGCAGCAGCCGCTGCACCGCCACCCGCCGAAGCACGGCCATGCGCTGTACACCGAAGCACAGCGCCAGCAGCAAGGTGGTCAGCCCCAGCAGGTTCTCCAGCTCCACGGCGCCCCTGTGGTTGAACGCCATCATTCCGCAGAGCGCGGAGATGGACGCGACCGAATAGGCCACCGCGACGTTGAGCCGCGTGATGACAGCCCCCACCGAGGCGAAGACGATGTAGAGCCCAGCGACGTAAGGGAACGCGAAGTCGTTGCGCCATACCAGCGACAGGTAGTGCGCGGTCAGCAGGGCCATCATGAAGTGCTCGAACAGAGGCATGGCTCGCATGAACCGGCCGAGGCGAGAGAGGACGATGCCCCCGACGGCGACGCCGGCGATCGCCAGGCGTTCGCCGAGGGGATCCCGCGGCGCCGCTAGCAGGGCGCCGAAGATCCAGTGCCACGCTGGATAGAGCACCGCGGTGGCGGCAAACATCAGCTCGGAGGCGTGGCGGGCCCGCCTTTCGCCCTGAGGGTCGCCGCCCCAGCTGTCCGTCAAGAGCCGGATGGGGGCGCCGTCATTCGAGAGTAGCCTGTGCACGCGTGTTCTCCCGGGGCTTCTCGGTATCTCGGGTGTCGGGGTTGAGGGCTCCGAACGAGTGAGAAATGGAGGTGGGCGGGGTTGGGCGCTGGGGCTAAAGAGCTGCGTTGATCTGTCGATGTCGTCCGGGTGCAAGTCAGCTCAGCCGGCGCGGAAGCAGTTGACGCGGAAGAGGTCCGACAGCCGAGCGAGAAGGGCAGGGTCTTGCTGGTCGACGACGAGCCAATGGTGAGCGCCGTCTATGCCCGCCAGCTCCGTAGGAACGGGCTCATCGTCGAGGTCGCGACCGACGCCGTCCTGGCCGCGGAGCTGTGCCGGAAGAAGTCCTTCGATGTCGTGGTCAGCGACATCAGCATGCCTGCGATGTCTGGCATCGACCTGCTTCGATCGGTGCGCGAGCACGACCTCGATCTGCCAGTCGTGCTCATGACCGGCGGGCCAGACGTCAAGGACGCTATCAAGGCGATGGAGTACGGGGCGTTCCGCTACCTGGTCAAGCCGGTTCCGCTCCCGACGTTGTCGGACGTGGTCGCCCGCGCGGCGCGGCTGTATCAGATGGCCAAGGTCCGCCGCGAAGCGCTGCAGCTCGCTCGGGACGGCGGGCGGCAGCTCGGCGACCGGGCCGGGCTCGAGAGCCGCTTCGCGAACGCGCTCGACACCCTGTGGATGGCCTATCAGCCGATCGTGTCGTGGTCGGCCCGCTGCGTGTTCGCGCACGAGGCGCTGGTTCGCACCGAGGAGCCGACGCTGCGCCGCCCCGACGACCTCCTCGACGCCGCCGAGCGCCTGGGGCGCCTCCCTGACCTCGGGCGCGCCATCCGCGCCAAGGCGGCCGCCACGATGGCGACCTTGCCGGTGGAGGGACTGCTATTCGTCAACCTCCATACGCAGGACCTCGCGGACGAGGAGCTGTTCGCCGCCACGTCGCCGCTCTCGGCGTTCGCGTCGCGGGTGGTGCTCGAGATAACCGAGCGGGCCGCCCTCGATCGCATCGATGAGCCCATGCGCCGCATGCAGCGGCTGCGCGCCATGGGCTACCGCATCGCGATCGACGATCTGGGCGCCGGCTACGCCGGGCTGACCAGCTTCGCCCAGCTCGAACCCGAGGTCGTCAAGGTGGACATGTCGCTGGTGCGCGGGATCGACCAGTCGCACACGAAGCAAAAGCTCATCCGATCGATCGTCGAGCTGTGCCGCGATCTGAAGATCCAGATCGTGGCCGAGGGGATCGAGACCACCGCCGAGCGCAACACCTTGATTCGCCTCGGCTGCGATCTGTGCCAGGGCTACCTGTTCGCCCGCCCCGAGCCTCCCTTCCCCAGGGTCACGTTCGGGTAGTTGCGTTGGCAGGTACGGTCCTGCGCGCTCGCAGCAGCTCGGGACGGTAGATGCGAACGTCGACCTCGCGGGCGACGTGGACCAACGGCGCCTGCCCGGCTGGAATGGAAATGCCGGCGGACGCCAGGAGATCTTGGCTCAGATGGTGGACACGACCGCTCTGGAGCGGATACGGCTGGTGCCAGACGCGCGCGGAGCGCAGGTTGGCTCCGTCCCAGCTGTAGAGCAGATAGCGCTCGACGAGGAAGAACTCCAGCGTGCCGGCCGCCGCAGGCTTCACGTCCTCCGTCGGCTGGTACGTGCATCCGAAAGTGGCCTCTCCGTCAGCGCGGCGCGACCGGAACGTCACGACGTCGCCGGCCTGCTCCGCCAGCGACATCCGCGCGAAGAAATACGGCAGCTTGTAGGTCAACCGTGCGCCCCAGACCGCCAGGCGGCTCGCTGCGTCGAGGCTGAAGAACCAGACGCCTGGCTCGCCGCCGTCGTGGTGGACATACGTGCGCACGTTCACTTCGTGAAATGACAGGACGCCAGGCACGGCGGGAAGGAAAGGCGGCCGCGTCCCCCGGATCGTGAACGGGACGATCCCGACGTAAGCGAGCCCCTCCCACGTATCGAGCTCCAGGCCCGGCGGCAGCAAGCTCTTGATCGCGCCGGGCTCGATCGCCCAGTGCAGGAAGCCGAGCCGCCGCCACCGCTGTCGCATGACGGGCACCCGGTTGGGCCTGAGGCGCATCGCGAGATATTCGTTGACGCCCGGGCTTCGCATGTCGCGGGAACGAGTCTAAGCGACGGCGCTCCGCTCAGGTCCGAACCGGATGCAGGATCCGGCTCAACCGGTGCCCGATGTGCAAGCTGAACGGCCACGGCTCTGGAATGGCGACCAGCATGACGACGGCGCCGAGCAAACCGAAGTTCTTGGTGAAGTTGACGAAGTCCATCATCCGGCGCGTGCCGTCCTCTTGCCAGAAGCGGTGCATGGTCAACGTCACCGGCACCAGGAACAGCGCCAGGGCAAGCACGCCGAGCTTCGGGGCCACTCCAAGGAGAATGGACGCACCACCGATCAGCAAGAGCAGGCCACTCAGAGCGATAGCTGCCGCCGGGGCCGGCACGCCCGCCTTCGCGGCCATCTCGCTCATCGGCGTGAGCTTCTGGAAGTGCTCGAAGCCGCCGAAAATGAAATATGCGCCAAGGATGACCCGGCCCAGCAAGAACAATTGTGTCATGGCTCGCCTCCGTTGTTTCGCAAACGGACTGAGCTACAGCAATCGACGTACCGTGGGCGGGACGCGGCTCTCGCAAGGCAAACGCGCGCGCAATCGCCCCCTGACTCCGCGCCGTGGTTACCCTCGCGCCCCAGGCAGCGTCACCTCGGCGCGCCAAAGTCACTCCACGCGGACACGGCTCGGGTTGGCGGCACCCTCGCTCAGTGAAGCAGCTTGCCCACCCGACTCCAGCGCACGCCGGCGCCGGCGTGGGACGAGAACCAGATCTGGCGCGCGATCCCCTTGATGTCCGAGAGCGGCACGGTCCCGAAGCGGCGCGAGTCAATGGCGGCGGCGCGGTTGTCGCCGAGCACGAACGCTTGGCCGGGCGGGACCACCAGCGTCAGCGCAGGCTCGGCTTCCGGGACATGGCCGCCGCCGCTCGCCTCGCCAGGCCACTCAACTTCGTAGTCGCCGCGGTCGCCCCGCTCGCGGGCCGCGCCCACGGCCACGTCGCGGCCGTTGACCGCCAGATGCCCGCGGCCGAGCTCGACGCGATCGCCAGGGAGGCCGACGACGCGCTTGATGAAGATCGACGTCCGATCGTTCGGGTATACGAAGATCGCGAGCGCGCCCCGCCAAAGCTTGGCGCCGCCCAGGGTCCCGACCGTCTTGTCGGCGAGAATACGATCGCCCGGCAGCAGCGTCGGCGCCATGCTCGCGCTCGGGACGACGAATGCCTCGAGCAGCTCGCCGCGCGCCCGGGCCGTGAGCGGCGACAGCACGAACAGGTAGCCCGCGACCAGGTAGAGCGCGTAGACGCCCCCCCGCTGCCAGGGCTGCCGCGCGGGTCCTGGCCGGCGCGCGCGCCGGAACGCGGCGGTGGCGGAGCACACGTACAGTCCGACCGCGGCCACCAGCCCGAGCAGCGCCACGAAGCAGAGCAAACTGGCCGGCCCGGCGAGCGCCAGGCGGGCCGCAACCGGAACCGCGAGTCCGACCGCGAGCAGGATGCCGGCGCCGCGAACGGGATCGCCCAGGTACACCTGTCCGAGGCCAGGCATGAGGAGGCCGGCACCGAGCGCGACGAGCGGGCGGGCGTCGGGCGCTACGGGCGCCGGGGACGAGCTCGGTAGCGCGGCCGGTGAAGCGTTGGACTCCCGTGTCATGGTGAAGCTCCAAATGCCGTCTGCGAGACGAAGACGCGCGCGAGCAGGCGCGCCACGTTGAGCGCCGTGACCAGCGCCGCCGCGTTGGCGAAGGCGAGCTCGGCCCACCACTGCTGGTACCAGCGGAGGGCGCCGGCGGGCGGCGCAGCCGGGCCCGCGCCCTCGGCGTCGAGCGCGGGCAGTCCGGCCATCACGCGATCGGCGAACCCGGGTGGCACCGGGACCGTCACGGCGGCCAGCGCGGCGTCGAGCCAGCCGCATTCGGCGGCCACGTCCAGGCAGCGCGGGCAATCCGCCGCGTGCTCCCGCTCGGGGGCGGACAGGCTCAGCCCACGGGCCAGCTTCTCTTGGGTTTGGTTGCAGGGGTCCATCACGTCTCCTCGGGTTCGAGCGCGAGGCGCAGCTGCGCGCGCGCACGGTGAATGCGGGACTTGACCGTCCCGACCGGACATCCTTCCACTCCGGCGACCTCCTCGATGGTCAGCTCCTCGAGCTGCGAGAGGAAGAAGGTCGAGCGCAGCGGCTCGGGGAGCGCGGCGATCGCGCTCCGCACGCGCGCGGCGCGCTCCGCCGCCGCCAGCGCGTCGGGCGCCGTCGGCGCGGTCGGCCTCGGGTCGGCGGCGTCACCGGCCTCGGGGACCTCGAACCGCCGGTGCGCGCGCTGGCGCTCGTTGGCGGCCAGTCGCTTGGCGATCGTGAACAGCCAGGTCGAGAAGCTCGCGCGCTGCGGGTCGAAGCTGCCGAGCGCCTGGTAAGCCCGCCAGAACGCTTGCTGCGCGAGATCCTCGGCGGTGGCGGCCTCGAACCCGAGCAGCCCGAGGAAGCGGAACAGCGGACGCTGGTAGCGCAGGACGATCATCCTGAAGGCGGCCCCGTTGCCGCCCAGCACCTGCCCGACGAGCTGCGCGTCCTGCATGGCCCTCGGACCGTTATACCGGCCGCGCGCCGCGAAGGTTCCCCTAAGGCGCCCGCCGTCGCAGGGTGGCCATGAGCCCGAGGACCAGCAACGCGCCGAGGTCCACCCAACCCCACGCTCGAGGGCGGCCCGCGAGCGCGCAGGCCCCGCCCCGCGCTCCGTCCTCGATGACGAGAACCTGCGGCGCGCTCTCGTTGCCGGCAGCATCGATCGCCACGATGTCGAGCGTGAAGGAGAACGAGTCCTGGGTGTCCGTGGCCCCGTCGCCCCACACCAGCGCCAGCGAGCCGTCCGCGTTCGGCTCGACGGCGTCGGGAGGTAAGGAGAGACCTGCGGGGAGGGCGCCGCCTGCCAGAGACAGGCGGTAGCCGACGCGTCCGGGCGCGGTCGTGTCGTCGGTGGCCAAGGTGGTGATTGTGATGATCCCGAAGTCGTCGCAACTCGACGCGCTTCCCCCGCAACCGTTCTGTTGGGGGCCGCGACCGCGTTGGACGACCTGCGCCCGGGGCGGTGACGGCCAGACCGGCGGCACGTGATCGCTGGCTTGCAGGGCCGGATCGATGGTGTGCGCCGTCGGCCCCGCGAAGGAGCAAGCGCGGACAGACGTGGGGTGCAGCAGCGCCCCCAGCAACGACGCGAGGAAGAATACGGTGGGGCGGCAAAATCTCGAGGTCGTCATTTACGTCGGTCCGAGATCAAGAAGTGTGCCTTCCCCCGAAAGCCAGATTCACGATGCAACGCCCATCTCTTGTTGATCGAAGAGCCAGGAGCCGCGACATATCGATCCGAGACTAGCCCCCAGCTATACTGAACTTACGTTCATGTCTTAGCAAAGTGGCGCTCCCTGCGGTCGCGCTATACACAGGAGGTATTCCGTGACCACCCAGACGATCGACATTTATGGCGGCAGGGACCCTCGGGAGGTGCCGGCGTACTCGATCGTCGAGGTGGCCGGCTTCCTGAGGCTTCCGCCGAGCACGCTCCGGGCGTGGGTTCTCGGCCAAGGGTATCGCACGCGGACCGGCCACCGGCGCGCCCGGCCGGTCATTCGGCTTCCCGCCGGTCGTCCACCCACCTTGACCTTTTGGAACCTAGCCGAGGCTCACGTCCTTGCAGCCATCCGACGCGAGCATGGCGTGTCGCTGGAGAGCACGCGTAAGGCTCTCGATTTCGTGGCTCGGGTGCTCAGGCAAGCGCGTCCGTTGATCGGGCAAGACTTCCTGACGGACGGAATCAGCCTGTTCGTCGGTCGGTTGGAGGAGTACGCCGACGAGGACGCTGGCGTGCGCTCGCTTGTGAATGCGTCCCAGCACGGCCAGCTCGCAGCCCGACAACTACTCGAGGGAGCACTCGCGCGAGTCTCGCGTGACACCCACGGCCTGATCGAGCGCATCTACCCCTGGGTGAAGAACCTGGACGAACCGCGCCGGGTTGAGATCGATCCAAGACGTGCATTCGGTCGCCCGGTCGTAGCCGGGACGCGCGTGCCAGTCGACGAGTTAGCCGAACGCTTCGGTGCCGGCGACGGCGTCGAGGACATTGCTCGCGAGTTCCACATTGAGCGTAGCGTGGTCGAGGGGGTGTTGCAGTGGGAGATGGCCAGGACCCAGGATGCCGCGGCCGCGTGAGCCGCCGGTCTTCTTCATCGACCACTGTCTCGGAACCGAGAAGGGCGCGGAGCGGCTCCGACAGCAGGGCGTCGATGCGCGCGTGATGATCGAGGAGGGCTTCCCCGAAGACGCTGAAGACGTCACCTGGCTGCCGGTGGTCGCCTCCAGAGATTGGGCCATTCTCACCAAAGACAAGAGGATCCGGCGCCGCGCCATCGAGCACGACGCGATCGTCGTTTCGGGCGCCGGCGCCTTCATTTTGGTGGCCGGTGGGCTCGGCGGCGATGCAACGGCTGACGCGTTCGCGCGCGCCCTCCCCGCGATGGTCCGCGTTTGGCGTACGCGCAAGCGCCCCTTTCTCGCAGCCGTCACCGCCCAGGGCAAGGTAACGTTGATTGAAGGAGGTCGGCGCATCGGAGGTGTCAGGCGCGACTGACCTCGACCGCAGCCTCCTCAGAAACGGGCCGAGATTGATGCTTGCCAGATGGTGGCCAGCTTGCGGTCGGCGTTGGGGGCGTAGGTCGAGTCGAGGTGATAGAGGAGCGCCTCCCATTTCAGCGCCGCCTCGATCTCGCTGAAGAAGCTGTGCTGGCCGCTCTCGGGGACGCGGAGGTAGGCCAGCTTTCCGCCCACCAGGACGTTTTGCATCGGGGACAGCTCGCGGTCGCCGGTCCAGTACTTTCCGTTCGGGCCGTGCAGGAAGTAATACTGCGCGTCTTCGTAGAAGACCGCCCCTCGCTGGCTGTGGGCGCGCGCCCGCGCCGACCACAGCAGATACCTCGTGATGTACTGGTGCAGGGTGACCTCCCCGGTCAGCGCCTCGACGCCCCAGGTGTCGCGATAGGCGCGGCCCATGACCTGGAGGGACGCGCGCAGCCGCGGGAGCGCGTAGGCGCCGCGCACGAACAGCGCGTAGCGCTGGCGGAGCTGGGGCAGGGTCTCCTGGGGCCGGGCGCCAGCCTTCCCGAGATCCACCTGGCGGTAGGGGTTCGACTGAAATCCGTCGAGGATCAGCACCGTCCCTCCTCCCTGCAGCGCCAGGCGAGGCGTGAGGGCCCAGGTCACCGACGGCTCGATGGCGTCGATGTTCAGCTTGCGCGTGGCCACGTCCGCCGTCCCCCGGAAGCAGTGGCTCGAATTGGCAAGCGCCTGGCGCGCCAGCGGGATGCCCAGCGTGTCGATGTTGCTCGCGTCGCACACGCGGTCGAAGTTGTGCGTGTAGGAGAGACCGATCGAGAACACGTGATCGAAGACGTCGGTCCGGGTGGTGACGGTGACCGCGTGCGAAAGGTAGTCGTTCTCCCATCCGTAGCTGTAGGAGGCGCCGATGTCGCCGGTGGGTCGCGAATAGCTCAGCCCGCCGTGGACCTGCTGGCGGAGATCCGAGAACTTCGTCGCGCCCGAGATCGCGTCCACGGGACGGCCGTTGCTGTCGTTGCGGACGGCGAACACGCGGGGTGTGGCGCCGCTTACGGCGTCGACGGCGTAGCCGGCCGAGATGCCCACCCCGGAGCCAAAGGTGGCGCTGACGTCGGTCTGCGGATGGAAGACGGTGATCCCGGCGTTACCGCTGATGTTCGACGGCTCGAGGAACAGCGTGAACCGCTGGGACGCCTCCACCTCGGCCGCGCGCGCCGCCCCGGTCGCGGCGGCGGCGACGCCCAGCGCGAGGGTGGAGGCGAGGATGAAGGACCTCAGTTGCAACCACAGCCTCCGCCGGCCGTTCCGGTGGCGCCCACGGCCCCTTCCCTGTTGGCCAGGACGTGCTCGTCCGCGGCGCGTTCCTGGGGATTCCCTTCGAACGACATGATGCGATCGGCGAGCAGCTCGCGCTGGTGGGCCCGTACGCCAAGGTGCCCGCAGCCGCCAGCCCCCATCGCGAGGCCGAGCACGCACAACCTAAAAAACAATGCTGAGCGCACCGCTGTACTCCTGGATTCGTTGGGTGTGGTTCGGATTGAAGATCACGTAGTGGCGCACGTCGCCGCGCAAGGTGATTCGTTGCTTCAAGGCGACGAGCAAGCCCCCTCCGACGTTGAGCACGGTGAAGCTGCCGGTGGGGACCGCGAACTGGTCGGCCTTGGTGCGGCTGGACGCGCCGCCCATCGCCGCGCCCACGAATGGGGTGACGGGGGACGACGGGAACAGGAACACGTTCGGCCCGGCCCCGTAATAAATGACGTCGATCTGGTTTCCCACGGTCTCGCCGAAGAACCCCTCCAGCGAGAAGTGCGGCTCGAGGATGAACGCCGGGCGGAACAGGAACGCCGAATCTCGCCCGATGACGCCGGCCGAGAACGACAGCCCGATGCGGCCCTCGAGCAGCGGCGAAGGCGAAAACACCGTCTCGCTGATGCGGTGCCAGAGCGACGGCCCGCGGTGCGCGTCGGAGGCCTCGAGATCGAGCGGGAAGACCTCGTCGCCGAGGACCCACCCTCCCGTTCCATCGGGGAGGCGCACGCGAAACCAGTGAGCGCGGGTGGCGCGCTCGACCACCGGAAACACCTCGCCGCGGGTCGCCACGTAGACCACACGAAACGCGAACCCGGGTCCCGTGTGCACCTGGGCCTGCTCGGCGATCACACGCACCAGCGCGTCGTCGTCGGCGCGCGCCGGGGTCACGCCGCTCGCGAGCACCCCGGCCAGCACGGCGGCGCGCAGCCGGGTGCGCGGTGAGCGCAGCGGCAAGGTCGGGGTCGGGGTCGGCGTCGACGTCATCGTCATGGACCGGGCGTCACCCACTGTTGCAGCAGCGTGAGCTCGGGGCCACCGGGTGAGAACAGGGCCCCGCCGCCGTGCCCGGCTGACAAGCCCGACGGTTGCTCGTAGAGCGGTGAGCCCATCACGTCGGTGCAGGTCATCTCGCGCGACGCCGAGAGATAGGCGGCGAACCAATCCGAGCCGGCCAGCAACGGGAAGGTCGCCGTGGAGGTGGGCGGCGGAATTTGCAGGGCGTTGCCCACGGTCCCCGAGCCGTGACAGCTGGTGTCCGCGCAGGTCTTGCCACCGTAGCTCTTCGTCAGGTAGTTCGGCCACACGTTCTCGACGAAGAACCGCTGGCTGGGACGGCAGGCGTTGATGTCCGCGGGCGGGTCGCCCAGATCGACGGTGCTGCATGCCACGGCCAGCGTGGCGAGCGAGGCCAGCATCAGGGCGACCGGCGGCCGGACGACCAGCCGGCACCGCGCCCTCGATCTCAAAACGTGTACCTCACGTTCGCGGTTGTGGTGAGGGCGCTGCTCTGGGCGAGCCCCGAGATCCGCTCGAACCCCGCGTGCAAGCCGAACGAGAAGTGGCGCGACAGCGTGTGATAGTCGGCGCCCGCGCCGCCCCCGAAGGCGAGCGACGTGCGGCGATCGTTGAGGCCCACGGACGCGAGGACGTTGGTCGAGGTCCGCACGACGCCCGCCGTCCCGTCGGCCGACACGATGAGGTAGCGGTACCGCAGGCTGAACTTCACCGCGCCCATCAGGTGGTAGAGCTGCAAGAGCTCCCCGTCCTGCGGTGACGCCGGGAATTGGGTGACGTGGTTCGATCCAACGGCGCGCCCCTCGAGCGCGAGCCAGCGCGTGAGATCGTAGCCGGTGGCCAGCGCCAGCGCCCATCCCGGGCTGAGGCGGCTGCCGACGGGCCCCAGCATCGTGACGGCGCCGAGGCCTCCCTCGGTGTAGAGGCCGTAGGCGAACTTGCTGGGGTCGGGGAACAGCGCGGCCTTGGGGGCCGTCGTCACCTGCGCGCGCGCCTGGCCCGCCGGCGCCCCCAGGGCGACGACGAGGCCGGTGCTGACGAGGCAACGAAGGCGGAGGTTCAGGATGGGACCCTCAGGTGGGCATCGCGAAGGTCACATCTTCGTGATGGTGGGCGCATACGTCGTGGGGGTAGGCATGAACTGGCCGTCGCCATCTTCCCACAATCGGCGATCGTCGTCGCGCACCCGGATCAAGAATTCACATCGCATCGGCTGCGTCGAGTTGAAACGCGGCGTGACCTCCCACAACGCCGGGCGGATGAGACTCGGCGGCACCATCGCGTACTCGACGCTGTTCGTGGCCGCGGCCTGCGCCGTGCCGGCGTCGGAGCGGTAGAGCAGCACAGCCGGAAAATTAGGCGCCATCCAGCGCCCCATGGCGTCGAGGTCGAGCGCCATCTCGTGGAAGTCGTCCTCGAGCACGGTGCCCTGCAGGACCTCCCCGGGGGCGAGGGACTGCGCCGGAGGCCGCACCTGAAACAGCCCGCGCGGCGACGGCGCGTCCATGTTGACGGCGGTGAACGCGGCCGCCACCGCGTCCTCGTCGAAGCGGGCGAACTCCGACGCGCCGTCGATGTTCATGAGGAAGCTGGCCTCGGTGTCGCCGAGGTTCGTGATCGTGTAGCGCAGCTCGAGGTGAACCCTGTCCTCGCGCAGCCAGGGGACCTCGTAGCCGAGGGCGGCGCCGAGGTTCTGGCGGGCCGTCTCCTCGGACGCGCTCGCCGTGCGAAACGCGAGCTGCAACGTCGCCTTCGCCTCCATTCCCTTGCCGTCCACCTCCAGCGCCGCCAGCCCCGGGAAATACGCCGGCTCGTTCAGTCCGCACCCGGGCGCCAGGACCACCGAGGCCGCCAGCGCCAAGAGCAACTTCATCACACGCCGCCCTTGAACAGGAACGGGTAGCTCTGCACCACCGTTCGCCCGTCCGACTTCGGAAACATCCATTGTTTGACCTGGCGGGCGACGCATCCTTCCACCGCGCCGTCGTCCATGGTCGTCGACCCGATCTTAGACTTCTCCACCGAGCCGTCGGGCACGATGACCCAGTAGACCTCGATCTTGCCCGCCAGCGTCGGCTTGCGCTGCAGCTCCTTCTCGTAGCAGAACTTCACGGCGTTCGAGTGAGCGCGCACGACCCGCGCCACCTGCTCCTTCGTCAGCCCGCCACCGTCGTCGACGTTGCCGGCCGCTATGTCCAGCTTGACCTCGTGCTCCCTGCGGCTCGCCAGCGTGGGCCCGCGGCCGTGGCCGCGACTGGCGCGGCCGCCGGTGTCGAGGTCGCCCGCGCCGTAAAGGTGCCCCTGGCCGGTCCCGCCGCCCCCGAGGCCGCTGCCCGACGTCGACAACCCCCCGGCGCCGCGGCCCGCGACCACCCGCGCGCCGGCCATGCCGGCGACCGCCTGCTCGACATCGAGCGTGTTCTCGGCGAACAGCTTCGCGAGCCCCGAGCCCTGCGGCCGTTCCTTGCCGATCAGGCCGAGCAGCCCCACCTTCGAGACCTTGTCGCGCAGGATGTCCTTCTCGCCCTTGGGGATGATCGTGTCCTTCGTGGGGGCGTCCTTCTTGCCGAGGCGACCCTGATCGCCCTTGGCCTTCTTCATCTGTCCCGACTCTTCCTTCGTCTTCTCCTCGGCCTTCTGCTTGGCGCCCTTTTCCGGCGGAGGAGGGGCCTGCGGCGGCAGGAGCTTTGCCACGCGGTCCACCGTGAGCGCGAGGCTCCTGGGCGCCTCGTCGGGCGCGAAGAGCAACGCGCCGCCGACCAGCAGCGCCAGCAAGAAAGAGGTGAGCGTCGCGATGCGGACGAGGAAGGGCTCGGTGTTCGAGAGCTTGGCGCGCGGTAGCCGCGCTGGCGCCTCGACGAAGCGGAGCTCGATGCGCAGGCCCTGGGCGCCTTCGAACTTGAGCCGGGCCCGATCGCCAGGGTCGAGATCGATCTCTCGGATGGACGCGTCCTTGGGGGACGGCGTCGCCGCGACCAGCGCGTCGGCCACCGACACGGTCTCACCCTTGAGGGTCAGCTCGCCCGAGAAGGCGGGCGTGAGCCGAAGGCGAAACCGCCCGCGGGGCGTCTTCGCCGGCGCGACCAGCACGAACCGCTTGTCCTGTCCACGCGCGGGCGGCATGGTCAGCGTGGTGCCGGCCCCGGGCCCCACCGTGACCCTCCGCCCGGGCGCAATCAGGCGATAGGCAAGGATTCGCCCCTGCCAAATCATCGCCACTTGCAGCACGGAGGTCAGTTTCATGGGTGTCCTGGTCGAGCGGCCCGCTCAAAGATTCGGATCATCGGCGGTCCGCTCCAACTCCTTCATGAAAGAGCGGTGATCGGGGGCCGACATTTCGAGCTCCAGCTTCACCCGATTCAAGAAGTAGAGGAGCTGCGGGGTCTTGAGCTTGCCCTCGACGTCCATCGCGCCGAAGCTGTAAACCTTGGTCTTGGCGGCTCTAGGCCGCGCCGCCGCGTCGGGTGGTGTGGCATCACCGCCGCCACTGTCGGTCGATGTCGGGTCGGCTTCCGTTCGTTGTTTCGCTGATGGGGCGGGGGGGGACGGAGCGCGCTGGGGCGCTTGCACGCGGCGTTCGGAGGTGACCGCCCTCGGCGCCGGTGGCGTCGCGCTCTTCTTGTGTTTCGCCGCGGCGGCGTGCGGACCCTGCGCGGCCACCAGCGCCAGCGCGAGCGCACCACCCGCGAGCATCACGGTTGCTTCGCTCCGGCGCCGGCCGACTTGCCATGTTCGGCCTTCGCCCGCGCCGCCTTCGTCTGCGCCTCGAGATCCTGCAGGCGCTGCGTGACGTCCTTGTGGCGGGGATCGTCCTCGTCGGCCGCGTCGAGGAATTGCGTGAAGTACTCGCGCGCCTTCACCGGGTCCTTGTCGAACTCCATGTAGAAGATGCCGAGATCGAACAGCGCCGCCGTGTGCTCGGGCTCGAGCTCGAGCGCTTTCTCGTAGGCGCGTCGCGCATCGTCGAGCTTGTTGTCGCCGCGCGACGCGACGCCGAGCGCGACGTAGGTGTCGGCGTCGGCGGGCGCGGCGTCGACCGCGCGCTGAAGCTCTGCGCGCGCGTGCTTGTAGTCGCCGCAGTCCATGAAGATGACGGCCTTGTTGAGGCGCGCCTCGACGTACTTTGGGTCGAGCTCAGACGCCTTTTGGAAGTTCAAGAAGGCCTCCTGATCACGTCCCCGCGCGAAGGCGACGAGACCCAAGTTGTTCCAGACGAAAGCGCTGTTCCCGTCGAGGTCGACCGCCTTGCGCAGAGCGGTCTCGGCGAGATCCAACTTCTCCATTTTATAGTAAATGAGGCCGAGCGAGTTATAGGCAAAAACGGTCTGGGCAACGTTTTCGCCTGCCTGTCCGAGCGCAATCTTCGTTTGCGCGAGCGCTTCTTGGAGCTCGCCACCGTCGCGCAACACCTGAATGTAGCGGTTGCGCAACTCGGTATCACCGGGGTCGGCGGTCAAGCGCTCCCCGTAGAGAGCGGCGGCCTTCTTGAAGAAGCCCGCGCGCCGCCACGTCTCGCCGAGCGCCAGCGCGGTCTCGCGCGAGGCGGGCTGAATCTCGAGCGCGCGCCGGAACGCCGCCGCCGCCTTGGCGAAGTTCCCGCGACTTGCGTCCAGCCATCCGAGGTCGTGCCACGCCTCGAAGAACTTCGGATCGAGCTGGGTGGCCTTGCTCAGGTGCGCGCGGGCCTCGGCCTGCGACTTGCGCCCTTGCTTGAGGACGCGCAGCGCGGCCTCGAATTCGGCCTTGGCCTCGAGCACCACCGGCGGCAGAACCGCCGCCACGATCGGCTTGGGCGCCGCGGTCGGAGGCGGCGCGCGGTGGCCGCACGACGCCGTCGCAAGCGCCGCGACCACCGCCGTCGCGCGCGCGAGCCCCGCCACGACCGCTTGCGAGCGCCCGACGCGGTCACTTGTCACGGCGCACCTCCTCCAGCTTGCCGATGCGCAGCGGGGGCTCGCCCGCGCGCAGGCCCGCCCGGCTCTCCAGCTCCCTCGGGTAGGCGGCCTCGTCGAGGCGGGTGAGCGCGGCGCGAATCCCCTGGGTGTGCTTGTTGTAGACCCCGATGGCCAGCGACTTCTCGTAGCCCGACTTGTAGGCGTCGATGGCCTTGTCCTCGACGACGACCGTCAGCTTCTCGAGCTCGTCGCGGTACACCTGCTGCTCCTCGGCGTTCAGATCCTTCGGCACCGGGGCCTGCCGCATCGACTTCGCGAAGGCCTCGTATCCTTGCCCGACGCGCAACAGGGCCGCCGTGGCCCACTCCGGGCTCTGGTAAGTGACGACATCCAGGTAGATCTGCTTCGACTGCTCGAGCAGCTTCGCCTTCTCGTCGAGGACCTTCGCGAGCTGCTTCGGCTTGCCGGCGATCTTGAGGCGCTCGTACTCCTTGAAGATCAGCTCGCCCTGCAGGTAGCGGGCCTCGGCCGCCCAGGTGCGGGTCTCCGGGTCCGCGGTCTTCTTGCCGTGGGCGTTCGCGGCGCCGAGCGCGCGCCCGAGCGCGTCCTTGGCCTTGCCGTCGCTGCCCGCCTTGATCAGGGCGTCGCCGGCCCGGGTCAAAGCCTCCACGGCGCGCGGGTCGCCGGGATGGGTCCGCGCGTAGTCCTCGAAGGCTTGTGCTGCCGCCCGCCAGTCTTGCTGCTTCTCGCGCACCACGCCGACCTGGAACGCCAGCTCCTTCGCGTCCGGGCGATCCTTGTACTTCCTCGCGTACTCCCCGAAGTGCTGGATGGCCTTCTCGTTCTCACCCAGCGTCTGGCGCAGGATCCCCGCGTTGCGCAGCGACTCCGCCGCGTGCTTCGCCTGCGGATAGCGGCCGTAAGCCTGCTCGTAGAGCAGGGCCGCCCGGTCGTAAGAGGCGACGCTCTCCTCGATGCGCGCGGCGGTGAACAGGGCATCGGGCGCCTCGGGCGCTTGCGGATACTTCTCGGCCAGCTCCTTGTAGGCGGCCACGGCCTGTTCCTGTCGCTTGCCGCGCTCGAAGATGGTGGCGGCGTTCAACAGCGCCTGCGGCGCCTTGGGATCCTTCGCGTACTCGTGGGGGACGCGCAGGAAGAACTCGGCCGCCTTGTCGTACTTGCCGTCCGCCGCGTACTTCTCGCCGGACTTCATCACCGAGACCACGATCATACGGTCGAGCCGCGCTTGTTCGCCGCGGTCCGCGAACGCCTTCGTCTTCTTCAGGCGCCGGGCCCAGCTCTCGATGTTCTCGTAGTCCTTGGCCTTCGAGAGCGACTCGAGGATGCGATCTCCGGCCGGACCCGCGTTGGGATCGTCGGGGTGCCCTTCGACGATCAGCCCAAACCGCTTGATCGCCTCGTCGTAGTCGCCGTAGTCGAAGAAGTACTGACCGTTCTTGAAGATGACGGTGACGATCTCCTTGTCGTTGGGGAACAGCATGGCGTAGAGGTCGGCGGCCTCGGCGAACTTGCGGTCGGATTCGGTGATCTCGCGCTTGCCACCGCCGCCCGGCTTGCGCAGCTTCTCGAACGACGTCATGGCCTGAAGCAGGGCGTCCTTGTGATAGGGCCCGGGAGGCTTGCTGCGACCGACCGCCAGGTAGTCGTCGCCCGCCTCGGCCAGGCGGCCGAGCTTGAAGTAGAGGATGTCGGCGCGGAGGTAGCGCAGCTCGATGGCGTCCGTGGCGTCGCCGAAGTTCGCCAGGTAGAACGCGTACGCCTCGGCGGCGCGCTGATAGCGCTCCTTGTCGACGACCTTGTTCTGCTTCTCGTTCGCCTGGGCCTCGGCGTGCAGGGTCTTCGCCAGGCTGCGAATTTGCTCCTCCGCGATCTGGCGGGCGTGCGCGAGCGCCTTCGGCCGATCCTTGTTCGCGGCGGCCCAGGGGCTGTGCGGCCCGTAGTTCGTGGCCAGCTTGCGCATCTCGGCGACCGCCCCCGCGGGATCGCCGAGGAGCTGCTGGCACTCCACGACGCGCTTCTGATCGTCGGGGGCGTCCACGCCGTTGGGATCGAGGGTGATCAGCAGGCGGTAGGCCTCGGCCGCGCGCTCGTAGCGCGTCTGATCGAAGACCGTCTCGGCCAGGCGCCCCAGAATCTTCTGCGAGTACTCCTTGCCGCCGATCTGGGCCAGGAACTCGAACGCGTCCTCGGCGCTCTTGGTGTCGTCCTCGGTGAAGAGCTCGACCAGGTACTCCATCGCCTGGCCCTGCAGCTCCTCGGCGCGCTTTTGCTCGGTGGCGGTCTTCCCCGCCCGCTTCTTGGCGAGATCGAGGACGTCCTTGAAGCGCAGCGCCGATTTGGTGGTGTCGCCCAGCTTCCAGTAGCACCAGGCCGTCTTGAACAAGGCCAGGTCATACAGGGACGATTGTGGGTATCCCAGCACCTTCTCATAGGCCGCGAGCGACGTCTTGTAGTCCTGCTGTTCGTAGAACCGGAACTCGGCGATGGCCATCCAGGCGTCGGCGGCGAAGCGTGACTTCGGGAACTTGTCGAGGATGATCTGGAAGTACTTGACCGAGTCCCCGAGACGGCCCTGATCGCGCAGCGAAAACGCGTACAGGTAGATGACCGTGTCGATCTTGCGAAACCGCGGGTACTCGCGGATCAAGCGATCGTAGACGCCCTGGGCCCGCGACAGATCGAGCCGCGGGGCCCGGCGCGGCACCCGTGCGCAGGTCGAGCGATCCTTGTGGCAGTCGGTGACGGTCGCCTGGTAGCGCCCCATCTGTTCGAGGTAGCCGGCCTTCGATTCCTCCCAGTAGAGCTCCGCCAGCTTGTAGAGCGCCTCGGCGGTCTCGCGGGACTTGGGACTCGAGCGCAGGAAGTCCTCCAGCAGGCGAATGCCCTCCTTGCGCGCCGCCACCACCTCCTTCTCCTTGTCGGCGATCGCCGCCTCGATGGCCGGCGGCAAGGCGTGCTCCGGCTTCGAGTCATCCGCCTCCTCCGCGACGTCGGGCTTCGCCGGCTGTGCCGCCAGGGCCGCTGGCGCCGTCGCGAACGCGGCGAGCGTCAAGGCCGTCGCGACGAACCCGATCCGGCCGTGCTCGAACGTTCGTGGCGGCGCCGTCGGTGGAGCGAGCTCGGGACCCTCGCTACCTGTAGTTTTCATACTCGTCTGCCCAGTATTCGCCCTCATAAGGCCAATATTCTTCGTCGTCGCCGATCAGTTCCTCCACCTCTAGGCGCCCCAGCATCTCGCTTGGATAGCGACCCTCCGCCAGGTTCGCGATCTCGATCTCGAGGCGCTTCTTTTTCCCGATCACCGCGTCGATGTGGGTGAGGCGCGCCTGGCGCAGCAAGCTCTTCAGCCGCTTGTCGAGATCGATCAACGCGGCCTCGGCGATGGCGCTGGTCGCGTCGACGAGGCGCGCTCGCAGCTGTCGCGTCTGCTGCGCGAGCTCTTGCAGCTTCTCGGCGTCGGCCGCGAACGGGCCATCCAGGCTCACGGGCCGGGCCGCGCGCCGGGCCTTGACCAGCAGATCCCAGGCTTCGTCGTGGACCTCCGCTTCGCCCCGGCTGTCCGCCACCAGCGATTGCGCGTCGGTCAGCAGTTGCGCCGCCTCGCCGGCCTGGGCGCCCCGGGCCGCCGCCGCGCCCTTGTCGCCGCCGCGCGCCGCGGTCAGCTCGTCCCACACGGCGACCTCCTGCGGGACCAGCCCCGCTTCGCGGTCCAGCGATTCAAGGTAGGTGAAGTACCGGTAAAAGCGGCTGTCGAGCTTCAGCAGCTCGACGATCGGATCGCGGGCCCGCCCGATCTCGAGCCGGCTCAGCAGGCGGCGGTAGAGCGCCCGCCGCCGTCCCGGCTCCGCGATCAAGCGGGCCACCTCCTCCTCGATGGGCGCGTACCTCGCGACGAACACGTCCAGCACCTGGCGAACGTCGTCGAAGCGGCAGGACTTGAGGTCGATCATCGCGTGCAGGAGCAGCACGTCGGGGCCGAGCGGCGATCCCGGGAACGAGTGGTCGAACTCCTCGATGAACGCCCGCGCCGCCTGGTATTCCCCCTTCTGGAACATCGACCACGCGGCCTCGAACAGCGCATCGGGGAGCCGCTCGGAGTCGTCCGGCACGCGGAAGTAGAAGTAGTAGGCGTCGTCGAAGCGCCCCTGCTCGTGGGCGATCCGTCCGAGCGCGAGGAACGCCAGGTCCTTGATCGCCCAGTAACGGCCGTCGACGAAGAAGGTGAAGCGGTCGTTGTCCGCCTGCTCGACGATCTCGCAGAGGTTGCGCCGCGCGCTCGCGTAGTGCTGGGAACGCGCGTCGATGAGGCCTCGAAAGTAGAGCGACGACGCGAAGAAGCGCGACTGGCGGTCCACCTCGGAGAACGCGCGCGTCGCGGCCGCGAACTGCCCCGTGGCGTAGGCCACCTTGCCCGCCAGGTAGGCGCGCTCGTTGGCGCTGTCGCGGGGTAGCGGCTGCCCCGACACCCGCTCGTCGAGGCGGGCGAGCACGGCGGCCTCCTCCCGCGTCTCGAGCGCGATGTCCACGGTCGCGCGGAACGCGGCCCCGAAGAACGGCTGCTGGGGGCCGCGGGCGAGCACCCGGCCGAGGTAGCGCTCCGCCGCCCCGTAAGCGCCCCCCTTTACGAGCGCCCTTCCCAGCGTCAGCTCGGCGTTCTGGTACTCGGGGTCGTCGTGGAACTTCGCGAAGGCGGTCGACTCGACCAGCGCGAACAGGTTCGTCGTGGCGGTCTGCACGTTGCCGGTGACCAGATCGTTCTCGGCCGCCACCAATCCCTCCCGCAGCCCGTCGAGCGACGCCTCCTTGGCATGGACGATCCCGGCGCGCTCCAGGTCACCGAGGTATTGACCGACCGGGTCCGGCGCCGCCGCCAGCAAGGGAATCAAGAGGACCGCGGCGATCATTTTTCGAGCTCGATCTCCAGCTCCAGCTCCGGCTCGTACTCCGGCGGATTCCCGTCCTCGTCGGCGGTCAGCGCCAGGTGGGTGAGCCCGCTGTCGGCGACCACGATCGCGAACGTGTGCTCGGAGGTGTAGCCCAGCTTGTCGGCGCCCGTCTTCGTGCCGCCCTTCACCTCCGTCTTCGGTCTCACCTCGAGACGCACCGTGAAGGCGTGGGGACCGGGCTTCACGCTCCGCGCCGACACGTCGATCACGTCGTCCGTCTGCGGGCGATCCGCGGAGTCCCACAGCTCCGCGCCGTCGAGCAACATGCGCGCCTTGCGAATGACGAAGTCGGGCCCCCCCTTCCAGCGCAGATGCACGTCCATCCTGGACGGAAACACCTTCTCCGAGGCCTTCTGGCTGCGCACCCGGGCCTTGAACAACTCCTCGCGGAGGCGATCGTACTCGGCGCGCAGCTTGTCGAGATCCGGCGCCGCCTCGGCGCGCGCAGGCGGAGAGGGCGGCGCTGCCTCGGCGCGCTCGGGCGGAGGCGCGGCGTTCGTGGGCGGCGAGGCGGCCGCCATGCGGGGCGCCGCCGCCGCGAGCAAGGAGGCCACGAAGATCCTCGCGCGCGCTCGCGCGGCGGGCCCCAAGGCAGGTCGCCTCACCATCGTCATTCCGACACCGGCAGAAACAAGCTGAAGCCGAGCGTGGCGGTCACGTCGTTCACCCATTCCTTCCTGGCGAGCAGCTGCTGGCGGTACACATAGCTTCGCACGTCGAAACGTAGAGCCATCGCGCGTCCGAGGAAGAACTTGAGCCCGACGGCGGCGTTTCCCGCGATGTCGCTCGACAGCACCGAGTCAATCACCCCGGCGCCTGCCGCCACGTACAGATCGAAGTGCTGGATGGCGCCGCCGAGCCGCAGCTTGCCGTGGGCAGGGTCCCACACCAGGTCCGCGTGGAACAGCAGCTCGCGGCGGGGCTTGCCGGCGAGCACCGAGAAGTTTTGCTCCAGCGCCACCTCGGACTTCGAGCCGATGCGCGTGACGGCGCCGTGCGCCTCGACCGCGAAGTCCTCGGTCATGTGGTACGCGTAGGCGGCGCCCGCCACGTAGGTGCCGTCGAAGAGATCCGAGACGTAGTAGCCGCCGAGCAGGGTCAGCTCGTGACGGTTCGTCTGTTGGAACAGACGGTCGCGAACGTCGCGCCGCTTCCGCTTCGCGAACAGATCCGCCTTCACGTTCTCGTCGATGCAGGCGTCGGCGTCGGGATCGCCGGCGCCGTCGTCCTTGTCGCCAGCGGCGCTCCCGCCTTGGAGGGCCGGCTCGTGCGCGACGTCCGACGGCGTCGTCGCGGCCGTCGCGTCCGCGGCCGCCCGCGCGGACGTGCCAGGCAGCACGAGCGCCGGGACCACCACGGCCCCGAGCAGGCCCATCCCGCGACCGAGCGCGCGCGCGCCACGTCGCCACCGGACCCTCACCCCGGCACCCATCCGCAGACGCCGAACATCGTGACGACGTTGTGGGTGTTTTGCGCGTGGCCCAGCACCTCCTCGGGGATGATGAGGTCGCGCACGTCGATGCGCAGGGAGACGAACCGCGCCAGATAGAGCTTGAGGCCGATGCCGACCTGGAAGGTCAGCCCCTGCGCGGCGTCCGTCAAGGTCTGCCCCGCGCCCGCGACGATCAGAAGATCGGCGTGGGTGATGTGGCGAGCGCTGAAGCGCAACTTGGCGTGGACGGGCGACCACAGCATCGCGGCGAGGCCGTTCCAGGCCATCCCGGACTTGAACGAGTGCAGCAGCCCCGCCGCGACGATGGGGTCCTGCAGCCGGTACGAGACGGGATTGCGAAGCACCATCGCCTCGATGCCGAAGTCCTCGGAGAAGAAGAAGGACGCGGCGCCGCCGTACACGTAGGTCGACGACAGGGCATCGGAGGCGTAGGCGCCTCCGAGCGCCGCCAGCTCGAACCGGTGCTTCTTCAGAAAGTCACGCTTCTGGACGCCCCGCCGGGCCCCGTCGCGCTCGTTGCCCCCCTCCCCCTCGAGGCACGAGAGCGCGCGCAACGGCGCGCCGGGTTCCTCTTCCTCGGAAGCGCTTGCCTCGGCTTTGTCCTCGTCGTCGGCTTCCTGGTCGGCGTCGCCTCCGAAGGGCTGGTCCGGGAGCGCGCTCGGCTTTGGCGCAACCGAACCGCGGCGCGGTTGCGCGTCATCTTCACCCACCCCACCAGCCGAGGGCGTGGTCGAGCCTTCGGCGGCGGCCGGCGGCGACGCTTCGGGTTCCGCGGCCTCCGCCCGGCGGCCGAACGCTAAGCCTAGGCCTAGGACGATCGTCGCGCGCAATAGCAACGCATTACGGTAACGCCGCTCGCGACGGCTTGGCAAGCGGGTCGGGCGAAGTTTTTCTGTTTTTTCGGGAAAGGATGCGATCCTTTGTGTGGGTCCGAATGCGCGAGGGAAGCGAATTGTGCGATGCTCCGATGCATTGTTGCGGGTGCGCATGACGGCTCGGTGTGCCGCTCGATCGAACCGACCACGATCCGCCAACCGACGGCGATCCGCGGGCCGAGAGCGATCGTTGCCTTCGCGGCCGTCGCGCGTTTTGTCGCTGTTTGTCGTCAGTTTGCTATCCGCTGCCCTGTCGGCTTGCGGAGGAAACGAGCTCGAGTTGCCGGACGCCGCGGGGCCGTTTCACGACGGGCTTCCGCGTCCCGACGGAGCCCTCGAGGCGACGGGCCCCATGCCGAGCTGTCAGTCCGCGTCCACCGTGTGCGTGGGCGGCTCCGTCTTCGAGTGCGTCCAGGGTCAGGTGGGACGGGAGATCGACGCTTGCGACCAGGCCTGTAGCCTCGGGCGGTGCACGACCGCGGCGTGCGCCGCCGCAGAGCAATCGGACGCCGCGCGCGGGTGTCTCTTTTACGCCGTCCAGATGGACAACATCGACAGCGACGACTTCAAGAAGATGTTGTTGCTGGCGACGAACGCGTCGGAGAGCGAGCCCGCCACGGTGGCCGTGGAGGAGCGTGGGCTCGACGGCTGGGACATGATCGCCCTCGACGTGGCTCCCCCGCGGGGGGCATCCCGCTTCCGGGTGGCGCTGCCCGCGCGTGAGGTGGGCATCACCCGGCGCGGCGCGCTGCGCATCACCAGCGACGTGCCCATCATGGCGGCGCAGATCATCAGCGACGACGGCGACGGCACGTCGATGAGCTCGTCCGGCACGGTGCTGCTCCCCGCGCAGGCGCTCGGCACCAGCCACCTGGCGTTGACCTTTCTCGAGAGCCCGAGCGTGGCGTCGGCAGCGGCGCTGGGAAGCCGGGGGGGCGCGGGGGTGATCGCGATCGTCGGCACGGTCGACGGCACGAACGTGCACTGGACCTCGAGCAGCCCAGCCCTGGTCTCGTCGGATCCCCAACCGTTGCCGGCCATGGCTCATTACGACACGGTCTTGAACGACGGAGACGTCCTGCAGGTGTTTTCGAGCGGGGGCGACCTGACCGGATCGGAGATCTCCTCCGACCGCCCGGTGGCGGTGCTCTCGGGGAACATCTTCACGACCTATGGAAACGAGCCGTCCGGCTTCAACGGCGGAGACATGGCCGTCGAGCAGCTGCCGCCCACCGCCAACTGGAGCACGACGTACATCGGCGCGCGGCTCGCGCCCGAGGCCGGGTGCGATGCCTTCTTCGGCCCGGACCACGGCTACTGGCAGCTGCTCGCCTCGCAGGATGACACCACGGTGACGCTGTCACCCTCGCCTGGCTCGGTGCTCGATCTGCAGTCCGGCGTGGTCTTCAAGAACGACACGACGTTTGGAATGAAGCGGGGACAATCCCGCATCTTCTCTACCTACCCCGACCCCGACCCCAATGCCGACCCCAACGCCGCACTGCCTGCGGGACCCGCGACGCCGACCGGTGACTTCGTCGTCGTCGCCACGCACCCCGTCCTGCTTGCGCAGTGGATGGATTGCCAGCCGAGCTTGTCGTTCGGAGTGGACGCGCGCTTCGGGGATGGTGACGTCGTGATGGCGTTTCCGCCTGGGTTCGAACAGGAGGTCCTCATCACTCGACGCAAGGGAGCCCCCGTGCAGTTCGATCAGGAGACGCTCCCCGACAGCCTGTTTCGCTCGGCCTCCGTCGACGGAGCGTTCGAGGTGGCCCGGCTGGAGGCCAAGGACCTCGGGCAATGCCTCGACACCCTCGAAGGGTGCCAGCACGTCGTCTCCGGCCTGCAATTCGGGGCCAGCTGGCGCGGAATGGACATCGTCTGTAGCTACGCGCTGACGGTCCCCCCCCGCAACATCTGCGTCTTGCCCGCGGCCGGGTGCGTGCCGTAGCGGCGCGGGACGTCGCGCGTGACTGGGGTCATCGTCGGCCCTAACATGTCCGCGAAAGACGCCTGACAACGAGGAGCCGACATGAGTGGAGCGAGTGAGCTGACGGGACCGGACCTCACGCGAGGAATCGCTGCGGACCTGGTGAAGGAGGGCGAGGCCCTGCTGGGGCACGTCGACGGTGAGGGCGTGCTCCTCGCGAGGCGAGGAGCCGACGTCCTGGCGGTGAGCGCGAGCTGCACTCACTACGGGGGGCCGCTCGCCGAAGGACTGATCGTCGGCGACACGATTCGTTGCCCCAGGCACCACGCCTGCTTCAGCCTGCGCACCGGCGAGGCCGTGGCTGCCCCCGCGCTGAACCCGATCGCGTGCTGGACGGTCGAGCGGCGGGCGGAGCGACTGTTCGTGGTGGGCAAGGCGAAGGATGGCATTTCGCCCCGTACGCCACCCGCCGCGCCGTCACCCATCGTCATCGTCGGGGGCGGCGCTGCCGGCCAGGCCGCCGCCGAAGCGCTTCGCCGCGAGGGATACTCCGGCAAGCTCACGCTGCTGAGCGCCGACGTGGCTCCTCCGTGCGACCGACCGAATCTCTCGAAGGACTATCTCGCGGGGACCGCGCCCGAGGAGTGGATCCCGCTGCGCCCACCCGAGTTCTTCGCGGACAATGGGATCGAGCTCGTGCTCGGGGCGCGGGTTACCGACCTCGACCTCGCGCACAGGAGCGTCGTCGTCGGGGGCGGAGGGCGGCACCCGTTTGGCGCGCTGTTGCTGGCGACCGGCGCCGAGCCCGTCAAGCTGAACATTCCGGGCAGCGACTTGCCCCACGTGCGGTACCTGCGGACGCTCGCCGACAGCCGGTCCATCATCGCGATGCTCGGCGCGGCCAGGCGGGCGGTGGTGATGGGCGCGAGCTTCATCGGCCTCGAAGTGGCGGCCGCCCTGCGCGCGCGGGGTCTCGAGGTTCACGTCGTGGCGCCCGAGGCGCGGCCGCTCGAGCGCGTCCTCGGGCCCGAGCTCGGTGATTTCATCCGCGCGCTGCACGAGGCGCACGGCGTCGTCTTCCACCTGGGACAAACGGCGACCTCCATCAGCGCGCACGACGTGACGCTCGGCAACGGCGAGACCGTCCCGGCGGACCTGGTGGTCGCCGGTATCGGCGTCAGGCCGGCGGTGACCCTCGCGGAGCGCGCGGGCCTGGCGATGGATCGTGGCATCCTGGTGAACGAGTACCTGGAGACGAGCGTCCCCGGTGTCTTCGCCGCTGGCGACATCGCGCGCTGGCCCGATCGGCGCACCGGCGAGAAGATCCGCGTCGAGCACTGGGTGGTCGCCGAGCGCCATGGTCAGCTGGCCGCGCGCAACATGCTCGGGCGCAGGGAACCATGCACGCTCGCTCCGTTCTTCTGGAGCCAGCACTACGACTTGTCGATCTCATACGTCGGCCACGCGGAGAAGTGGGACCGCATCGACGTCGAGGGGAGCCTCGCCGGCCGCGATGCGCGCGTGACCTTCCTCAGCGGGGTCCGGCGGCTGGCGATCGTAACGGTGGGCCGCGATCGGCAGAGCCTCGTCGCCGAGGCGGAGATGGAGATGGAGACCGCGGCGGCGACGAAGTGATCGGCGGCTGAGCGGTCAGAACATTTCTGATCAGGTGTTGAGCTTGTCGAGGCTCGCGGCGAGCTGGGCGGCGTCGAAGCCTTCGCGCTTGCGCCGCACGTCGAAGTACAGCAGCGCCGAGGCGATGACGGGGATGGGCAGCAAGAGCAGCGTGAACGCATCCTGCAGCAGGCGCGTTCCGAACAGGCCCTGCAGCATGAGGCCCGCGAGGAACTGCGCGACCATCGACAGGAGAGAGAACGCGACGAGCAGCAGCAACACCCGCAACCAGTCCGAGCGCACCAGCTCGTAGCTGCGCCGGAGCGCCGCGGTTCCGCCGATGTCCTCGAACAGGGCCACGAGTGGAACGAAAGAAAAGAAGAACGCCAGCACCACCCCGGGGATGAACAAGAAGAAGAAGCCCACCCCCGTCAACAGCGCCGCCGGGATGATGGCCGAGATGACCGTGCCGACGCGGCGAAGCAGCGACGTCCAGACCTGTTGCCAGGTCGCGTCCCGGCCGACCAGGTGGTTGGCGGCGGCCAGCGCCAGCGCGCCCTGGGTCAGGGGGACGATGACCCCGTGCAAGAACAGCCCGGTCACGGCCGCCGCCAGCAGGCCCAGCATGATGGCCGTGAACGAGCCCGCCACGACCCCCATGTCGAGCGGGACGCCCACCGCCACGTGGGTCGCCGGATCGAGGGCCAGCGGCACCATGACGGTGGGCGCGAGGATGACCGCGCGGGCGCACGCGTGCGCGAGCGCGCCCGGAACGAACACCACGGCCGCGACGGTCAACAACGTTCGGGCGTGTCGTTTGTAGAGCGCGAACGCTTGCTGCAGGAGATCGAGGACACCCTTCTCACCGCCGTCGACCGCCCAGGGGATGGAACCCGAATCGGGGACACCATCGACGGGGAGCTCCGGCGGTGGCATGGCCTTTCCGGTGGTTGGACAGAACGGCGGCGTCGGCTGGTGGGTCTGGTGGCAGTGAATGCAGATGTCCGACACGACGGTCTCCTTCCAGGGTCGTAGCAGCATAGCCCGGGGACCGGGGTCGATGGTAAAAGCCCAGCGTGACGTTCCGACAGCCTCCGATTCGCAGCGCAGTCCCGCGCGGGGCACGCCGCTTGCGCGCGGGTCGGTCGCGCTCGGGGTTGACCCGCCTGGTCGCCGTGGTGACGGGCCTCGCGGCGCCGTTCGGGATCGCCGTCGCGGCTGGACATGCCGCGGAGCCGACGACCTCGGGGGCGGCGTCGGATCCCGCGGCAGAGCCGCCGCCCCCGCCACCCCGCGAATCCGGGTCTCCCGAGGTGGCGGCCCCGGATGCCAGCGCCCGGGAGACGCCGCCCGCCCTGGGCGCCTCCGACGCCCAGGGCGACACGGCAACGATGGGCAGCGCGCCGGAGGGGACGAGGGCGGCTCTGGCGGCCCGGTCGCCCGACGACGAGCTCTCGGGGATCGTCGTCGCGCACCCGCGATTCGCGATCGCGGCCGCCATGGGCCTCTCCATCGACAACGCGGGGATCGCGGATCACCGGAACGTGCTGATTCCGTCGTTCTTGGTGCAGGGGGGCATCGGGCAGGGGGTGCTCGGCTTCGAGGCGCGCCTGTTCGCGAGCGAGGCGGCGGGGCGGTTTTCGACGCCGAGCCAGATCGCCGCGGACCGGAACGTGCCGATCGCCGATGTGGGGGCGGATCGACAGGCGGTGGACCTCATGCTCGCGGTGCGACCGTTCGCCGCGGGGCGGATGGGCGCGCTCGCGTGGCCGGCGCGCTTCGCCCGCGCGCTGACGTTGGATGTTGGCGTGGGGGGCGAGCGCGTCAGCGTCGGCTCCCAGACCTTGTTTCGCGGCGGAGCCGTGGTCGGCGGCTATGTGGATATCCCGGTGACGCCAGCCAACGACACGAGCACGCTGAGCTTGCGGTTCGCCGCCCGGCGCATGTTCGGAACGCACGGCTCGGTGAGCGTCAGCGGCCAGTCGCTGGCCGTGTCGGACACGAAGGTCGAGCTGTTCGGGGGCCTGGCGGTGGCGTTCTAAGTACCTGTAATCGCTTGAATCGCGGCGGTCAATTTCTTGTTTTAATTTCGTGAATCTAGTTACATATTAATTTACTAAAGAACTTTCTCGGACCGACGATTGATTCCTCCAGCATGGGAACACGTCGCGGAGCGCTCGGAATGCTTTCGGTGGCCGCCGCAACCTGGGCAGTGGCCGGGCTGTCGGGATGCGGGACGACCATCGTCCATGCCCGCGCCGATGCGGCCGAGTTCGCGCCCAAGGTCACCGCGGTCATGGCGTTGCCGCCGCGTCTCGGGTTCGGGCGCGCCGTCGATCAGCGCCGGGCGGCACGTCGGACCGGCGACGCCCTGATCGAGGCCTCGGGCGGACACGCCATTCTCGCGGAGGAGCTGCCTCGCCTCGATCCCGAGCTTCTCGCCGACGGAATTCGCTCGCTCGGCGAGGACCCGTCGCAGACCCTGACGTTCTCCGTGACCGCCGCGCGAGGCGAGCGCATGGAGACCGTCGCCGGCATCGCCGGCGCGGTTCGCCGCTACATGGACTACACCGTGCGGCTGGATGTGCGCCGCGCCGATCGCCCCGAAGTGCTGGGCAGCATCGAGACGTGTGCGACCGCGTTCTCGGTCGCCCCCGACCTCGACGCCGAAGGACGCCCGCAGGGGTTGCAAAAAGCCATTAACGAAGCGGTCACGAGCGCGATGAAGACGTTCGCGCCGCAGCTCGTCGCCACCGCGCCGTTCCCGGCGCTCGTCGAGGTCCCGGCCCGCCTCGAGGACAACCTTCAGGGGGGATCCCTTGCGGCCGTCGACAAGCTCCGGAAGCTGGAGGCGCTCTATCCCGAGCTCGCCGTCGATGATCTGGCCGCCCTGGCGTCGAGCCGCGCGCGCTTCCTCGTGGTCAACCCGGGGCGGCTCGCCAACGTCGGCATCGCGCGCGGCGATCTCGTCAGCGGCATGGGCGGCCAGACCCTGGGTAGCCGGGCCTCTTTGGCCCGCATCCTGGCGCGCGGAGATGTCCCGGCGCTGAGCATCGACCGCGTCGGCGGCCGGTTCCTGGTGGGTCAGACCCTCGTCGCCCGGGCCCGCTGAGCTTGTTTTCCCGAGCCGGCCGGTCGGGATCGTTGGCCTCACGTCTTGTCCCGTCCCTGTCTTAGCCCTTGTCCTGGTCCCCGTCCTCGTCCTCGTCCGCGTCCGCGATCGTCGGGTTGACGGGCCCGCCGCGCGTCCGCTGGCGAGGGCGAGGACGGGAGTTTTCCCGCGCCCTCGGCAACGTGCCCGACCGGACCCGCGCGCGCCCGAGAGGCGTTAGGCTTCCGGCCGCGTGATGCCCCCCGACGAACCGGCGCGGCTGAGGGTCTCCCTGTTCGCGGGGTTGGCCGTCTTCGTGGCAGGGCTTTGCCTTCAGCCCATGAGCGAAAGCGATCTCTTCTTTCGCTTGAAGGTCGGGCAGGAGATCCTGGCGCACGGGCGCCTCATGGGGCGAAATCTCTTCTCATTCACGGCGCCCCTCCACCCCGATCTCGATCTGGCGTGGGGATTCGAGGCAGCGGCCGCGCTCCTGTTCAGGGCGGGTGGCTTCCCCGCGGTCGTGGTCGGTAAGACCGCGATCGTTCTTGCCGCGTTCGCCCTGACATTCCGGGCTTGCCGGCGCGCCGGGGCCGGGGTCCTTGCGACCACGCTGTCGCTCGCCGGCGCCGCGCTCGTCATGCGGGAACGCTTCGTCGAACGACCGCACGTCGTCTCGTTCCTGGGCGAGGCCGTCGTGCTGACCGCGCTGGGGGCGCTCGCGCGGCCCTGGTCCGCAGCGAAGGTCGCCGGCTTCGGGGCGGCGATGGTGGTCTGGGCCAACAGCCACGCGGGCACGTTCACCGGCGCCGTCGTGTTGTTCGCAGCGGCGCTCGGCGCCGCGCCATTCAACCGGGTCGTCGCGCGGCGCGCGCTGGGGCTGGGCGCGGTAGTCGTCGCGGCCATGTTCGCCACGCCCGCGGGACCGGGCATCGTCCGCTACCTGGCGCTTCACGTGACGCTCCCGGCGCTTCACCCTGTGGACGAGTTTCGAAGCGCGACGTGGCGGTCGGACGGCCGGTACTTCGTCTGGATCGCTGTCGTCGCGACGGTCGTGCTGGGGGCGACGAAGCCGGCGAGCAACGACTCGACGAATCAGGGCGCTCGAACAGGGCCTTTCGCCGACCTACTCCCGGCCGTGCTGCCGGTCCTGGCCGTGACTGTCCTGGGGCTCGCGTCGGTGCGGTTCTCGGCGGACGCGGCGCTCGTCGGGGCGCCCCTCCTGGCGACGCGCCTGCAGTTGCTCTTCGCGGCCGGCCGTCGTCGCGGCTTCGCTCCCGGTCTTGCCGGAGTCGCCGCGATCGGCACAGCGGCGGCGCTCGTCGTCGCTCCGGTGGCCCCGCGCGTGGCGGCGGCGCGGGCGGGGCACGCGCCCGTCGCGATCGGGCTCGACCCGGCCGTGGTTCCGAGCGAGGCCATCCGCTTCGTGACGACCCACGGCCTGCGGGAGCGCATGTACAACGACTTCGAGACGGGCTCATACCTCGCGTTCGAGGGCTATCCGCGCTACCGCGTGTTCGTCGACCCCCGGCTGCCCGCGTATCCCGAGGACATGCACCGCCTGCTCGGGGACTTCGAGATGGATCGCGATCGATGGGACGCGGCCATGGCGCGCTACGGGGTCACGAGCGCGCTGCTGTCCTACGCGGGCCTCAACCGCCGCGTGGCGTGGTGGGATCCCGAGCGCTGGGCGCTGGTGTTTCGAGCGTTCGACGCCCGCGTGTTCGTCCGCCGCCTGCCCGTCTGGCGCGAGCTCATCGCGGCGTACGAAATTCCGGCGACCTTCAGCTTCACGGTCGAAGATGGCGCCGGGACCGAGGTCGTCACGGCAAAGCCGGCGGCCTCGCCAGTTTCAGATTGCGAATGGCAGCGCCGGGTGGGCGATCTGTCGTTCGAGCTCGACGGCGGCAAGCTGACGCGCGCGCTACCTGCCTATGACCGGGCCCTCGCGGCGCCCGGATGCCTCCCTACCCACGACGAGGCGGCGCTGGCGGCCTGGGTGGGCGCGACCGCGCTCGAAGCTGGGCGCCTCGCGCGCGCGCTGGAATTGCTGGACCGCGCCCTGGCGCTCGAACCTGAGGACATCGCGAGTCGCGCCAACCGGGCGACGGCGTACGAAGCGTCGGGGCGGAAGCGCGAGGCGGCTCGGGACTGGGAGCTCGTGGCCGTGGCGGCGGCGGGCACCCCCCTCGGCAACGCGGCCCGCGCGCGCAGCGGCCGGCTGGGAGGTGAATAGGTGCAACCGGGGAGGCCAGTCTCTGCCCGGTGCAGGAAGGACGGCCCGAGCCCGGAGATCGCCACTCGCATGGTCGCCCCCGCGTCGTTCTAGTAAGCTCTAACAATGCACTACGATGTGGCCGCCTACGGCAGGGACGGGAACCTCGCCGTCATCGGGGAAGCGAAAGTGCGGTCCGCACCCGACTCGACGTGGGCCACCGCGCTACGGAGGAATATTCTCGAAACAGAGTCCAAGCTGCGGGCGAGGTACTTCATGTTGGCCGTCCCTGACCGCCTCTACCTTTGGCCCGGAGATGCGAATCCGAACGCAATTCCCCAAGAAATCGACGCAAGGGAGACATTCGCCCCCTACTTCCGGATGCTGGGCATCGAGCCCCTCGAGATCCAGTCGCCTACCTTCGGAAACGTCGTGTCCTGGTGGCTCAGCGATCTCACGCAGGCTGATCCGACGAAGGTTGATGCCCGTCTCCGGGAGTCCGGCTTGGTGGACGCGGTCGCCGGCGGAAGGATCTCGCGCGGGCTCGCGGCGTGAGGGTATACGTCGAGACCAACTTCATCTTGGAGATGGCCTTAGATCAGGAGGACCATGCCTCATGCGAAGAAATCCTCGACCTCGCTGATCAGAGGAAGCTCGTCCTGGTGCTTCCGGCGTTCTCTCTCACGGAGGCGTCGCAGACTTTGGAGCGTCGTCACGAGGCGCGGGCAAAACTTGTCGCGGACGGCGAAGTGGGCAGGGAGCTCCGACAACTTCAGCGTTCAAAACCATTTCACGACAAGACCAAGACGGTCCGTGACGAAATCGAGGTTCTGTTCAACGAGAGTGGGGAGCGGGCGCAGAAAAACCTCCAAGTTCTGAACGCTCGGCTTCTGAGCATCGCGAGCATTCTGCCGCTTGGCGCCGCCGTCATTAAGAAGGTCGAAAACTGCCCCTTCCGCGACATCAAGGTTTTCGATGCCATCGTATTGTTCTCTATTCTCGCAGACCGCGCAGACTCCTCGCGGGAACCCGAGCAGAGGTGCTTCTTGAGCAGCGACGGAAAGGCGTTCGACGATCCCGACATCCGGGAAGCGTTAACGGCGCACAACTGCAAGTTTTTCAAGAGGTTTCCAGACGCGATTCGATATATCCGTAGCCAAGTTGCCGGGTCTTCGGCGTGAGTTCCCCAGATCATGTTTCTCAAAAGCGCGCCGGTGAGCGTGCGGCTTGATAAACGACGGCTGTTCGCTCAGCGCTCTGCAGCTCGTCGCCACCCACTGTCTTCGCGGTAGAACCGCTGCCTGCGACCCGCGCCCCCGTCAGAAGCTGTTTTCACCCAGCCACTGGGTCCTGCGCGGACTGCCACTGCGAGTACCTGCGCAGCCTGTGAGCGGCTGCGAGCGGTGCGACCGACCCGGCGCCTTCTTGGCAGGAATCGGCGGGGCTGGTATTTGACGAAGTAGCTACTTGTAGCTACCTTAGATCATCGTGCGCTCCGTCGGCGTGAAGGTGCTCAAGAACAAGCTGAGCGAGTATCTTCGCTTCGCGGCGGCTGGCGAGACGGTGCTGGTCACTGATCGCGACCGGGTGATTGCCGAGCTGATACCCCCCCGGGAGGGCCGCAGCATCGCCGTCGCCGATGCGTTCTTGGCGGAAGCTGTACGTCGTGGATGGCTGGCCGCGCCCGCGATTCGCGGCGAGGGGCCGCCGCCCCGATTACCCATCGCGTCCAGCCAGGAAATTTTGTCGGAGTTGGCGGCGGACCGAGCCGACCGGTGATCTACCTCGATACCTCGGTCGCTCTCGCGCACCTTCTCGCCGAGGATCGCCATCCGTCTGATGATCTGTGGACCGAAGTTCTCGTCTCCAGTCGCCTCATCGAATACGAGCTGTGGACGCGCCTCCACGCGAGGGGCCTCCGGTCCAGCCACGGGGATGCGTTGCGAGGTCTGCTCGCGCGCTTGGCCATGGTCGAGTTGTCACCGGTCGTCCTGGCGCGGGCGACGGAGCCCTTTCCCGCCCCCGTGCGCACCCTGGACGCCCTGCACCTGGCCTCGGCGGACTTCCTCCGTGCCCAGAAGCAGACCGTCGAGATCGCCTCGTACGATAGCCGGTTGGTGCTGGCAGCCCGCAAGATGGGCTTCGTCGTGGCGCGCTTTTAGTCCCCTGAACGGCGCGAGGCGCGCGGCCTCGTGCACGGTCGGCATTTGATCCTGTATCAGGGCGGCGAGCCGCCGGCGCCGGCGCCCGCGCGCGTCGCGCCGTCGATGACGATCAGCCGGCCGTTGAGGGCATCCTCGACGAAGGCGGTGCCATTGGCGTCGAGCACGGGATTTCGTGCGCCCGGGGCTGTCACCACCACGGCCACCCTTTGAAGCGCGCCGCGGTCGTCGACGTGTGCGACCACCATGTTCCCGTCCTTGCCGCACGCGATGAACAACAGGCGGCGCCGCGGGTCGTAGTCGAGGTTGTCGACGCCACCTCCTGTCTTGATGCGACCGAGCACCTTGCCGACCTGACCGCCCACCTGGGCCAGATCCCGGACGGTCGCGCCATCCGTGCACGCCACGAAGAGCCATCGGCGTGCGGCGTCGAGGGCGAGACCGCGCGGCCCTTCGGATCCACAACCAGAAGGCCAGCTGGCGACGACCTTGCGCGTTTTGATGTCGATGGTCAGCGTCCGGTCCTTGTCTTCGAGATTCGTATAAAACGCCCCGCGCACGCCGTCGACGGCGAAGCCTTCGGGATCGCCGTCGAGCTTGATGGTCGCGACGGATCCCGGGGCCGCAGCGTTCGCCACGTTGGCGATGCTGATCGTCTGGTCGCGCGGCGTGGTCACCCAGAGCTCGTGCGTCGCCTTCACGTAGGCGATCCCATCGGGCATGGATGGCAGCGACACGACGCCTCTGGCGGCCAAGGTCCTCGCGTCGAACGCGTGCACCTTGCCGTCGCCGCGGTTGCCTATCCACACGACGCCGTCGCCGACGGTCGCCGAGCTCGGGCCCATGCGCGGGCGATCGGGTCTACGTGATGGCGCCGTCGTGAGCCCGGTAATCGCGGTGAGCTTGCCCGTCGCGACGTCGAGGACATCGACGTTGCCCGTGTTGCCGGCCGGCACCCACACGCGGTTGGTCGCCGGATCGTACGCGAGGTAGTCCATGCCGACCGGAGGGCCTCCCGGCAGGGCGACCGACGCTGCGACCAGCACGGAGAAGATCGGGAAGGCCATTCAATTTCTCTACACCGCCAGCGCCCACCGCGCGATGAGAGGTTGACATGATAGCTGATTGGCTATATATAATGTTCGCTATGAACGAATCGGCTCGCCTCGACCTGGTGTTCTCCGCGCTGGCCGACCCCACCCGCCGCTCGATTCTCGCGCGGCTGGCGACGGGCGCGGCGACGGTGTCAGAGCTGGCAGCGCCCTTCGACATGGCGCAGCCGAGCATCTCTCGACACCTGAGGGTGCTCGAGGACGCCGGTCTGATCGCTCAGGGGCGAGAGGCACAGCGGCGACCGCGGAGCCTCGTCGTTGGGGGACCGCTGCGGAACGTGGACGCCTGGCTCGGCCCGTTCCGCGAACAGTGGGAACGACGACTCGACCGGCTGGAGTCGCTGCTCGAAGTAAAGCAGCGCCGAGGCCAGAAGCGAGGGAATCAATCCATCAACAAAGCGAAGGAAAATCCATGAACAGCGCAACCATCGACCGCGAGACTCTCACCATCAGGTTCGAGCGCAGGCTGCGGGCCCCTCGTGAAGACGTATTTGACGCGTGGACGCGTCCAGAGGACATCGCCGAGTGGTGGGATCCGACCGGGGCTCGACTCACGAAGTGCCACATCGACCTTCGTCCTGGTGGGACCTTCCTCTTCGAGAATGCCGGGCACGGGCCGCCCTTCTCCGGCGTCTACCGGGTCGTCGAGCGACCGGGCAAGCTCGTGTTCGACGCGCTGGGAGCGGTCGGGACCGTCACGCTCACCGCGGAGGGCGAGACGACGCACATGCAGGTCGAGATCCGCTGCTCCTCGCCTGACCACCTCCAGCAGTTCGTGAAGCTGGGTGTCGCCACGGACACCGAACGAACACTCGACAACTTGGTCGCGCGCTTGCAAAAGCAAGCGGCGAGAGTTTGACCTCGCGCCGAGGCGGTCTTCGAATAGCAGGTGCGCGAACGACCGGGTGGTCTACCCGCGCGCGGCCCGCGCCGGGGGTGCAGCGGCCTTCACGGCCAGGCCGGCGCGGTTCAGGGCGCTGACGCCGGCCGCGAGCAGCGCGGCGTCCTCGCCGTCGGCCAAGCCCAGCGCGAACTGGGCGGGGGAGCCGGCCAGGCGCACCTCGATGATCGCGGCGTGTGTCTGGTCGAGGCCGCGCACCGGCTGGACTGCCGCCGTGACCACCTCGGCGCCGGTGGCCGCCGCGGCGAATAGCGCCGACAGGGGGTCGGGTCCCGTCGCCCGAAGTGCGTGTGTCACGCCATTGGCGGCCAGCTCGACGTCCAACATCACCCCCTGCGAGGGGCCAGCAGGCCTAACCCCATGCGTCGCCAGCCGGAGCGGCTGGTCGGGCCGGTAGGTGCCCGCAAAGAGCGCGAGCAGGTCGCGCGCGCTCAGCTCGCCACCGAACGTATCGGCCCGCTCCTGGACGACACGCGCGAATTCGATCTGCAGGCGGCGCGGCAGCTCCAGGCCGTACCCTGTGCCCAGCAGGAACGCGATGCCGCCCTTGCCTGACTGCCCGTTGACGCGGACGACGGCGTCGTAGCTGCGGCCGACATCCGCGGGGTCGAGCGGCAGGTACGGGATGTCCCAGACGGTGCCCTCGGGGTCGGTCGCGCGCGCCGCGAAGCCCTTCTTGATCGCGTCCTGGTGCGAGCCCGAAAATGACGTGTAGACCAGGTCGCCGGCGTACGGGTGCCGCGGGTGCACGGGCAACTGCGTGCAGTGCTCGGCGACCGATCGGATGCCGTCGATGTCGGAGAAGTCGAGCCCCGGGTCGACCCCCTGCGAGTACAAGTTCAGGGCCAGCGTGACCAGATCGACGTTGCCGGTCCGCTCCCCGCTGCCGAACAGGCAGCCCTCGACGCGGTCGGCGCCGGCCATGACCGCCAGCTCGGCGGCCGCTACCGCCGTGCCCCGATCATTGTGCGGGTGGACGCTCAGCACGATGGAGTCGCGCCGCGCCAGGTTGCGGTGCATCCACTCGATCTGATCCGCGTAGACGTTGGGCGTCGAGCGCTCGACGGTGGCGGGCAGGTTGACGATCGCCTTGCGCTGCGGGGTCGCCCCCCAGGTCTCGACGACGGCGTCGCAGATCTCCTTGGAGAAGTCCAGCTCGGTGGCGCTGAACGTCTCGGGGGAGTACTCGAAGCCCCACGCGGTCTCGGCGTTCGCGGCCGCGAGCTCGCGAATCTGAGCAGTGGCCTGCGTCGCGATGTCGAGGACGCCGGCGCGGTCCTTCTGGAAGACCACGCGGCGGAACACGGGCGCCGTGGCGTTGTACACGTGGACGACCGCCCGCCGGGCGCCGCGCAGCGAGGCGAACGTCCGGTCGATCAGCTCGGGGCGGGCCTGGGTCAGCACCTGGATGGTCACGTCGGTGGGGATGCGGTCCTCGTCGATCAGCCGGCGAACGAAGTCGAACTCGACCTGCGAGGCGGACGGAAAGCCGATCTCGATCTCCTTGAATCCGATCCGGACCAGCGTCGCGAACATGCGCAGCTTGCGCGGCTGGTCCATCGGCTCGATCAGCGCCTGGTTCCCGTCGCGTAGATCCGTGCTGCACCAGAGCGGCGGTCGGGTGATGACCTGGTTCGGCCAGCGCCGATCCACGAGCGCGACCGGCTCAGCCGCCACGTACTTCCGCCCCGGGATCTTGGTCATCATCTCGATAGGTTGGCGAGGAGTCGGTCATTATGCCAATCAATAGTTTTTCTATTCACCATAAATTCTACTAATGTACCGGCCGCTAGCGTCGATGACGGCGGGGGCCCTTTGTAAGGATCGCCGGGGCAGGTTCAATCATTCGCTGAACGGGCATGACAGAATCGAACGTGGTCTCGATGCTCCCTTGCCGCCATTCGGCTTCGTTCCTGGCGCTGCTCGCGTGCCTTTGGGGCTGTGGCCGCGCGAACCTCGTCGTGGGCGGCGGCGCCGGGGGCAGGGCGAGCGGCATCGGTGGCGCGGCCGGGCCGGCAGGCGGGGCCGGGGGTGGCCTCGGCGGAGGCTCGGGTGGGCCGCTCGGCGCCGGGGCCGGGGGCGCCGGCGGTGTCGGGGGCGCGCCCGTGAGCGGCGGGGGGACCGGCGTCATCGCGGTCGATCCCCAGCTCTCACGCGCGTGGCGATGGCAAGCGTGTGGGGCGATTCCACCAATGCCCGCGAACGCCCCGTACGCCGTGCAGGCCATCTACCCGCCTGGCACGGATGCGTTGGCCGTGCTCTACAACGACGGCTCCGTGGTCTTCTACCCGAACAACGATGCGGCTCCCACGACGGTGCGCCTCGACGGCCCGCCCCCGGGGAGCATCGCGTTCTCGCAGGACGCCAGCCGCATCGCGGGGGTGGTGGCGGGAGGCGCGATCCGGGTGACCGACGTCGCCACCGGCGCGGGCCTGGACATGGAGGCGAACGCCAGCTGCGCCGGCGCCCACGTTCGATTCTCGGCCGACGGAAACTACGTCCTCGCGTGGGACAAGTCGCTGTGCGTCTGGCAGGCTCGCGATGGTGTGCTGGTGACACAGCTCGCGGGAGTGTTCCTGTCGGCGGCGATGGCGAACGGCCGCATTCTGACCGAGGAGTACGGCGCACAGCCCAACGTGAAGAGCTGGTCGCTTTCGGGGCTCGACTATCTCCCGGTCACTCTCGATCCCTTGCCCGAAAACCTGCCGCCGGTCGATCCGTATTACGGTCTGGCGGACATCGTCATCTCGCCCCGAGGGGACAGCTTCGCGGCAATGAACACGTCTGACGGCCTTTCCAGGCTGTGGTCCGCGGACGGCAAGCTGGTCGCTTCGTGGCGCGCGGGGAGGCCGCCCGTATATTCCGAGTCCGGGGCGCTGGTCTTGTTCTGGAACGAAGTCTTCGATGTGGCTTCGCAAACCCATTGGTTGAACACTGCGGTCGGTGACTACGCGGCCTCATCGATTGACGAGACCGGCATGTGGATCGGGGGCGTCGACCTCCTGGCCACGCGAGCCCAGAGCGGGAATCCGGACGCGCGCCGCGTGTTCGGATCCCTGAGCTCGCCGTCGGCCACAACGTACAACCTGCCGACCGCGCTCGCCGTCTCGCCCGACGGCACTCGAATCGCGGCGAGCACCATTCGTGGCGGCTCGTTGCTCTGGCGCGTGGCCGCGGACCTTTCGGCGTCGGTGCCAATCCGAAGCATCGATGTGAACCTCCCGATGGAGGCGGCGTTCTCGTCTTCCAGCGGCGAGCTCGTGGTCTCCGGGGATGGAGGGGCCATCTTCTCCAGCAACGATGGGGCCCTGCGGGACCTCCTGCCGCTGCCACCCGAGGTTCCCGCAATCAACTGCACCTTCAGGTTGGCGAGCATCTCACCCACCGGCCGTTGGATGACCCGCGGCGGGATCACCGACACCGTGACGGTGTTGGCGCGTCCCGGCTTGCAATCGGTGACCGCGCTACCGACGGCGGGCTGCCAGGAACGCAGCAGCTTCAACGCCGCCGAGACGTTGCTCGCCCTGCCGGGTCCGGAGCTCTACCGAACGAGCGACTGGTCGTTGATCTGGCCGGCCCAGATCGTTGCCGCACCGCCTCTCGACGGATCCGACACCGATATCTTCCGAGACGTTCAGTTCGCACCGGGAGAAAAGGCGCTGTTGGTGTCGCATTGCCCCGAAAGCGCGAGAACCAGCCTGGGCTGCTCGCACGCGCTCTACGCCGCGTCGGACGGCGCGCTCATCCAGAACCTGCCGGCGCTGACGGCGACGCGCGCGCGGTTCTCGGCGGAGGGCAACTGGATCGTGTCGGGGAGCACCGCGCTCCATCTGCCCACCAACGAATCGGTGACGTTCGACCCGGCGGCCGTGCTGTCCACCTTCGCGCCGAACGGCGACATCGTCGCCATCCTCAACGACAACACCGTCGCGCGGTATTGTCGGACACCGTGAGCGACCGAGCGATCCCGTCCCGACTGGCAACGTTCTTTATTTGCCGGCCAGGCCGTGGGAAAATCGCTCGATGCCGATTCTGAATCCGCGGCCTGAGGTCCAGCTGACGGCGAAACCTCTGCCGGGGCCTGCCTATCAGCTCGTCCGGTTTCAGGTCGACGATCCGATCGAGGACGCCGCGCTGGAGACCGCCGCGGTGGCTGGGCTCCCGCTCGAGGATGCGCGCGCGCTCGTGCGCACCAACTTGCTCCACTACCACCTGAAGATGATCGAGGAGCCGCAGGGCCTGGATCGGCACCTCTATCATCTGGTGGGGAACCTGACGCAGCACGCGCGCATCCCCATCATGACGACGCGCATGGACTGGGTGATCGAACAACTGAAGCCGCTCACCGACCTGAAGACCGCCCTCGATTACGGGGGTGGCGGTGGGCGTGACTCGATCATACTGGCGAACCTCGGCTACCAGACGACGTACTGCGACCTGCTGAACGGCTTCACGCCCTGGGTCGAGAAGCGGTTCAGCGCGCGCAACAAGCCGGTCGAGATCGTCGACGTTCGAGACCTCGGCGAGCGACGCTTCGATGTCATCAACTGCATGGACGTGCTCGAGCACATCTACGATCTCGAGTACGCGGTGGGCGATCTGTTCGGGCACCTCCGGCAAGGGGGCCACCTCATTGCGTATCCGAGCTTCTACAACTCCTGGGACGGCGACCACGTCGAGAAGAACTGCGGGTACCGCCCCTACTTCGTGGAGTTGGTCGCGCACATCGGACTGCGGCTCGTCGCGCGGGCGGGCGAGGTGTACCACTTCGTGCGCGAGTCAGCCCCAGAGACCCCGAGCGCCGTCGAGCGCGAGACGGTGCGCCGCGAGCTCTACAAGCACTCCGAGCGGCTCAGCTTTCAGGCCGCCTTGAAGGCCATGGCCGTGATGACCAACGACTTCGCCGAGCCTGCGCTCAGCACGCTGATCGACAATCTGGCCATCTGGCGACTCTCTCGTCACCGCCTCGGGGAGAAGAAGCCGACCTGAGCTGGGGTTGCTGTGACGCCGCGGGAGCTCGGGGCGCGCCCGCTCCCCGCAATGGGTTGATCACGCGCCGCCGAAGTATCCGCCGATGACGCCCTGAATGCCGTAATGAGTCGATTTTGCCGTGTCCTGCGACGCCTGCTTGCTGACGAGCTCGGTCTCGAACACCGGGCCCGCCCCCAGAAAGAAGTGAGGCGCGGGATGAATCAGCAGGGGAACATTGATGATCAGAGGAATGGCGTAGCCGCTGGCGCCGGCCGTTCCGCCGCTCGTTGACACGTGGACGTAGACCAGCTCGATCCGGGCCCAGAGCGAGAGGAGCCCCGTCAGCGGAATGTCGTAGCCCACCCGCGCGCCAGCGGCGAGCTCCGTGACGGTTCCGGAACCGCCGAGCCCCGACTGAGCCAGGTCGACCGATCCCCGGGTGTACCCGAGCAGTCCGCCCACCGACACATGGGGCGCCACGAAGTAGTCGAGCGATGGCTGAATCGAGATGATGTTCTCAGTGGTTCCGCCCATGCTGACGCTGCTGTGAACGATCGCCAGCTGCGACGCTTCGTTTTGAAAAGGCACGTCCACGTCCAGGGCAACCTGCCCCGGAGACCCGAAACCGTTTGGCGCCGGAGGGTCCTCGGCCCAGGCCGTCGCCGTCAAACAAATCGTCATCGCCACCGTCCCCATGAGAATGAGCGTTGCTCTCATGCCTGTCTCTCCCGGTTTGAGGTTTGTGCCGCGCGTCGACTCTAACGAACGCACGTTGACAGTCCAGAAACCGATACTTTGAGATAAGGTGCAGATTCGTCATGCGCGCCAACCTAGCGTGGAGTTATGCCGTATTCGGTCTCGGCTTTTTGATGGGCGGCTGCAGCAGCGGCGCTGCGACCTCGGGCACGCCCGACGGGGCGGCGGCCTTGCTCACGCCCCACGACGTCACGAACCTGCCGCTCGGGGACGCTCAGGGGCAGGCCCACTCCGGCATCTACACCCTGAAGGGGGTGGCGGACCCGAGCACGTGCTCATGCAGGGCAGGGACGTGCACTGATTTTCCCTTCAGCAATTGGTGGCTGCTCGATGTCCTCGCGGACAACGGCTCGGTGAGCCTGGGGCGGGTGCGCGGAAACTATCATGAGCTGCCCTGCACCGGTGGCATCAACGCCGACGGGCACCTGTGGTGCGGGTCCGAGAGCAGTGGCGGCCTGTTCCTACTCGACGGCATGATGTCGCCTACGGATGGCTCCTTGGCGTTGTCGCTGAAGGGGGTCGTCACCGAACAGCTCGTCGCCGGCCACGACTGCGACATTCATCAGAGCGGCACGTTCTCGTTCGTGATGTGACGCGGATGGCTTCGCCGACCGATCAGTTCTTGGGTTGCTTGGCGAACTGGTCGAGCACGGCCTTGGCGGTCGTGGCCTTCGACGCCGCCTCATCGTAGAAGATGCCAAAGGGTCCCTTGTCCCCGGAGGGATAGGCTTCGTAGAAGAGAGAGCCATCGCCGCGCGCCACCACGCTCACCCACCGCGCGCCGTTCACCATGGTGAAGTAGTCGTACCCCGAGCCGGCGGACTGTTCACGGTGAAGCACGACGCGCCCGTTCCAGGGGCCGCGAAATCCATCGAACTTGATCAAATAGGCCGCCTCCTGCCCCTTGATCTTGGCCATCGACACCAGCTTGCCTTCGTCGCCCTTGAAGACCTTCGCGGGCTCCTCCACCGCGATGCTCTTTGGGTCGAGCTCCTTCCACTTCGGCCCCTCGACGGCGGCAACGGGGGCGGGCGGCTTCTTGTCGCAAGCCTTCGGCGCCTGCTTCCGTTCGACGAGCTTGGGGCAGAGGTTCTCGGCCAGGGCTCCCTCCGCGCCGGACTTGTCCAGCTCGCCGAGGACTGCCCCATGGGTTTCATCCCAGCACCGGTCGAAGAGGATGAGCTGCGCTGGAGCCACCAGATCCTTGTAGCTGGCGGGCAAAGCCAGCGCCGACACGAGCGCCATGGTCACGTCCTCGTCGGAACAATGAGCCTTGTCGCCCTTCTTCGCGAAGGTCTTCGCGAAGAAGGGAATGGCCGCCGAGTGAGTCATGGTGGCCCTCACCGCCTTGCCCGCGGCGAAGGCCTCGGCCGGGTGGCTCTTGACGAAGGACTGAAGCGCTTCCAGGCAAACCTCTGGCGCAGCATCACGATCGATGCACGCGCGGTAGTCCGATACCGTCGTGAGCTTGAGCTTGTCCGCGGCGTGGGCCGGCAGGGCCGCCGCGAGGCTGAAGACCAGCCCGGAAACGGCGAGGTAGAGAACGCGAGACCTGGAGATAACCATGGCGCTCCTTTCGAAACTTGCAGGGATATAAGCGCGGTTGTCGACGGGGGTCAACGAAAGTTGCGTGGATTCGAGGGCTGCGACCCCCGGTCGATTTCAACCACCCTCGGACGCCGACTGAGTGCACGCCTGGCGGGCGAGGGGCGCCGAGGAGTTACGCCGAGGAGTTACTTAGACGGCAACGCGAGGCTGGCACGGTTGCGGTCTTCATCGACATGGAAGGAAGGCGCGGACGGCCAACGGCCAGCGCACCTCGCGGACCGGAGCGCGGCCCCAGGCCGCCTCGATGCGCGGGAACATCGCCTCGAGCGGGTTGTCGCCGCGCTCGCGAAGGTAGCGTTGCAGCGCCGACCAGGTGCCGAGGTACCCGACGAGCTGTTCGAGCGTCCACGTGAGGCGCATCTCGAAGGACGGGACCTCCATCTCCGGGAAGGGAAACCGAACTGTCGCGTATCCCGTCTCGACGAGGCGACGCTCCGGCTCCCAGTACGCTCCGAGCACTTGCTCGTAGAGCTCGTGCACGAGCGCGTCGATGTGCGGAGTGATGGCGGCCACCGCGTAACACCAGACGGCGAGCACGCCCCCCGGTCGAACGATCCGCCGAGCTTCGTTGAAGAAGGGCTCCGCCGCGAACCAATGCAAGGCCTGGGCAGCCACCAGCAGATCCGTGCTCGCCGCGTCGACGGTCGTGGCCTCGGCCGACCCCTGGCGATAGGTCACCCGTTCACGCGCCGGCGCATTGGCGAGCTGGGCCGCGCTCGGGTCGACGGCTATCACCCTGGCGAAGCGGGCGGCGAGCGCCGCGGTGGCCTGGCCGCTGCCCGCGCCGACATCGACGGCGACGTTTCGCGCCGGGGCGGCGCTGGCCAACCAATCGAAGAGGGCGTCCGGATAGGACGGCCGAAATCGAGCGTAGGCGAGAGACGTTCCCGAAAACAAGTCCTTGAAGGCCATCGTGTCCTCCGCGTCGTTCCGCGGATTCTAGCGGGTCATCAAGTCCACGCCCACGGTGACCAACGGCGGACGCGGACTTCACTCGTTGGAGAACTTTGAATTACACTGGCGAATCGACATGCGAGCCGACCTTGCCTGGCACATGCGGCACCTGGCGACGTTCGTGTTTGGGAAGTGAGGGTTTCCTTGGCGCGAGCATCGCGCGGCCGGCCGCTGCTGTTCTTCATTCTGCTGCCGCATGCGGCCGTGGCTGCGCCCGCGCGCGCGATCGCCATGTGCCCGTCCGAAAGCGAGATCAAAGGCTCACTCGGGATCGAGGGTCCCTTGTGGCAAGTAACCTGCCACGAGGCGGAGGACCGGACGCTCCAACTGGCGGCGCTCCTTCCCCCGAACGAACCGGACATCGCGCCCCGCTTGATCGTGTCGACCTCGGGTGGAAGCTCTCCCCATCGCGGAGAGGTCGACCTGCCGGAGATCGCGCTCGACGGGCGCCAGGCGACGCTGGCGGACGACTGGACGATTGTCGTGGGCCCGGCCCGCGTTGAGCGCGCGGACTGGCTGCAGGTCACCGTGACGGCCAAGAGAGCAGGGGATCTCGCGACCGCCCGGACGATCGTCTCGTTCTTCCTCGACGATCGTGGCGAGCTCCGACCGATGTGGACGGGTTTGGCCGACAATCATGAAGCTCGCCTCGGTGCGTGCAGCCTCGACACCGCGGCAAGCTTCAGCCTGTCGGACGACGGCGCGCTCGTTCGGACCCTGCGTACCTCCAGAACCTTCAGGGACCCGGGCGGCATCGCTTCTGGTTTGGCCGAGAATCGCGAGAGGCAGTGCGTCGCCCCACGCCCGCGCAATGACACCTTCGCCGTGGCGGACGACGGCATCGCTTCCGACCTCCCGGTCACGGACGCGCTTCGCTCCCGCGCCCGCCAGAACAGGCGTCTCTATTTGCGGGCCCACCGCTCGCCGAAGGACCTGAGCCGGTTCGTCGCCGATTCGCTGGGGCTGATCCCTCTCCTGCGGGACGAGGTCATGGCCCCCCATTCGCCCAGTGCTGGGGTGGACGAATGGGCAGTCACCACGAGCGGTGCCTTTGCGCTCATGACGCCTGAATACGGGGAGAGTGGCTTGAACTGGAAGAACCTTAGGTCGGTGACGCGTCGAGAAGGCCGCGCACTCGTGTCGGCGCTGGGCGACCTTGGCGGCGCCAGGGGCGCCTGGAGCGTGTCGACATCGGACTTTGGCGGTTGCCATAAGCCCGAAGCCGCCGAGGCCGTGTTGCGCCGGTTGGTCGACGCCTGGAATGCGACCCCAGGACCCCTCCGGGATGCCTTCAAGCGGTATCTCGCCGGTCGACTTCGCGACATGACCAGGGACGCCTGCTTCTGCGAGCCCGGCGACAAGCGAGACAAGATCCAGCGCGCCCTGGATCGAAACGCCACCATTCTCGAAGAACTGCCCGCCATCGGTCCCGACGTCGCCCGCGAGCTCCGCGCGCTGCCGTCGACCAAGGACGCCCGGTTTGGGTGCGGCGGCGGGGGATGACCGGCACCCAGCGATCGCGCGTTGGGCGTCCTCTGCAACAAGGCCCGCCGCTGCCCTTGGAGGTTCAGACAGCAACGCGAGGGGGCGATCGTGGCGGAATTCGGAAGTCCGGGTGAGTGCTACACCAGACGTGTGGCGCGGCGCGAGCTTCAGGTCTTCCACGGCTTTAAGGCCGCCGATCGCGCTGACGACGAGTACTATGCCGCGCTCGCGCCGCAGGAGCGCCTCGAGATTCTGCTCGATCTAGTTGCTGCCTATCGGGAGTCGACGGGTGAAACTTCAGCAAGACTTGAGAGAGTTTGTCGCGTTACTGAACTCTCACGAAGCTGAGTTTCTCGACTTGTTGACCTCTGTCTCGGGCGTCGAGTTCGAGGATGCGTGGTCGTCGCGCGTGCAGGCCGAGCTGGACGGACTGCCAGTCTGCTTCCTCGGTTGGCGGTCCCTGATCGAAAACAAGGAAGCTTCCGGTCGACCCAAAGATCTCGCCGACGTCGCAAAGCTCAAGGCAGTTGCTGCCGCCCGTCGTCCGCCTGGCTGACGGGGTGTGGCAGCGCACGTAGCCGCCGGTCGGGCTGTCCGCGCAGTGGCCGCGGGCGCCAGGTTCGTGTTCGTCGATGCAGCCTGCGCATGCGCCAACCGTGAGCTGGTCACACCATCCAGGGCGGTGGGAACGCCTGGCCGCCGCCGGCATGCTGGACGAAGACTCGCGCGCGCGCGGCTCCGTCCCACCTGAGGGTGGTCAGACTCTGCGCCGGCAGCGGATCCCACGACCGCTCCCTCAACAGGCCGTCACGCGAAAGCTGGGCCGCGCGCGCGTGGTCGACACTCTTCATGACCGAGACGCTGGCGTGGCCGATGCCGCGCTGGGGTTCCCGGAAACCGCACGGGCTGAAGGTCTGCGTCGCGGTGGCGCCTAATCATGGGGGAGACCGTGACACGAGCCGCTTTGTGTTCAGAGTGCCTGCGCATCGTCGCTGCGGCGATGGTGTTGGCGCTTGGTTGCGCGGGCACCCACGGCAGCTCGCCGGCGCAGCCGACGCCTTCTGTCGGTCCTCTGTGCGTCACGCACGATCCGGGTCCGTCGCCGCTGCGGCGTCTGACGAGAACCGAATACGCGCAGACCGTCGATGATCTCCTGGGGCCCGGCGTGCTCGACGTGTCGCGCCTGCCCCCCGGCGAGCGGGCGCTCGGGTTCGACAACAACGCGGACGTGATCAGCACGAGCGATCTGCTGGTCGACGCCTACGAGGACCTCGCGGAGCAAGCCGGCGACGCCGTCGCGGCGAATCTGTCGGCGTACGCGCCGTGCGCCGGGCTCGCGCCGGACAGCGGGTGCGCCGCCCAGTTCATCGCGAGCTTCGGCCGCCTGGCGTGGCGCAGGCCGCTCGCCGCCGACGAGCAGGCGGCGCTCGCGTCGGTGTTCGCCGACGGCGCCGCCGCGGTGGGCTTCGGGGAAGGCATCGCGCGCGTGACGGCGGTGCTGCTGGCCAGCCCACAATTTCTCTATCGCGTCGAGCTCGGGGCCGGGCCGGCGGCGGAGCTGCCGAGCGCCGTGGCGCTGTCGCCCGACGAGCTCGCGACGCGACTGTCGTACCTGATATGGGGCGGAATGCCGGACGCGACGTTGCGCGCCGCCGCGGACGCGGGGCGGCTGGCGACGCCGGCCGATCTCGAACGCGAGGCGCGGCGGATGCTCGCGGATCAGCGCGCGCACGCCATCGTCGCCACGTTTCACGCGCAGTGGATCGGCGTCGACAAGCTCGCCGGCATCGACAAGGACGCCATCGTCTATCCGGCGTACACGCCAGCGCTGGCCGCGCTGTTCACGCAGGAGACCAGCCGCTTCGTCGACGAGGTGGTCTGGAACCGGGAGGGGACGCTGGCCGCGCTGCTGACGGCCCCGTACACGTTTGGTGACGCGACGCTGGCCGCCTTCTACGGCGCGCCGCCGCCGGCCGCGGGCGGGTTCGACCTGATCCATCCTGACCCGACCAGGCGCGCGGGCTTTCTCACCGAGGGCGCGTTCCTGGCGCTGTACGGCAAGGCGAATCAGAGCGATCCGGTCCACCGCGGCCGCTTCGTGCGCGAGCGCATGCTGTGCACCACCCCGCCGCCGCCGCCCCAGAACATCGTCATTCGCCCCCCGGATCTCGACCCGCGCTCCACGACGCGGCAGCGCTTCGATCAGCACACCAGCGATCCGATGTGCAGCGCCTGCCACACGCTGCTCGATCCCATCGGGTTCGGCTTCGAGCACTACGACGGCATCGGGCGCTGGCGCGACATGGAGGGAGGCCAGCCCGTCGACGGCAGCGGGTCGCTGACCGGGACGGACGTGGACGGGGACTTCGACGGGGCCGTCCAGCTCGGCGCCAAGCTGGCCCAGAGCACGGACGTGCAGCTCTGCTACGCCACGCAGTGGTTCCGCTTCGGCTACGGCCGCGGCGAGACCACCGCCGACGCCTGCACCCTTCACGACCTGGCGACGGCGTTCGTCGCGGCGAAGGGGAACGTGCGCGAGCTGCTCGTCGCCCTGACCCAAACCGAGGCCTTTCGTTATCGCCGCGCGGGAGATCTGCCATGAGCTTCTTTCTCGATCGAAGGTTGCAACTGTCCCGTCGAACGGTCCTGCGAGGCGCTGGCGTCGCGATGGCCCTGCCGTTGCTCGAGGCGATGCACCCGCGGCGCGCCCGCGCGGCGGGCGCCATCCCGAAGCGCTTCGTCACCATGTTCACCCCGAACGGCACGATCTATCCGCAGTGGGTGCCCACCGGCAGCGAGACCAGCTTCACGCTGTCTCCCATCCTGGCGCCGCTCGCGCCGTATCAGAGCGATCTGGTCGTCGTGTCGGGCCTGTACCAGCAGGGCGGCGGCGGCGACGGACACCAGACCGGGATCGGGGGCATGTTGACCGGGCAAAGCCTCAACCCGGGTCCCTTCCAGGGGGGGGCGAACGCCGGCAGCGCGGGGTGGGCGAACGGGATCTCCGTCGACCAGCAGATCGCCGCGAACATCGGTGGCGGCACCAGCTTGCCCTCACTGGAGCTCGGGGTCGAGGTGGGCAGCGGAGACGACTGGGGTCGCATGGTCTACGGCGCCGCCAACCAGCCGCTCACGCCCGAAGAGAATCCGGCGCTCGCCTACCAGCGGCTGTTCGCGACCAAGGGCGCGACCCCCGCCGAGCTCACCGCGTTGCGGGCGCGCAAGCGCAGCATCCTCGACGCGGTCCGCGCGCAGTTTCAGTCTGTGTCCGCGCGGGTGGGCAGCGCGGACCGCGCGCGCCTCGACCAGCACGCCACCGCGCTCCGCGACATCGAGATGCGTCTCGACGCGCAGGCGATGCCCAGCTTGTCGTGCGTCGATCCGGGCGCGCCCGTGTTGCCGGCCAGCCTGACGGACAACGACAGCTTTCCGGCCATCGGGAAGCTGCAGATGGACCTGCTGGCGGTGGCGCTGGCGTGCGATCTCACCCGCGTCGCCTCGCTGCAGTGGTCCCGCGCGGTGTCGATGGTGCGCTTCACGTGGCTCTCGCCGACCGTCACTGATGCCCACCACGATCTGTCCCACAAGCCCGACAGCGACGCGGCGTCGCAGGACAAGCTGACGCGCATCAACACCTGGTACGCGTCTCAGCTCGCCTACCTGCTCGGCAAGCTGGCCACCGCGCAGGAGACGGACGGCAGCCGCCTGCTCGACGCGACGCTCGTCTTCTGGTGCAACGAGCTCGGCAAGGGCAACACCCACAGCCGTCAGCTCGCTCCCTATGTGCTGGCCGGCCAGGCGGGCGGCGCGCTGCGCACGGGCCGCTTCCTCTCGTACACGGGCGATCTGCCCCACAACAACCTGCTCGTTTCCCTGCTGCAAGCGATGGACGTGCCCGTCACCAAGTTCGGCAAGGACGAATGGTGCACGGGCCCGCTGTCGAGCTTGCTGTGAATCGTTTCGCAACTCAGCAACCCAACTCTCGAGGTGGATCATGTCTCGTCGTGCCGTCGCCGTCCCGCGTTCATCGCTCCTGAACCGAATCACCTCGCGCCTCGGTGCCTGGCGCCGTGCCTCGTCGTGGGCGGCCGTCGCGGCGGTCGTGGGCCTCGCTGGCGGCACGATGGGCTGCTCGTCGGCCACGAGCTGCGGTGACGCCAGCGTTCCGAACGGCGCAGGGGGCGCCGGCGGACAAGCGGTTGCGGCGGCGCTGGCCACGGGGTGCGCCGATCCCGACCCGGGCGTCGTCGACTACCTCGACGACATGGAGGACGGCAACGCCATGATCCTCGGCCGCGATGGCCGCCAAGGCGAGTGGTACACGTACCACGACACCACCTCCGGGACCTTGAACCCCGACATGGGAACCGTCCCCACCATGGAGACGATCCCCGGGCGCCGCTGCGGCACCAGCACGCGCGCGATGCGCGTCACCGGCAGCGGCTTCACCGACTGGGGGGCCGGCTTCGGTTTCGACATGCGGTACGGACCCGGCGACGCCGGCGTCAGCATGCAGCTGCCCTACGACGCCAGCCGCTTCAGGGGCTTCACCTTCTGGGGCCGCATCGGCGACACCTCGATCAGCACCATCCGCGTCGGCATCGGCGACAGGTGGTCGCGCCCGGACGGGGGCGTATGCACCACCATACCGACGCTGGGCCCGAACGCCTGCTACGACACCTTCGGAGAATCCTTCACGCTCACGACCGTCTGGCAGCGCTTCAGCATCGACTTCGGGCAGCTGCAGCAGCGCAGCTTCGGCCTGCCGCGGCCTGGCCTCGACACGACCGCGGTCATGACCTTCGAGATCGCCATTCCCCCGGCCGCCCCCGTCTTCGACATCTGGATCGACGACGTGGCGTTCTACCGGTGACCGAGGCGAAGCGTCAGCACTTCGACGGAAACATGGGCGTCGTGTGGCAGCTGGCGGCCGTGCAACAGACGCCTTGCCCGCAGCTACCCATCCCCGTGCACGCGGTGTTGCAGGAGTTGCCCTGACAGCGCACGCCGCTCATGCACGAGCCCGCGCCGAGGCAACGGAGGTCGCCCGCGCCCGCGTCGCTCGTGACCGCGCCCGCGCACGATGACGGACCCGCGCACGAGACGGTACACATGTCGCCGTGGCAGCTGACGCCGTTCGGGCAGCTGCCTTCCCCGGAGCAACTGATGAGCTCCAGCTTGCCGCTGCCCGAGACCTTGCCGGCGCATGTCTGCGGCCCCGCGCATTCGATATTGCACTGCGCTCCGCCGCACTGGATGGGGCCCGCGCACGATCTGGAGGAGGCGCAGGTGATCGTGCAGCCCGTCGCCTTCGAGCAGTCGAGCGGGCCGTGGCAGCTATCGGGAGTGCGGCACATGATCGTGCACGGGATGCTCTTCGGGCACACCACGCCGGCGTCGCACGCGTCCCCGGCCGCGCAATCGAACACGCAACCCGCGATGGGGTCACACGAGCTTCCCCCCTTCGCGAGGCAACTGTCGCACGCGGTGGGCGTCGCGCCGGCGGTTCCCCCAGGTCCGCCGCCGACGCCCGACGTTCCGTCGTTGCCCGGCGTTCCGGCGCCCGCGTCCGCGCCGCCGAATGTTCCCGCGTTGCCGGTCGCGCCGGCGTTGCCGCCGGGATCGCTGCCGCCGTCACCGACGACGCCGCCCGCGCCCAAACCGCCCGCGCCGTCGCCAGGCGCGCCCCCGGGACCGCCGCTGCCGCCGGTCGACCCGGCGCCCGGAGCTCCGGCGCTGCCCGTGCCTCCCGGTCCGGGACCGCCGCCATCACCGACGACGCCTCCCGATCCGAGCATGTCCCCGCCGCCGCCGCCAGTGGCGGCAATCGCGATCACGCCGCCCGCGCCGATCAGCCCCCCTTCTGGTCGGGCCTGCCCAGCATCCACGCCGGTCAACCCCGACTTGTTCACGGAGCAGCCCCCCATCAGCGCCAACAGAACGAGCGGGGGCATTGACGCCCCGCGGAGTGCGGACCGAGAGACCCTCATCGTGGGCGATCACGCACGAGGGCAAGAACGATGTCAACGTGATTCGTTGCGCACCTTTGCGTACCCGGCGGGGTTCGCCGCCTGTGGACAAACTGTGGACCGAAGCGCGATCGCCGTTGATCTTCCAAATGTTAGACGGGCCCCGATCTTTGCCTTCGCTTTGGCCGCTTGTCGGCCCTGATTTCCTGCTATCGAAGGGGTGTGCCCGAGTTCACTCACCTGCACCTGCACACGCAGTACAGCCTGCTCGACGGCGCGATTCGGCTGGAGGATCTGTTCCCTCAAGTGCTCGCGCGCGGCATGAAGTCGGTGGCCATCACCGATCACGGCAACCTCTTCGGCTCGCTCGACTTCTACGAGACGGCGCGAGCGCACGGCGTGAAGCCCATCTTCGGCTGCGAGACGTACATCGCCCCGGACCGGCACGATCGGACCGAGCGAAAGAGCAATCACCTCATCTTGCTCGCCAAGAACAACGTCGGCTGGAAGAACCTGTCGTACCTGAACTCGATGGGCTTCCTGCAGGGCTTCTATTACAACCCGCGCATCGACAAGCAGCTCTTGCGCGAGCACAGCGAGGGCCTCATCGGTCTGTCGGCGTGCCTCGGCGGCGAGGTGGCGCAGACCTGCATGCGCCGCGGCCCCGAGGCGGCCGAGAACGCGGCGCGGGAGTTCGACGACATCTTCGGGCGGGGGAACTTCTTCCTGGAGCTGCAGCCCAACGGCCTCGAGGAGCAAGAGCAGGTGAACGGACATCTCATCGAGATGGCCAGGCGCACGGGGATCCCGCTCATCGCCACGAACGACTGCCACTACCTGAACAAGGAGGACGCGCGCGCGCACGAGATCTTGATGTGCGTCCAGCAGAAGAAGACCATTCACGACGACAAGCGCCTGCACCATCGCAACGAGGCCTTCTTCGTGAAGACGCCCGCCGAGATGGACGCCTACTTCGCGCACATCCCCGAGGCGATGGAGAACGCCGCGCGCATCGGCGAGCTGTGCAACGTCACGTTCGATCTGGGCAACACCTACCTGCCGAAGTTCAAGGTGCCGGACGGGTTCGACGCCGACAGCTACGTGGGCTATCTGGCCGAGGAGGGGCTGAAGAAGCGGATCGAGGAGGCCCACCGCCGCGGCGTCAAGATCGACGGCGACGCCTACGCCGCGCGGCTGGCGCTGGAGCTGGGCGTGATCCGCAAGATGCAGTTTCCCGGCTACTTCCTCATCGTGTGGGACTTCATCCGCTACGCGAAGGAGCAGCGCATCCCCGTGGGGCCGGGCCGGGGCTCGGGCGCGGGCTCGCTGGCCGCGTATTGCCTGCGCATCACCGACATCGATCCCATCGAGCACAAGCTGCTGTTCGAGCGCTTCCTCAACCCCGAGCGCGTCAGCATGCCGGACTTCGACATCGACTTCTGCATGAACCGGCGCGATCAGGTGATCTCGTACGTCACCGACAAGTACGGGAAGGACAACGTCGGCCAGATCATCACGATGCACCAGATCAAGGCCCGCAGCGGCGTGCGCGACATCGCGCGCGCCATGGCGCTGCCGTTCGCCGACGCCGATCGCGTCGCTAAGTTCGTGCCCGAGCCGGTGCAGGGCAAGTCGCCGCCGATCGCCGAGGCCATCGAACAGGAGCCGCGCCTCAAGCAGCTCTACGACGAGAACCCCGTCTACCGCGAGCTGCTCGACGTGGCGAAGGCGCTCGAGGGCCTGAATCGCCACGCCGGCAAGCACGCCGCCGGCATCGTCATCGCCGAGCGCCCGCTGTGGGAGTACGTGCCCTGCTTCCGCCCGGCCGGCGACGAGGGCATCGTCACCCAGTACGACAAGGACCGCGTCGAGAAGGTCGGCCTGGTCAAGTTCGACTTCCTCGGCCTGAAGACGCTGACGGTCATCCAGACGGCGCTCGATCTCATCAACCGCGACAAGGCGTCGCGGGGCGAGCCCGAGCTCGACCTCGCGTTGATCGGGCTCGACGACGCGGCCGTGTTCACGATGATCTCGCTGGCCGACGTGACCGGCGTGTTTCAGCTGGAATCGAGCGGCTTTCGCGAGCTGTTGAAGAAGCTGAAGCCCGACTGCTTCGAGGACATCGTCGCGGCGGGCGCGCTCTACCGGCCGGGGCCGCTCGAGGGCGGCATGGTCGACGACTTCATCGACCGCAAGCACGGGCGCAAGCGCGTCGAGTACGACCACCCGTTGCTCGAGCCGATCCTGAAGGACACCTACGGCGTCATCGTCTACCAGGAACAGGTCATGCAAATCTCGTCGGCGCTGGCGGGCTACTCGCTCGGACGCGCCGACCTGCTTCGCCGCGCGATGGGCAAGAAGAAGCTCGAGGTCATGGCCAAGGAGAAGGCCGGCTTCCTCGACGGCGCGAAGGTGAAGGGCGTCGACGCGAAGATCGCCGAGCGCGTGTTCGACCTGATGGAGAAGTTCGCCGGGTACGGCTTCAACCGCAGCCACTCGGCCGCGTACGGCATGCTGACGTACCAGACGGCGTACCTGAAGCACTACTTCCCGGTCGAGTTCTTCGCGGCGCTGCTCACCTGCGACAAGGACGACACAGACGCGATCGTGAAGTTCATCGCCGAGGCGAAGGGTCACGGCATTCGCGTGTTGCGGCCTGACATCAACGAGAGCGACACCGACTTCAACGTGGTGACGCTGCAGAAGCGCCCGGCGTCCGCGGCGAAAGCAGCGCCAGCGCCAGCGCCGAGCGCCCGCGCCAAGAGCCGGGCGAACGGCGCGGCCCCGGGCGCCGCCGAGGCCACGACCGAGGGCGCGATCCGTTTCGGCCTCGGGGCCGTGAAGGGCGTCGGCGAGGGCGCGGTCGAGGTCATCCGCGCAGCGCGCGACGAGGCCGGTCCGTTCACGTCGCTGTTCGACTTCTGCAAGCGGGTCGATGGGCGCAAGGTCAACCGCAAGGTCGTCGAGGCGCTGGTGAAGTCGGGGGCGTTCGACGGTCTGGCGGAGGCGGCACGCGTCAGCAGGGCGCGGTTGTTCGGGGCCATCGGCCAGGCGAGCGATCGCGCGGCCGCGGCGCAGCGGGACAAGGAGAGCGGGCAGACGAGCCTGCTGGCGCTGTTCGGGGGCGGCGGCGGGACGGGGTCGAACGGCAACGGAGCGAGCGGGGCGACCGGCGGCGACGACAGCTACCCGGAGGCCGACGAGTGGATGCCGCGCGAGGTGCTCGCGTTCGAGAAGGAGAGCCTCGGCTTCTACATCAGCGGGCACCCGCTCGACCGCTTCGCGGGGGAGATTCGCCGGTTCACCACCGCGACCACCGCGAACTGCATGGAGAAGGGCGTCCGCGCCGAGGTGACGCTGGCGGGAGTCGTCGTCGACTTCCAGGAGCGCACCATGAAGTCCGGCGCCGGCAAGTACGCGTTCTTCAAGCTGGAGGACCAGCACGGTCAGGTGGACTTCATGGTCGGGTCAAAGAAGCTCGACGAGTGCCGCGACATCCTGACGCGCGACGATCCCTTGCTGGTGACGGGGACCGTCGACGCGCCCTTCGGCGAGGGCGAGACCGCGCGCGAACGCCTGCGCTTCAACGACGCGCGGCTGCTGGCCACGGTACGCGCCGAACGCAGCACCACGCTCGACGTCCGCCTCAACGCCGACAGCCTGACCCCCGACACGCTGGTCACGTTCAAGAAGCTGATCCTCGATCATCCCGGCTCGTGCCGGACGTTGCTGCGGCTGCAGATCCCCGAGCGCAGCGAGACCGTCCTCGATCTCGGCGACGATCACAAGGTCGCCGCGAACGACGAGCTGCTGGCGCGCATCGAGCAACTGTTCGGGGACCGCGTCGCCGTCCTGCGCTGACGCCTCCGCGGCGGCCCGGCTTGCCCGGGACCTGGGGCTCCCGTACCTTAATTGAAAGTCGCTTCCCGCCGATCCCACTCCGCGGGAGATGAAGGCCCCTCACGACATGGCCGATGCACGATGGCCCGCGGCGTTGTTCTCGGTGCGGGTGCTGTGGTGCACGCTTTGGATCTCGAGCTTGGGCTGCGGCGGCGAGCCACCTGTCCCTGGGCGCTCGACGCCGATGGCCTCGACGCCCGCCCCGGTGATCGCGACCGTCGTGACCACTTCGGTGCCGGAGATCACGATTGCGCCGGACGGGGCCCAGGTCCTGGCCCCCCGGATCAGCGACGTCGCGATGTTGCAGCGCCTCCCCGACGGCACCTACAAGCGCTTGTGCGGGGCGCCGGACGTCCAGACGCGGACGATGCTGGAGGGGATCATGCGCTCCCGTCCGCGGAGCGCGAAGTGAGCGCGCGGCCCCGGGCGAAGGTCTTTCGGCGCGCGCTCGCCGGCTTGTCCGGCCTTGCGGTCTCGAACGGGCTCTGGGGCGTGCTCGGGGCCGGGGGCGCGTACGCTCACGCGGCGACCATCACGATTGAAAGCAGCGACGTCGCCGGCCAGGGCTTCAACGATCCGACCCCGGTCACGCCGGTCGGGGGGAATCCCGGGACGACGGTGGGCGACCAGAGGCTCAACGTCTTCAAGACGGCGGCTCAGCTCTGGGGCGACGCGCTCGAGAGCGCGCCGGCGATCGTCGTGACCGCGAGCTTCGCGCCGCTCGCGTGCGGCGCGAACCAGATCATGCTGGGGCACGCGACCGCCACCAGCACGCGCCGCAACTCGGTGGGCTCGCCGCGCGACACCTGGGTGTCGGTCGCGCTGGCGAACGCGCTCGCCGGGACCGATCTGAACGGCGCCGAGGCTGAAATCCGCGCCACTTTCAACGGGGGCCTGGCGTCGTGCTCGATGGGCCTTCAGGACTGGTACTACGGTCTCGACGGGGCAGCGGGCGACAACATCGATCTGCTCTCGGTCGTCCTGCACGAGCTCGGTCACGGACTTGGCTTCGCGAGCGTCATCAACCCCGGCGACGGACTGGCGCCGAGCGGCTTCCTGGATGCCTTCACCCAGCATGTCTACGACAATGCCACCGACACCGCCTGGAGCGACATGACCGCCGCCGAGCGCGTCACGTCGGCGATGAATGTCCGCCACCTGGTGTGGACCGGCGAGAATGTCGCGCGGCAGGCGGCACAGATCCTTGCGCTTGGCTCGCCCACGATGGCGACGACGCCGGCGCTCGCCGGCCTGGCGGGGAACGTGTCGGAGTCCGACTTCGGGCCCCTCGTTGCCACCAAGCCGGTCTCGGGGCCCTTGAAGCTCGGCACCATCGCGCCCGCGAGCTGCAAGGTGACCAGCAACCTCATGGGGGCGATCGCCTTGTTCACCCAATCGGATGTCTGCGCGCCGGTTCAGCTCGCGTTCAACGCCCAGAAGGCCGGCGCGCTTGGGGTGCTCATGATGGATCCCCTGGGGGCGGATCCCCCTGACACGACCGGTGTGTTGCCTTCCCTGCAGAACTACGGGCCGGTCACGATTCCGGTGATAGCCGTGTCGTCCAACGACGCCCAGGTCTTCGCGGCGGCGGCCGCGGGCACGACCGTGTCGCTCGCCGCGGTGACGACGCAGCGGGTGGGCGCCGACCCGATGGGCAGGGCGGCGCTCTACGCGTCCAACCCCGTGCAGAGCGCGTCGACGCTGTCCCACTGGGATCCGCTGGCGCGGCCCGACCTCTTGATGGAGCCACAGATCGCCACCAAGGCGCCGCATGACCAACGGATGGAGCTGGCCGTTTTTCGCGACATCGGTTGGCGCACGGTTTGCGGTAACGGGAGCATCGATCCCGGCGAAGAATGCGACCTCGGCCCCGAGAATGGCGCGCCCGGCGCGGCCTGCAACGCCGACTGCACGAACGGGCCCGCGGGCGCGGGTGGTGGCACCGCCGGCGCGGGCGGCGGACCGGCCGGTGCGGGTGGCGCGGGTGAGGCGGGGGCCGGCGGTGGCGCGGCCGCCCCGCCGGAGACCACCACCGGGGGTGGGGGTTGCCAGTGCGACCTGCCTCGCTGCAGCGGGGGTCGCTTGCCAGCGGAATCACTCATGGTACTGGTGGCTGCCGCGCTGGTGGTCCGGCGGGGCCAGCGTCCAGGGCGGCGCCGAAAGTCCTCGCGGCCCGCCAATCCCGCTCCCTGAGCGCGCAAACCTCGAAAGCATGCCCACGGAATCTTCGCGCAGGTTCGGTGCCGGGCGGTGATATAACTCACCCCTTGCTGTGTCCCCGCCGGGGGGCCCGGCGCGATGGCACATGTGCCCCTTTCGCAGGAGATTCACATGCACCGTTCAGTACTTGGTCTGGTCACCGTTGGCGGCGTTCTTGCGATCTCGAGCGCCCTGCTCGTAGGCGGCTGCGGAGGCTCGAGCTCTGGCGGAACCCCTGGCTCGGGTGGGAGCACGGCGGCGGCCACCGGCGGAGCGACCGCGGCGACCGGCGGTACGACGGCGGCGACGGGCGGCAACACAGCCCCCGGCACCGGGGGTACAGTCGCCGCCACGACGGGGGGCAACACCCAGGGCGGCACGTCCACGGGCGGCGTGCCCGCCAGCTCGGGAGGCGCGGGCACCAGCAGCGGAGGCGCCGCCGGCGGAGCGACCGGCGCGGGTACCGGAGGTGGGGCGGGCGCGTCCGGCACCGGCTCGGGCGGCACCGTCCCCAAGGGCGGCGCGGGTGGCCCGGCTTCGTCGGGCGGACTCGGGGGCAGCGCATCGCCGCCGGCGGGTGGCGACGTGGGCACCCTCGGAGACGGCGACTTCACCGTCGCGCCGCCGTACGCCCCCAAGGCTCAGGTCATGAACGTCCCGCACAGCTCGACCTTCCAGTTCATGATGACGAGCATGATCTATCCGGGCGCCGCTCGCGCCATCACGGTGTACATCCCGAAGCAGTATGTCGACGGGACCGATGCGCCCTTCATGATCGTCACGGATGGCAACCCGCCGATGTCAGGCTTGCCGGAGATCGTCACGGCGGCCGAGAACCACTATCAGGACACCGATCCCACCACCCGCATTCCGCCGATCGTGTTCGTGTTCGTCCCACCGGGCGCGGATCGCAGCGGCGAATACGACACCGTCTCCGACGCGTACACGCGCTTCATCGACACCGAGGTGCTGCCGCTCGTGTCGTCGAACACGGACATCAAGGCGATGTACCCGGGCTTCAAGCTGGCGACCAACCCGGACGCCCGGGCCGCCTACGGATGCAGCTCGGGCTCGCCGGCGGCGATGGGTCTCGGTTGGTTCGGCGACTTTCACCGGATCATCTCGTACTCGGGCACGTTCGTCGCACTGAAGGCGACCACCGACCACCCGCTCGGCGCCTGGGAGTACCCGATGATGATCCTGTCGACGATGCCGCCAAAGCCGTTGCGGATCTTCCTCGAGGTGGGCGAGATGGACAACGGCTACATGACCGACGCAGCCGGGCACAAGAACTGGGTCATCGGCAATCAGAACATGGCGGCGGCCCTCAAGATGATGGGTTACCACTACCGCTTTTTGTTCGCGATGGGAGCGGGCCACTGCGACGGCGCGGTCAAGTCCGGCACCTACAGCCAAACGCTGGCCTGGGCCTGGCGCGGCTACACGGGCCCCTGAGCCCCGCGCCGCGCTGCCCGCGCTGTTGTCTGGGCTTCGCGCCAGAGCTCGTCGCCACTGTCCACTCGGCTCAGCGCCTTGCCGCCATGCGCGCACGATGTGATTGGAAGTTGTCCTCCTCCCATTGCGCGCGGAGCGCCTCCGCGTCCTCGATCGTTCGGTGGCGGAACACCCCCTCGGGGAATCGCAACGGGCAGATGAGATCGGAGAGGCCCCAGACATACCGGATCACTTCGTAGAGCTGACGGCTTCCCGGTTCGTAACGCGGCTCCTCGATCTCGGAGACATCACGGAACTTCCTGATCGGCATCAATCCTCCCTCAGACCGAAGCGCTGAGCGATTCGCGCGGCGTCGACGTGGTCCTTGGGGCGAACTGTTCCTCTCTTCATCCGGTAGAGCATGCTCGGGGTGACCACCGAAACCGTCACCTGCCCGAACGCGACCCGTTCGGTTTCGAGGCTGTCGAACTCGAACATGTCTCCGAGGCGTGTCAACAGATCGATGTGAAACGGGCCCTCCGGGGGACCGTATTGAATGGCGGGATACGCGCCCAGCAGATCATCGGCCAAGATCTCATCAATGTGGGGGTCGTGGAACACGGACCGCAACGCAGCCTTCAGGCGCTCAATGTTCTCGCGATCGGGCGCGATAAAGAGGTCCAGATCCTCGGTCGCCCGCGGTAAGCCATGAAGAGCGAGGGCCACGGCGCCGAACACGACGTAGCGAACACGTTCTCTTTCGAGAGCCGCCAGCACCTGTTGAACTAGGTCGATGGTCATCCGAAACACAATCGTAGCTCAAGCCGACTGCGGAAGCGCCCGCCAGCGCGAGCGCTTCCCCGAAAGCAGCGCAAGCGATCCCTCGAACGGCGCGCCTTGATTCTGGCCCGCCTGGCGCCGCATTTCCGCCCCGTCGCTCCGCGCAAAGGCGATGCGCTACCACCCGGGCGTGGATTCACCCGACGCCTAACAATAGGACCCTTTCAGGGTCCTATTGTTAGAAGCTCGTGCCGCCGCCGCCCCCCGCCAGCCAGGCCGTGTCCGCGACGTCCGCCTCGGCGGTCCGACAGAACCAGAGGCTGTACATGCCGGCGAACATCTGGGGGTTCTCCTCCTCGAGGCGGTGCCAGCTGGCGAGGTTCGTGGCCGAGGGGTCGCCGCGAAAGCGGTCGCGGTAGGCCGTCGCGTGGACGGGGCTCTTGACGTCCACGCGCGCGACGGACAGCCCGAGCTCCCGCGCGATGCTGGCGATCTCGGGCAGCGTGAAGGCCTGTTCGTGGACGTGAAACACGAGATCCCGGCAGGGCGACAGGGCGTAAAAGTCGGGCGAACGCACGAGCCACGTCCGCATCGGGTCCTCGACGGGGCGGGCCATCACGGCCCCGCGAAAGGCGCGGATCCCGGGGGCGGTGGACGGGAATCCGGCGGCGGCGATGAACGCACGGGCCTCGACGACCGGGCCGCGCGCGAGGCGGCTGTAGAGCGAGATCCGCATCGTCCCCCCGGGACGCAGGACGCCGAGGAGCGCGCGCCATCCGGCCCTGGGGTCGCCCATGTGGTGCAACACCCCCGACGCCGCGATGAAGTCGTAGCGCCCGGGCAGGTCACCGACCTTCAGGAGGTCGGCCTGGGCGAAGCGCACGTTCGCGACGCCGAGCTCGCGCGCCTTGCGAACGCCGTAGGCCAGGCTGGCGCGGCTGAGGTCGAGGGCGGTCACGCGCGCGAGCGGGAAGGCCATCGCGGCGTCCACCGCCTCGCGCCCGGTGCCGCAGCCGGCGATGAGGATCTCCTTGTCTCGCGCGAGCTCCGCGGCCTCGGCAGCGGGGATGACCCCGCTGCCCACCGTTCTCCAGCGCGGGTAGGGGCTCTCCTCGTACTGTCGCTGGACCGCGCGTGAGATGTCGTCGTCGATCGGCGTGTCCGCCGCGAGCTCGACGGCGAGCGCGCGCTCGGCGAGCGGCTCGTCGACCAAGGTGCGCAGCAGGGCGCGGTAATCGGCATCGTCGGAGAGCGCTGCCCAGCGCGCTGCCTCGGGATGGGGCGCGAGGGGCTCGTAGCAGCCGAGCAGCGCCACCGCCGCCGGGGTCGACAGCTCGTCACGCAAGCCGACGTGGTCCTCGAGCGTCGTGAACACGTATTCCGTGAGGAAACAGTAGCGGCCGAGCATGCAAAGGAGCGGGAGGCCGCGCGCGTCCGCCCGGCCACGGTTTTCGAGTAGCCAGCGCCGCAGGAAGGTGAGGCCGCGCTCGATCGCCACGTCGGCGGCGCAGAACCGATCGAGCCCCCGGCGAAACAGCTCGTACCCGTGAATGCTCTCCACGAGCGATGGGGTCGACCCGAGGCGCGCGGCGAAGGCTTCGTACGCGGTCGCGCCGTCGAACAGCTCGAAGAGGGGCGCGCCCTCCGGGTCGAGCCGAAGCAGGCTGCGCCAGGCCGCCTCCATCAAGCCGTGGCCGAGGGTGTCGTCCGCGAGACACGCCAGCATGGCCTGCTTCGACGCCTCGCTGAACGAGGCGAACACCCGCGTCTGGTACAACGCCAGCAGGGTCGCCCGGTGATCCCGCGTGACGGGATCCAGCAACACGCACCGCTCCAGCGCCTCGACAGCCACCGCGTTGCGGTTCGCCTGCAGGCACGTCCGCGCGAGCGCCGCATGAAAGCCGACGATCTGGGGGTGGGCGGCGCACCCGCGCGTGAAGAAAGCCTCCGCTTCATCCAGATCGCCCTCCGAGAGACGGACGACGCCCAAGATCATCAGGGCCACCGGGTGCTCGCGGGTGAGCTTCAGCAGCTTGCGGCAGACGCCCTCGGCCTCCGCGGCGCGGCCAGCGCCGAGGAGCCGCTGTGCTTCCTGCGCGAGGAGCTTGGCATTGCCGGCTGAGGGCATGGCGGCTGGTGGCGCGACCGGGGAACGCCCGGTCCGCGGTCGGGGGATACTACGAAAAGTCCTCCGCCGTGTCGACGCCGTGGCGCGGACGGCAGAGGGGTATTGCGGAGACACGGGCCTCTGAAAGGTCCCGGGAAGTGCAGGTTAGGACGCGGCCGACAAGCCGGCCCGATGGCGAAGCCGACGCGAGCACCGGAGCGGAGTGTACTCCGGTACACGAGCACCGGAGCGCAGTGTCGGCGCAGCCAGCGGGTCGGATCGTCGGCCGTCGGTAGAACGAGAAGTAGTGTCTTCTATGCCTAGCTGGGCGCGGGTGGTTCGATGCGAAACCAGAGCTGGCGCGTGTCGTGACACCGCCGGCAGACGAGCTCGACGCGTCTGGTGGCGGCCCCCGCGGGGCCGTCGGCGACGTGCGCCTGCAGGTCGAGCTCGCCGCCGCACACCAGGCAGGGGGTGGCCCGGGCGCGCACCTCGATCACCGACGCCGAGGTCACCCGCAAGGGACGGTCAGGGCCGCCCCCCGGGAGCTGAGCCGCCAGGCGCTTCAGACGATCCGCGGCTCGCGCGCTCGACTGCTCGGCCGCTCGGCGCTGCGTGCGCGGACGGGGTGACTTCTTTGACATTTGGGGCGGTGATCGACGGTCGGCGTCGGGGGGCCGTACCTTTGTGACATCGGCCGCGCACCCGCGCAAGCGCCCCGTCAGCGGCTCGGCAACGGAATCTCGCGCACCGCGATGACGTGTCCGGTCGTCTTCGCCTGCACGAACGCGACCAGCTCCAGGTCCTTCCACGCGAGGCCATGGGCCTTCGGAACGTCCACGCGAACAGGGCCCGCGTCGCTGGAAATCGCGACCGGCGGGGAGAGCCACCGCACGATGTCGGCCTCGGCCAGCGTCTCCCCCGAATTTTCTCCGTGCTTCACGTCGGTGCGGCCCTGCTTCAGCGCCAGCGCGACGATCAAGCGCCACGTCTGTTGCGCGGCGGGACGCTCGTTGGTCGTCAGCCGGGCAGTGACCTTGGCCTGGTCGCCTTCGATCGCGGCCTCCGCGGCGAGCGCGGCGGGCTCGGGAATGCTCGCGGCGCGTTGAATCTCTGCGAGGGCGACGTCGCGCCGGGCGCCGGAAAAGTGCACCTGCCCCGCCACGATCATCTGCGGTGTGTAGGACCCATGAATGCCGTCCTCGCCGCGCGGCGACACGAGCGTCCCCGCCTGCGCGTAGGCCCGTTGGCGCTCGGTGAACTCACGCGCCGCGAACGGATCCTTCCAGCCGAGGTCGTCCCAGTAGTCGATATGGAACGTGAGCGGAATCACCCGGTCGCGCCCGTAACCAAGCCGCGGAAGCTCGCGAACAAACGCGTCGGCGGCAGGGCACGAGCTGCACCCCTGCGACGTGAACAGCTCGACCAGCACGGGGTGCGGTGGCGCGCCCGGGTTGGCTCGGGCGACCGCCAGACAACCCAGAGTGACGAGCCCGAGCGAGATGCCTCCGAACCGGATAAAATTTTTGCGCATGCTCCTCGATTACGCGAACCGCGGCCGCGAGGTTACGCGACGAGACTCCGGGCCGGCCATGCAGGGCACGGGGTACTCAGTGGCAGCCGATCGGCGAGGTTCCCACCGCGATGTCGTCGTACCAGAAGTCCCCGTCGGGGCCGGCGTATTTTTCGAAGCCGAAGCGGAACGCCCCGATGGGGTCCTGCTGCCAGTCCGTCACGTGCAGATCCGGGACCTCCTTGTCCTCGACCCAGACGTCGATGGTGGAATGCGGTGGGTCGAAGAGCACTTCGACGCAGTTCCACGTCATGGGCGCAAACACGACGCCCGGCTTGTTGCCGTCGTTGTAGTAGCTCTGGTTCGACAGGAAGCCCCGGTCGTTGGCCGGCTGGTTGATCATCAGCATCGCGACCTGGACGCCGACGCGGGTCTCGTGGTCGGAGCTGGTCGCGCCGCCAGCGCCTGCCTTGAAGTAGGTGTTGTGCCCGGGGGTCATGGGCGCGCCCAACCGCAGGTAGAGTCGAAGATAGATCGGGCCATCGGCGCGCGGGAACACCGGCGCCCCCTTCAGCTCGAAGAAGGTCTGATAGCCGCCGTTGCTGTTGACGTGAACGGACTTCGTTCCACTGTGGGCGGGCGTCGTGCCGTCGACGGTCACCGTTCCCATCCCGTTGAAGGCGGTCGTCCAGAGCGGGGACGGGGGCGGCATTCCCGCCGTCGCCTTCTCGAAGTCCTCGCAAACGAGGGTGCCCGCGCCCCCACAGGGCCCACCGCCACCTCCCGCTCCACCGGACGCGTTCGTTCCCCCTTGCCCACCCGCAGGCGCGCCCCCCGACGCCTGCGCGCCGCCTGTCGCCGGCCCGCCGCCCGTCCCGGGCGCGCCGCCCGAGCCCGCGCCGCCAGACGCTGTCGCGCCCGAGGCGCCGCCCGAAGCGCTGGCGCCGCCCGAAGCGCTGGCACCGCCCGAGCCAGACACGCCGCCCGAGCCTGTCCCCGGCGCGCCGCCACTCGCCGCGCGGCCGCCGGTGCCCGGCACGCCGCCCGAGGAAGCGCCGCCAGATCCGCCGCCGCCCGCGCCCGAGGAGGTGCAGCCACCTCCGGAATGGAGGAGCGCCAGCGACGCCGTCAGCACCGCCGCCGAGAGTGGGAGCCGCAACCTTGCCGCGCCGCCGCCGGTTGGTGGGAGCGATGTCATGGTCTCCGGCAGTAACAGATCCGAGGGCTCGCGGTCCAGCACAGGGCGGAAATGCCCCCGAAATGCCTCGGGTTTGACCGGCTGGTATGCTGCGGCCAGGCATTGGCGACATGGCTGCGCGGACACATAAGATCGTCATTGGCGTGATGGGCCCTGCCGCGTGCGACCCGGAGACGGCCGCGCTCGCGCGCGGCGTCGGCCGCGCCATCGCCGAGCGCGGCGCGGTCCTGCTCTGCGGGGGTCGTGGGGGCGTCATGGAGGCCGCCGCCGAGGGCGCCAAGTCGGCCGGTGGACTGACACTCGGTGTGCTCCCCGGCGCCGGCCCACGCGAATCGCCGCCGAACGCGTACATCGATGTCGCGCTGTTCACGGGCCTCGGCGAGGGGCGCAACTGGGTGAACATCTGCGCCAGCGACGCCATCATCGCCATCGGCGGGGGCTTCGGAACGCTGTCGGAGATCGCGCTCGGGCTGAAGGCGCAAAGGCCGGTCGTCCTGGTGGGCTCGTGGCGGTTCGAGATCGACGGGGTCGTCCCCAACGTCTCGCGCGCGTCCAGCGCCGCGGAGGCCGTCGGTCTCGCGTTCGCCGCCGTGGGGACCGGGGCGGCCCGATGATCCCGATCAGCGACGACAACCCCACGCTCAGGTTTCCGGTGGTGACGGTCGGACTGCTGATCATCATGGGTGCCGTTTGGATCTTCGTGCAGCATGCCGGCTTCGATTCGGCGGCGCTGGCGGCCACCACCTGCGACTGGGGCATGGTGCCGGGCGAGATCACCGGGCGCGCGCGACTGGGGCTGGCGGTGCCGCTCGGTCAGGGCTCCGTGTGCGTCGTCGACAATGATCCAAGGAACATCCTGACGCCGATCACGTCGATGTTCCTGCACGGGAGCTGGGGCCACATCCTCGGCAATGGCCTGTTTCTGTGGGTGTTCGGGAACAACGTCGAGGACGTGATGGGCCGATTCCGCTTCGTCGTCTTCTACCTGGTTTGCGGGCTGGTGGCCGCGCTGTCGCAGATCTTGGTCAACCCGGCGTCGCCCGTGCCGATGGTCGGAGCTTCGGGCGCGATCTCGGGCGTGCTCGGCGCGTATCTCCTCCTCTACCCTCGGGTTCGGGTCAACATCCTGTTCTTCTTGTTCATCTTCGTCCGCGTGATCTCGGTGCCGGCCTGGCTGACCCTGCTGTGGTGGATCGGCCTGCAGTTGTTGACGGGACTGCCCCAGCTCTCGGAGATGCGCCCGGACGCGTCGGCCGGCGTGGCGGTGTGGGCGCACATCGGGGGCTTCGGTGCTGGCCTGGCGTTGATCAAGCTGTTCGTCAATCCCAAGCTCCTCGCGGCCCGCAGTGCGAAGGGGCTGCGACCCCCGTCGCGCTCCGCGTGGTGAGCGCCGCAAGCGCCGCACGAGCTGCACTAGCGACGACGGCGCGCGGCGCCGTCAGCCTTCCGTGGCCGCGCCACCCGTGCCGTGCGATAGTGCGATGCCCCGTCACATCAGGAGAGGACACGCCATGAAGATCGCCAGGTTGCTTGCGCTCGGCTCGTTTCTGTCGTCGTGTGGAGGCGGGGGCGGGGCGTCCGGGATTCCCGAGGCTGACGCCTGCAACCAGGCGGCGAAGGCGGCCTGCCAGAAGGTGTACGCGTGCGACGCCGCCATCGCGGCGCAGGCATTCGGAACCGAGGCCCAGTGCGAGGCGATGATCCTCGCCTCGTGCGGGACGACGGGCTTCGAGTGCGCGGGGACCGAGGCATATCACGGCGACAAGGCGCAGATGTGCAAGGACCAGTTCACGGCGCTGAGCTGCACCACGCTCACCAACGCCGTGCTCCCTGTCCTGCTCGGCGGCGGCTCCCTCACGGGGGCCTTCACCGCCGTCACGCAGACGGTGCCGCCGTGCGGCCAGATCTGCACCGGCGGGATCGACGCCGGCCGAGGCTAGTGCACTAGGGAAATATCCCGCGCTCGCCGTACGTCTTGCCGACGCGATCGAGCGCGATGCACAGCGCGGCGCTCCGCCAGTCGCACTTCTTCATGGCCGCGTACTCGCTCACCGCCAGGTAGGTTCGCTTCATGCGCTTGGCCAGGCGCTCCTCGACGTCTTCCAGGTCCCATCGCTCAGAGCGCTTGTTCTGCAGCCACTCGTAGTAGCTGACGACGACGCCGCCCGAGTTCGCGAGGATGTCGGGGACGAGGGCGATTCCCTTTTCGTACAGATACGGCTCGGCCGCGGTGTCGGTGGGGCCGTTCGCGCCCTCGACCAGCAGCTTGCAATTGATGGCCTTGGCCTCCGGGATCCCGATCTCGAGCTCCAGCGCCGCGGGGATGAGCACGTCGACGGGGGTCGCGAAGAACTCCTCGCGCGTGATGCTCCGCGCGCCCGGGTAGCCGACCACCGAGCCGTTGCGCGTCACGAATTCGGACAGCTTGAACGGGTTGATGCCGTCGCCGTTGAAGACATAGCCCTTCCAGTCGCCGGTGGCGACCAGCGACGCACCCGTGCGCGCCAGAATCTTCGCCGTGTTGGATCCGACGTTGCCGAATCCCTGAACGGAGAACGTGGCGCCGTTCAGGTCGAAGCGACGATCACGCGCCCACTCGGTGATACAGTGGACGATGCCTTGCCCGGTCGCGCTCTCGCGCCCGTGCGAGCCGCCCGACGCCAGCGTCTTGCCGGTGACGACGCCGCGGTTCGCGTTCTTGTCGTTGATGCCCACGCCGTTCATGTACGTGTCCATCATCCAGACCATGATCTGCCCGTTCGTGCCCACATCGGGCGCCGGGATGTCGTATTCGGGGCCGATGTTCGCGCCGAGGGCGTGCGTGAAGCGCCGGGTGATGCGCTCGAGCTCGCCCGCCGAGTGGTCGCGCGGATTGAACTTGATGCCGCCCTTGGCCCCACCGAATGGGATGTCATGCAAGGCGCACTTGTAGGTCATCCAGGAGGCCAGCGCCTTGATCTCGTCCAGGGAGACCTGCTCGTGATAGCGAATGCCGCCCTTGTAGGGGCCGAGGATGTTGCTGTGCTGGACGCGGTACCCCTTGAACAGCCGGTACTCGCCGCTGTCCATGCGCACCGGAAAGTTCACGATGAGCTCGTTCTTCGGTTGTGACAGGATGCTGGTGATGGCGGGCGCCAACCCGCCAATCTCGGCGGCGCGCAGCATCTGGTCCTGGGCAATCTTGTAGGGATTCGGCTTCTGGTCGCTCATGTCACGTCCAATCCTACGTCGTTACTTTGAAAAGCGGCAGAAAACGAGCATCACTTGAGCCTCAAACCCATGACCACCCCGGCTTCGAGCGTCCCCACGCGATCCACCACGCCCCAGCGCCTGGGGGGAAGCGCCCGCGCGCTGGCGCTCCAGATCGCGGCCGAGACCCGCGCCGAGTGGGGCTACGCCACCGACGTCATCGCGCGGGCGTTCCGCGCCCACCGCGAGCTCGGGAGCTCGGAGCGGCGTCGAATCGCCGAGACGGTCTATGGGCTCATCCGCGCCGACAGGCGACTCGACGCCATCGTCGCCGAGCTGATCGAGCCGGCCGTGCGCGCGGGAGAGACGGTCTCGCCGGTGACGCGTGACGAGCTGAAGCTGATCGCGTTCGAGCTGCGCGAAGGGATCCCCGTCGAGGCGGCCCGCGGTGACGTGCGTCGCCTTGTCCGCGCCGAGCTGAGCCTGCCGGCCGTCATCGAGCCTGATGCGGGCCTGGGCGCGCGCACCGGCCTCGAGCGGGAGGCCGTGCGCGCCTCCGTCCCCACCTGGCTCGCCGAGACGGTCACCGCCGAGCGCGGGCACGACGCCGGGCTTGCGTTGCTCGACGCCATGAACCAGCGCGCGCCGCTCGCGATTCGGGTCAACACCGTGCTGACCACGCGCGAGGCCTTGATCAAGGAGCTCGCCGAGGAGAACGTGACGGCGCGGCCGGGACGGTGGTCGGCGACCGCGCTCGTCCTCGAGACACGCGTCAACGCGTTCGGCCTGTCGGCCTTCCGTCGCGGGCTGTTCGAGGTGATGGACGAGGGCAGCCAGCTCGTCGCCGAGCTGGTGGCGCCACCGCCCGGGGGCCGGGTGCTCGACGCGTGCGCGGGCGCGGGCGGCAAGACGCTGGCGCTGGCAGCGGCCCTGTCAGGGAAAGGCCGCGTGCTGGCGATCGACGTCGACGGCAAGAAGCTGGAGGAGCTGCGGCGGCGGGCACGCCGGGCGGGCCTGAACAACGTCACGGCCCGCGCGATCGATCGAGACGAGACGACGTTGCCTCCCGAGGCGCGCCCGGCGGCCTGGGATCGCGTGCTGGTGGACGCGCCGTGCTCGGGCCTCGGCGTCTTGCGGCGCAACCCGGAGGCGCGCTGGCGGCTGTCGCCGGCGGTCGTCGCCAGCTTTCCGCCGCGACAGATCGCGCTGCTCGTGACGTACGCGCCGCTCGTCGCGGTGGGGGGGCGGCTCATCTACGCGACGTGTTCGGTCCTCGCCGACGAGAACGAACGGGTGGTCGAGCGCTTCCTCGCCGAGCGCGACGATTTCGTGCGCGTGCCGCTGAAGGAGATCTGGAGCAAGGCGCGCGCGGAGGAGCTGGGACAAACGGCCGATGGGTACCTGCGGCTCGATCCGCAGCGCCACGACGCGGACGGGTTCTTCGCGGCGGTGCTGAGGCGCGTCCGTTGAGGCGTGCGGGAGGCGCCGGGGCGGCAGCCGCGCTGGTCGCGTTGCTGGGGCAGGCATCGCCGTCGCCCGCCCGGGCCGAGGCGGAGTCGCCACCGTTCGGGGCGTCGTCGCCCGCAGGCACGCCGTTCACCATCGAGGTGGTGACGTTCGGACCGGGCGACCATCCGTTCACGCGATTCGGACACGACGGCATTCGTGTCATCGATCACGCGACGCACGAGGATCGCGTCTTCAACTTCGGCACGTTCTCGATCGAGGCCCACGGGCTCGTCCTCGACTTCCTGCGCGGTCGCCTGCGGTACTGGCTCTCCGAGTCGCCCACCGCGGACACCATGGCGGCGTATCGCCGCGAGAACCGCACCATCACGGCGCAGACGCTGGAGCTCTCTGCGGACGAGCAGACCCAGCTCGTGCACCGGTTGGAGGCGAACGCCCGGCCCGAGAACCGCGAATACCGCTACGACTATTTCTACGACAACTGCTCCACCCGGGTCCGCGATGTGCTCGATGGCGTGCTGGGCGGTGCCGTCCGCGCCGCGGTGACGAACGCCCCGCCCAGCACCTTGCGGCAGCAAGCGCTGCGCATGGCGGCCGACGACCTTGGCCTCTACGTGGCCCTGCTGGTCGTGCTCGGTCCATCGGCCGATCGGCCCATCGATGCATGGACGGCGGAGTTCCTGCCGCAGATGCTCGAGCGCGCGCTGCGGACGGCCCGAAGCAAGGACGCCGCCGGCGTGTCGCGGCCCTTGGTGGCGAACGAACGGGTGATCTTCGCCGCGCGCCGCGCGCCGCCCCGGGCCGAGGCGCCGCGCTGGGCGGGGCTGTTCTTCGCCGTGGGACTCTCGCTCGCGGTGTTCTTCGTGGTGCTCGGCCGGCTCGGCCGCCGCCTCGTCGTCGCGCGCCTGCTGTTCGGGGTCGCGCTGGCCGCGGCGGGCGCGCTGCTCGGGTTCGTGGGAGCCTTTCTCCTCGGCGCGTGGGCGCTGACCCCGCACGCCGTCGCCTACCGCAACCAGAACATCCTGCTGCTCGCGCCGTTCGCGCTCGCGCTCGCTGTGCTGGGTCTGGGGGTGGCGGTGGGCCGGCCGGGCGCGACCCGAAAGGCGCTGTTCGTCACGGCGGCCGCGTTCGTCCTGTCCGTCGCGGTGGCGATCATCAAGCTCTTGCCCGTCGCGCCGCAGGACAACGCCGCGCTCATCGCGATGCTCCTGCCGCTGTGGCTCGGGATGACCCTGGGCATCCGGGCGCTTCGCCGCGCTTGATGGAGAAACTGTTTCTTCGTCCGTAACCGCTCGCTGTCGAGCTTCGTAGCCGGCGCGTGCGTCCGGAATCCATCCGGGCGTGAGGGCTGACACACGGGAGGATAGACATGCACCATCTTGCGCGTTCATTCAGTTTCACCGTCTTGGTCGCCGCGGGCGCGACCGCGGCTTTGCCGCGCACTTCGCGGGCAGACACCGCCACCGGCGCTCAGATCTGCTCGCTCGGTTCGGCGGACGTGGGCCAGCCCGGCACCCTGATCTGCAAGAACGTCGCGACAGGGGCGCTCACGCAATCGATCCCGCTCGGCGCCACCGTCGCGGCCGCCGGAGGAATCGGCGCCAGCTTGATCGCCCGGGGCGACCGGGTGCTCGTGACCAACCAGGCGGGCGGAGCAGTCCTGCTCAAGGACACGGACGGTTACCTGCGGTCGCCCGTCGTGCTTCAGACGGACGGCGAGGGCTCGCTCTCGGGGGCCTTGAGCGCCGACGGCGCCTACGTGCTCACGGGGACGACCTTGCGTTTCTTCCCGAATGGCCAGAGCGTGGCCAGCAGCAGCGCGAAGCTGTTGCTGGCCGACGGCTCAGCGGCCGAGGTGACGCTGACCGAGCACGACGCCTACGTCTCCGAGAAGAACGGTTCGCTCGAAGCGTTTGCCCTCGGACGCGGGGGCAGGATCACGGGTCGGGCGACGGCGGTCGCGGGGATCTCGCCCGGGGTCATCGTGGGCATCGCGGGCTTCGACGACGGCGTCGTGGCGCCGATCGCGCACCTCGCCAGCAATCCGGGCCAGGCGGAGATCTCGGTCGCGCGTGGTTTCAATCAGATCCAGCGCGTGCCGACCAAGGAGGTCGCGGCCTGCTGGACCGCCACCGACGACGACGAGGCCTGCGTGGCCAACCCGGGCAGCATGACGGTGTCGTGCGGTCGCCGCGGCCCCGGTGGCTTCGAGAGCTACACCAGCGCGGCAGCCAGCCTCGTCGGCGAGTCGGTCTTCGACCTCGACATGTGGCAGGGCCTGGTGGGATTCCAGGGCGTCCACGACGGAGCGCCCGTGCTGCTGACCTACCGCCGAACCCCTGGCGATTTTCTCGCCTTCGTAAGCGAGTTTCCCGTCGGTACGGCGAAGGCCGCCGGCGCGCTGTTGCTGCCGCCGCTCTCGCGGTAGCGGCGGGGCGCCCGACCTCACGGATGAAGGGGCACGAGGCTGGCCGTGATCTGCGCCCGAAAGGCATCGTCCATTCCTGCCCAATCCAGCAGGTCGACCTTGATGGGAAGCTCGCTCTCGGAGAACGCCGCGCGCAGCTCGCCCATTCGATCGAGATCGAGAGGACCTTGCGCCCGAATCACGACGTCCAGATCCGAGTATCGCCTGGCTCCCCCTCGGACCCGCGAGCCAAAGGCAAATGCCTGCGCATCACCGAGATGTCGGGCAAGCAGGCCTCGCACAACCGCCAGGTACCCCGGCTCGAGATCAATCATCGAGTCGACCCTCGAGCTCGGCCAGGAGCTTGCCGGCGTCGTCGCAGAAGACGACGGCACGGGCATGGACTTCCCTCGCCTTGTCGGCGTTGTAGGTGTGCGAGGTCTCGTTTCGCGCCATCTGATAGCCAAACCAGACCACGGGATCCTCCAGCAGACCTCGCGCCGCTGCCTCTCGGTAGAGATCTCGCTGGCTGAAGGTGGTCACTTCCGAGACTCCCTCCTGCGCCAAGTAGCGTTTGAGGGTCTTCCACGCGAGCTCGTAGGTGTATTCGAAGCGCTGGATGACGCTGTCCCGAACCTCGTCGTCGGTAGGCTCAGCCTGCGAGCGCGTCACCGCCTTGCGGAGACTTGCGAGCGCTGAGCGAAACGCGGTGAGATCCAACGCCACTGGATGAGTATACGCGCGCCGGCCGAGCGATCGATTTTGGTCTCGGTCTGCCGTCGGGGGCCAACCTGAGTATCCCCTCGAAAGCGTCAAAGAGAAATCGATCACGTCGGCTCCGGCCGCTTCTGATTCACCTCGCCCCGCGTGCGGCCGCCTGCAGGAAGAGCAACTGTGTCAAGCGCGTTCGCACAGGATAATTCCTTCCCCCTCTCCATGCGGTAGCATGGAGAGGGTCGGGGAGAGGTCCGGCGACCAGCGACGGCCATCGCGAACCATGGCGGTGAGGATGCTGAGGACGGGTGCGTGCTATCATGGCCGGGATGGATCTGGAGGCGAGCGTGTCGAGCGTCCTCGCGCACCTCGATGCTCGCTGGGGCGTCGCGGCCGCTTGGTTGTTCGGCTCACAGACGCGCGCGCCGCGTCCCGACTCTGACATCGATCTGGCGGTCCTGTTCTTGACGCGACCGACGGCCGTGGATCTCATCGAGGAGCGCAGCGATCTCGGGCGATTGGCGGGTCGACCAGTGGACGTCATCGATCTGGACGCCGCATCGCCCATCGTCGCCTACCAGGCCCTGAAGACGGGCCGGTTGGTCGCCGACACCGATCGTCGCCGCCGCATCGACTTCGTCGCCCATCTCCCCGGTCGCTACGAGGACATCCGCATCATCCGGAGGGAGGCCGAGAAGGCGTTGCTCAACCGGATCGCCCATGGTCGAACGTGACGTCGTCCTGGCGAAGATCGCGGTCATCGACCGCTGCATCAATCGCATCAACCACGTACGCGCCCACCGGGCCGGCCTCTCGCCGATCGACATCGAAGACATCACCGTCCTCAACCTGACCCGCGCCGCCCAGGCCGCCATCGACCTCGCGGCCCACGTGGTTTCGACCGAGGGCTACGGCCTCCCCGCCGACGTGGGCGAGTCGTTCGGGTTGCTGGGACAGCACGCCGTGGTGAGCGCCGAACTGGCCGGCCGACTCCGCAAGATGGTCGGTTTCCGAAACGTCGCTGTTCACAGCTACCAGGCGATCGATCCACAGATCGTCGAACGCATCGCCGAGCGGCACCTGGGCGACCTGCAGGCTTTCGCGGCCGCGGTGGCGGAGAGGTTCGGGTTGGGTTGATGGCCTCGCCTCATGTTCCCGCCCAGCGCTTGTAGGCGCGCCGGACGTACGCCAGGCGCTCGTCTGGTGTCGGATAGCGCCGCCGAAACCAGCGCACCAGCTCCATCGTGTTCTCGTGCTCTTCGTCGGTGATTGGCACCGCCAGGCGCGCGTTCCATTCGTCGAGGGACAAGGGTTGCTCGGCGAGCGCCCGCAAGCGGGCGCGCGTCGCCTCGTCGGCAGGTCGCAGGGGTTCGGGCTGGATGGAGGTGGCCGAATCGATGTCGGGCAGGCCAGTCACGGGACACCACCATCGCGTTTGAGGGACTCGAGCAAGCGAATGTCCTCGCTGTCCTTGGGGCGAGCAGCGAACCGCTTGGTCGCGATCAGATCGTCCAGCGCCGGGATGCATACCAGCCCACCGTTGCGTAGGGTGACGGTCCTGTGACGTGCCCAGAGATCGTCGAACGCGACGCGGATGCCGTCGATCGTCGGCACGCCGCGGGCGAGCAGGACGTCGACATGCTCGTCGTTCTGGAGCACGTAGCGGCCACGCCCACGGGCCGCGTCGGGGGAATGACTGGGAATGAAGCCCATCGGTTCCAGCGCTCCATTGATCTTTGCTGCGTCATCCACGTGAACCCAGAAATCGTAGTCGGCGGTCAACACGGGCAGTCCCAGAATCACCAGCGCGCGTCTGCCGATGAGCAGGGCGCGCGCCCCGCTCTCGGCGATGCGCCGAAAAAACCCGGCCTCGTCGAAATCGAGCCCCTCCACGACGACCATGTTACGTGGGCGTTGGGCCCGGCGTCCATGTGAACAAGGCAGGGCGCTTGGTGGCCGGTCGAAGCGCAGGAAATCGCTGCAGATCGTACGGAGGCCGTGCACTACTCGCCACCGCTCATGGCCTCGCCCCTTTTGCCAACCCGCAGCGACGCCAGCGTTCCGAGCTCCCGGCGGACCGCTGCCAGGCCCCCGAGATATTTCCGGAAGTACCCTGCCCAGGTTTCGTCGTGATCGTCGAGGGTGAAGCGACTGCGGAACCGCCGCTTCCACATCTCCTGCTCGACAGCCTCGAGATGCTGGAACAAGGCGAGTCGTCGTCGCGCAGCAAGTCCTCGCGAACCCAGCCCTTCTTCCTGCGAAATCGACACCAGAAGCTCGATCCCCTCGTGTCCAGCGCTGGGGCCGTGAATCGTGAAGGTCGTGCTCCAACGCGCGCCCGCGGCGCGGACGACGCCGACATCGCGTTCGAAGGTGATTGACTGCGGCCTCCAGCCAACGGGAGCCTCGCCCTTGAAGAAGGCCGCGAGATCCCAGAACACCTGCCCGTCAGCGGATTTCTTGCTTTTCATCGAACACTCCAGAGTGTCATGGACAGTGTAAGGGAGAGCGGCCGCCTGCGATCAGTTCCGCAGTGGTCACGGGGATGCCAGGAACAGTCGCCACCCCGCCTGACACCAACCAGCGTCGCACGCCGTGAATCGCTGCTCGACGACGGGGACCCGGCGCGGCGCACGGCCATCAGATCCCGCGTGAGGGTCCGTGGATGGCCGCCCTGCTCACGTGCGACCGCCCCGATCGTGAGGCGCATCCGCGCGACCTCGAGGCGCCGTAGTAGGTGCCGCGGAAGCATCAATGGCTCGTTACGCATCCGCTCGTTCGATGGTACCCGAACCGGGAGTGGGGGATCCCAGAACCTTCGTAGCCCTGCGCGGCGAGGCCGCGCAGGGGAACGGCGTCCGGGCAACTCCCCCCGGTTTGAAAGCGGCCGTCGCTGAGGGCGACGGAAAATGGCAAATGACCCCGCCATCCCGGTCTGGAAGCAGTGGCTTCAATGGGTCCGTCGCTGGCCAGCGACGGAAACCCTACTACTACTTCCTGCCGCTCACCACGAGCAACAAGCTTCAATGGGGCCGTCGCTGGTCAGCGACGGAAACTTCAAGTGCGTCGTCCCGATGTTGGGTACGAACACGTTGCTTCAATGGGGCCGTCGCTGGTCAGCGACGGAAACGAGGCGTTCACTGGTGGGAAGGCCAGCAGGGTCGCCGGGCTTCAATGGGGCCGTCGCTGGTCAGCGACGGAAACGGAACGTCGTCGCCTCAAAGCGCGGGCCGGCAAACACGAGCTTCAATGGGGCCGTCGCTGGTCAGCGACGGAAACGAGGTGAGGGTCATTGAGGAATCAGACATCGCGGCAATCGGCTTCAATGGGGCCGTCGCTGGTCAGCGACGGAAACCTGAAGCCGCAAAGCAAGGTTCGAAGCCTTGACCCGGCTTCAATGGGGCCGTCGCTGGTCAGCGACGGAAACTCCGACACCGACGTGACGGTCCGGCGGTGCGCGGCGTGGCTTCAATGGGGCCGTCGCTGGTCAGCGACGGAAACCAAGCAAAACCCCGGAGCTGAACACCATGGCACAGAAGCTTCAATGGGGCCGTCGCTGGTCAGCGACGGAAACACGGTGCGCCCGCCCTCGTCATCCTCGACGAGTACAGCTAGCTTCAATGGGGCCGTCGCTGGTCAGCGACGGAAACCCGCCGGGCGTCGAGGGGTTCCGCGCCGCCCACCGACGGCTTCAATGGGGCCGTCGCTGGTCAGCGACGGAAACGCAATCGGTCTTCGGTTGGCTTCAATGGGGCCGTCGCTGGTCAGCGACGGAAACACGAGGAGCCGGCCGATGAGAAGACGGCGGAACAACTCGCTTCAATGGGGCCGTCGCTGGTCAGCGACGGAAACCGCTTCCCAGGATGGCGTTTCCGCCCGCGCCATTGCCGCTTCAATGGGGCCGTCGCTGGTCAGCGACGGAAACCCTGCCTCTATGCCGGCGATGATGTCCTCGCCCGGCAGGCTTCAATGGGGCCGTCGCTGGTCAGCGACGGAAACTTCGCCAAGGGCTTCGAC
>CAYUFS010000006.1:0-3622 GCA_964443975.1 uncultured Myxococcales bacterium | reverse complement strand
GGCTTCAATGGGGCCGTCGCTGGTCAGCGACGGAAACTTCGCCAAGGGCTTCGACCAGGCCGAGGCGCACCTGCGCTTCAATGGGGCCGTCGCTGGTCAGCGACGGAAACTCACGAAGACGGACAACTCTGAACCGCGGCATCTGTGGCTTCAATGGGGCCGTCGCTGGTCAGCGACGGAAACCCCGTCGTCCGCGGGCGCCGATAGATGCGATGGTCGAGCTTCAATGGGGCCGTCGCTGGTCAGCGACGGAAACCAATGCGCCCACGGGGTTCACGCACGCCGGCACCGTCATGCTTCAATGGGGCCGTCGCTGGTCAGCGACGGAAACCATGACGGGCGCCGTCGAGGCGGCGTGGTTCACACCGCTTCAATGGGGCCGTCGCTGGTCAGCGACGGAAACAGCGATGTCCCCGTGCGTCCCGCCCAGCACCGGAATCTCGCTTCAATGGGGCCGTCGCTGGTCAGCGACGGAAACACTTGCAGCCGCCGTCCTGGGCGTCACGGGCGAGAAGGCTTCAATGGGGCCGTCGCTGGTCAGCGACGGAAACTGTCGGAAAGCACGATGGTGCCCGCCGCCTACCAGGGGCTTCAATGGGGCCGTCGCTGGTCAGCGACGGAAACGGGATGACTACCAGTACGGCCTAACCACGGAAGAGTGGCTTCAATGGGGCCGTCGCTGGTCAGCGACGGAAACGACCATTGCGAGATCCACGGTGAACGAAGCTGCAATAGCTTCAATGGGGCCGTCGCTGGTCAGCGACGGAAACCTGGTAGTCATCCCAGTGCTTGAACACTATGAGACCTCGCTTCAATGGGGCCGTCGCTGGTCAGCGACGGAAACTCCGCCTTCCTCGCGCTCCCAGCCGTCACCGGGTGCGCTTCAATGGGGCCGTCGCTGGTCAGCGACGGAAACGCAGCACCGCCCAGAACCTGTCCCCAGGCCGCACGTGCTTCAATGGGGCCGTCGCTGGTCAGCGACGGAAACCAGCCACGACCGACCAAGTTCCAGGCAAACTGCCGAAGCTTCAATGGGGCCGTCGCTGGTCAGCGACGGAAACACGGCAGTTCCTTCGCGACGCGCTTTTCTGAGAGACGCTTCAATGGGGCCGTCGCTGGTCAGCGACGGAAACACGCTGGCAGAGGTCGAGGCGAAACGGCTCGAATTGCTCGCTTCAATGGGGCCGTCGCTGGTCAGCGACGGAAACTTGCATTTCGACTGGCGAGCCGCGAAGTCAGGGCAGGAGGCTTCAATGGGGCCGTCGCTGGTCAGCGACGGAAACCTGGTAGGTGAGCTTGAGCCGAGAGACCGGCCGACACGCTTCAATGGGGCCGTCGCTGGTCAGCGACGGAAACGGGATGGGAAGCGCAATACGCGCGCACGCCCCCCGCGCTTCAATGGGGCCGTCGCTGGTCAGCGACGGAAACCCGCCATTTTCGAGACCCATGTTATCCGCTCCCATCTCGCTTCAATGGGGCCGTCGCTGGTCAGCGACGGAAACTGCGGAGGGTCCGGGTACGTAGCCAAGGAGCTGACCCAGCTTCAATGGGGCCGTCGCTGGTCAGCGACGGAAACAGCACTGGCCCTTGCCAAGCCCGTCCGTCCAGACACGCGCTTCAATGGGGCCGTCGCTGGTCAGCGACGGAAACGATGTATCGGGCCATCATCGGACACTTTTCCAACGCGCTTCAATGGGGCCGTCGCTGGTCAGCGACGGAAACCTCACACCATGGCCACGGAACCGCCGCTTGACGTAGCTTCAATGGGGCCGTCGCTGGTCAGCGACGGAAACGTCTGGTTGCTCTGCGCCACCTGGATATCGCCGGCCGGCTTCAATGGGGCCGTCGCTGGTCAGCGACGGAAACCACCACTCGATCGTGTCCCCGGTCCGCCCGCCCCTCGCTTCAATGGGGCCGTCGCTGGTCAGCGACGGAAACTCCACCACATCGGCCCCGACGAGATCGCTGGCATGCCGCTTCAATGGGGCCGTCGCTGGTCAGCGACGGAAACCCACTTGATGAGCAGCTTCCCGGCGCCGGCGACATAGCCGCTTCAATGGGGCCGTCGCTGGTCAGCGACGGAAACCAGCGAATCGGCGAGGCATGTCTGCCATCCTCGTTGGCTTCAATGGGGCCGTCGCTGGTCAGCGACGGAAACAAGGAGCTCACGGCGTCCGTGAACTTCTACGGCTCCACGCTTCAATGGGGCCGTCGCTGGTCAGCGACGGAAACGAAGGCGAGAAGCCCTACGAGACACCGACGGTGTGGGCGCTTCAATGGGGCCGTCGCTGGTCAGCGACGGAAACGCGAGTAGATTGGTTTGTGTCGGGAGGTTGAGCCCGACGCTTCAATGGGGCCGTCGCTGGTCAGCGACGGAAACCCAAGCGCCAGTGGGGCGAGCACATCTGGGCGCTGGCGCTTCAATGGGGCCGTCGCTGGTCAGCGACGGAAACGGACCTCGGCACGCGCCCGCTCATCGCTGGACAGGCGGCTTCAATGGGGCCGTCGCTGGTCAGCGACGGAAACAAACTCTAGCTTGACCGCGCCCTCGGGAGTCTCTTCGCTTCAATGGGGCCGTCGCTGGTCAGCGACGGAAACTCGCGCAAGTCGTTTCGGAAGGAGATTTCGCCTACGTAGCTTCAATGGGGCCGTCGCTGGTCAGCGACGGAAACGTGACAGCGTATTCATTCCCAGGCGCGTCGTTATCAGGGCTTCAATGGGGCCGTCGCTGGTCAGCGACGGAAACAACACAGATTTTCCAATCGCGTCGCTTGGCTTGCTGCGGCTTCAATGGGGCCGTCGCTGGTCAGCGACGGAAACATGATTCGTTAGCAATACGCTGTTTTTCAGCGAGATTGCTTCAATGGGGCCGTCGCTGGTCAGCGACGGAAACATGCGTTGATTGTGTGCGTCGAGCTTGAGGTTATTCGCTTCAATGGGGCCGTCGCTGGTCAGCGACGGAAACACCTAGCGTTCGCTCCGAATACTGGCCCGGGAGGCTGGCTTCAATGGGGCCGTCGCTGGTCAGCGACGGAAACGGGTCAAGTCCAAGGGAATGAAACCGGGAGGGAGGGGCTTCAATGGGGCCGTCGCTGGTCAGCGACGGAAACTACCTGTGGATGCCCGGGAGCACGCAGCAGGACAAGCTTCAATGGGGCCGTCGCTGGTCAGCGACGGAAACCCGATATCGGCGACATCGTCCTTTACCGGCTACACAAAAGCTTCAATGGGGCCGTCGCTGGTCAGCGACGGAAACGTGGTGGACGGCATCGCCTCGGACATCCGGTGCGAGGTGCTTCAATGGGGCCGTCGCTGGTCAGCGACGGAAACCGTTCGGGCCGTCGACTGGGACGTCCCGGCCGGCCTGGCTTCAATGGGGCCGTCGCTGGTCAGCGACGGAAACCGGCTGGGCCAAGTCGTAATATCGGTCAACGTGACCTGCTTCAATGGGGCCGTCGCTGGTCAGCGACGGAAACACCCGAACGTCCTCTCGAAGCTGGAGCCGACGACGGCGCTTCAATGGGGCCGTCGCTGGTCAGCGACGGAAACGGCCTACGCCTACGGCATGCCCAAGGCCGGGCTCGACGCTTCAATGGGGCCGTCGCTGGTCAGCGACGGAAAC